>JBAZEV010000006.1:0-47110 GCA_041653695.1 Bathyarchaeia archaeon
TAAGGGGCCAAGGGTGAGGCTGCTCGCCTATTAAAAGGGAACGTGAGCTGGGTTTAGACCGTCGTGAGACAGGTCGGACTTTATCTGCTGGGAGTGTTGGTCGCTTGAGGGGAAAGGGTTCCCAGTACGAGAGGAACGGAACGTTGTAGCCTCTAGTTTACCGGTTGTCTGACAAGGCACTGCCGGGCAGCCACGCTGTCGTGGATAAGAGCTGAAAGCATCTAAGCTCGAAGCCACTCCTGAAACGAGGCGACCATTCCCTGACACGAGACCTGGTAACAGGCCTCAGTCATGGACGAAAGCTCCCATAGAAGATGGGTTTGATGGAGTCGAGGTGTACGCATCAAGGCTACGGCCGAGATGTTCAGCCTGCGGCTACCAACCGCTTGAGGTGGCGGGCTGAAAAAGTTTTCCGGTGTCTGAGCAATTTCGTGTTTCGCAAAAAATTTGGCCTATGATCGGTTATCAATTACGAACAATTTTGTTTTTGTTTGGTTTTATTTTGTGTTTAATTTTGTATGATAAAAGCTAAAAGGAAATCTGGTTAAACAGTTGTTTGTTTAAAGGAGGAGATGTAATGGCAATTAATCTTGATGCGTTGCTAATTGACCTTGTTATAAAGATCATAGTTTTGGCGCCGGCGTTTTGGCTTGCAGGTAGAGCACTTGTGGAGAAAGATCATGCAAAGTTTGTTGATGCTATTTGGATTGTTGTTCTTGGTACTTTGATTGGCGCAGTTTTCAGTTACTTTGAAATCATTGGTATCATTGCGTTGCTTATTCAGCTTATACTTTGGCTTGGTTTGGTGAAGCATTTCTTTGACACAACTTGGGTGAAAGCATTTGTTGTTTCGGTTCTGGCTATAATTATCCTGCTGGTAGTCGGCTTTATACTTGGACTGATTGGAATCGGCATCGGCTTGGCATTGATCTAAACAAAAGATTACGGGGCCAAAAAAAAACCCCGTCTTATTTTTTTATTCTTGTTTTTCGGTTTTATTGATCTTTTTGATTGCTTTGTTTGCTTCGGCAAACGCTGATAATCCGATGACTTCGCCTTTAACGATATCCATTGGTATAGCGAAAACGATTGTGTTGCTTTGGTCAAAGCTGATGTCCTCTAGGCTAGAAAGAGTCCGCAGGTACATTGCGCGGTTGCTCATTTTATTCACTGCTTTTTCCAGGTTTTCGGCTGCGGTTAATTCGCCTTCGCTTTTGATTATTACTGCACGTTTTTCGCGTTCTGCTTCTGCTTGGCGTGCGATTACCCGTTTCATGTCTTCGGGTAGTTCTACGGTTTGCAGTTTCACTGAGATGATGTCTACTCCCCAGTCTGCTGTTTCGCGGTCTACGATGTTTGCGATTTTTTCTGCGACTTCGTCTCGGCGGGCTAGGAGTTCGTCGAGTTCTACGTCGCCTACTACGTCGCGCATTGTTGTTTGGGCGTATTTCATTACGCTGTCCCAGATGTTTCGGATGTTAACTAGACTGTTTTTGGTGTTCACAATCTTCACGAATACTACGGCGTCTACGGTTACGCTGATGTTGTCTTTGGTCATGACTTCTTGGCGTGAAATGTCCAGGTTTATTATTCGTTTGTCCTGTTTAAGGAAGGTTTCAACGTATGGCCATTTGAAGAAGAATCCCGGTCCGACAAGACGCTGGAATTTGCCGAACCTTAGTATTATGGCTTCTTCCCATTCTTTGTTGATTGCAACGGTTGCGGGTAACGGAAACAGGGATACTACGCCTAATAGGCCAAACAAATATGCTGCTGGTTCAGGCAGACTGAACACTGTTAAGACAAAAAATATTACAGAAAGTAATATGAAAAACGCGAAAGGTGCTGGAGAACGCGAATATTCGATTGGTTTTGGTTGTGTACTCATTTCATGCCATCTCCTGATGAAATATTTTATTGATTTGACGTATCGTATTGGTAGAATAAAGGTTTTGCACTGTCAAAAGTTTAGGGGATGACTTCGCAGCTGTTGTATTTGAGGTGCATAAAGTCTGAGAGTTTGACTGTTTTGTTGTCAATCAGTTCGTTTACTTTTGGTAATGCATTTTTCAGGGCGTCTACCATGTTTTTTACGGTGTCGCAGACCAGACTGTATTGTTGGTTGGTCCACTGTTTTGTTATGTTGGCGTAAAGGCACCGTCCACCACAATAATGTATTGTGTCACAGCTGGTGCAGGGTTGTTCAACAAAGACCTGCTTCAGCTTTAACGGGTGCGCGTCTTGGATATGCCCAAGGTAGTAGTCTTTCATTCCGTTCATGGCGGGGCAGGGCATTATGGTTCCATCTGTTTGGATGCTGTAGTTTGCCCAACCAGAACCGCACCGCAGCAGGCTTTTTTCGTTTAACAAAAGCGACTGCATAACAGCCAGCAAGGGGTATAGTTTGAGTACTTTGCCTTCGGTTTGCATCACGTTTACCCATTGGTTTACGAGTTTTCGTATCTGTGGGTTGTAGCTTTTTTTGACCCATTTTTCGAACTCTCGTTTTGGGAAATCTGTTTTCCAGAAACCCGCGTCCAGTTGCCAGTGAACCGAAGAAAACGTGAAATCGGGGTTGTTTAGCAGCCACTGTACCTGTTTGTAGATGTCTGTTTGTTCCATCAGGGTCATTCTTGCGATTATTTCTCCAGTGTAACCGTTTTTTCGGATAAGGTTAAGGTTGCGGGTTACTTTTTGGTAAACGCCTTTTCCGCGGTAGTAATCGGTCAGTTTTTGGTCGCCGTCTAAGGAAACAAATATGGTTGAGAACCTTTTCACGTATTCTGGTTCCAGCATATGCAGGTGTAACCCGTTTGTTTGGATGTTAAACTGCTTAGCGGGAACGTTGTCCATTACCTGTCGTATCTTGTCGATGCACAGCATGGGTTCTCCGCCGTAAAAAATCAGTACAGCTTCGGGGTCTTTTTTGATGAACTCAACCAAGGTACCGATATTGTATGTGATTTCTGCAGGAACGTCGTAATCTATATTGAAGTCACCAAAATCTGCGTCCATGTCGTCGCAGCTTTCTTCGTAGCAGTATCGGCATTTCAGGTCGCAGTTAGTTGTCGTCAACAGGTGAAAGAACACCAAGGCACCTCGATTACGTTTATTTGTGTATTATTTGACGAAAATATTCATACGTAAACTTTTCTCAAAAAACTAACATTTACCGCAAGTTTTGGACCAAAAAGGTAATAGGTTTTGAGAAAGGGCAAGGACAACTCTGCGTGTGCATATAATCTAAGCGATTTTTGGTTTGCCTGAATTTATAACGAACATAAACGGGGATATGATAAATTTAAAAAAGGAAAACAGTAGAATCGTATCTGTGCCAAGTAAAATTAACCTGATAGGGAGTTTTCTGCGTTCACGTGTGCACACGTTTTTTAACGAAAAACCAGTTCACCCCATGTTTGTCCATTACGAGTGCACATACAAATGTAACATGAAATGCACGTTTTGCAACATCTGGAGAAAAAACCTCTACGAAAACGAGGCAACAACACAGCAAATCAAACAGCGGTTGTATGAATGCTGGGATTTGGGTTGCTCGATTTCAAGTTTTACTGGCGGAGAACCGCTTCTAAGAAAAGACCTCGGTCAACTGTTAGAGTTTTCCAACAAACTCGGGTTATTCACTGGTTTGGTTACGAACGGAGTCTTGTTGGATAAAAGGTTAGATGAAATCGCAAAACATACTGATGCGTTGGCGGTTTCATTTGATGTAAATGATAAGCAGACATTTAACCGAACCCGAGGCGTTAACGCCTTTGAAACGGTTAAACACAACATAGAATCCGCAAAAAAAGCGGGTGTAGAACTTGACTTGCTGTCGGTTATCACTAAGGAAACGTTTGAGTACATAGATGACACAATCGAGTTTGCGAAATCGTTGGAGTTGCCAATCCATTTCTCGTGCGTAGATAACGTGCCAAGAGAGTTTGTGGACGTAACCGAGACACAGGACTTGAAGGTAAACGAGAACAGCACGGTTTTGGCGAAGTTAAGGGAAGAGAAAAAGCAATACAAAAAGATACATTTTGAAAGCGATTACTTCAAGTTCCAGTCGCAAGGCGGATTTAACAACGTTATCAGGTGTTCTTCTGCGTCGAGCACGGTTTCGTTAAAGCCTGATGGGTCGGTTGCATTGCCTTGCCCGTTTTTCACGTTAACGGTAATCAACAAAGACCAAAGCCTCGCAGACGGCTTGAAGTCTGAGAAGGTTCATGAGATAATTGAGCAGTGTGGGCAATGGGATTTTTGTCAAAACTGTTCGATTAACTGCATGTATGTTGTTTCTTTGATGAAGTACCCGTATTTTCTGTTAAGGTGGGTAAAAGATAAACTTTAACCCCAAACCCAACAACTCTCTTCTTTCTACGCTTTAACACTCTCTCCCCTACTCGCGCCTACTCTCCTACTAACGCTCTCTCGAAAAAACAAGAAAAAAACACACAAAAAAACATCTAGTCAAAGTTTCTTGATAAAAACCTTTTTTTCCTCAAATAATCGATTAATACTTAGTTGTAAATTATGAAAATCAGATTAGCACTAGTTTTGTTACTTGTCTTTTCTGCTGTTTTTGTATGTTTTTCCCAAGAAGTGAAATGTCAAGAAACAATCTACATCAGAACCGATGGAAGTGTGGAGGGGACAGATAAGATTCAAAGAGACGGGAATGTTTACACATTAACGGGTAATCTGTCTGCTGTTGGGATTATTGTTCAGCGGTCAAATATTGTTCTTGATGGTGCGGGTTATACGCTTGATGGTAAAGATGATGTTAATATTGGGATAGACATCTCAAACGGCAGAGGTTCAGATTATTCTCGTAAACAAATAGTTAATGTTGTCATCAAAAATTTTCGAATCATTCGATTTCGGTGTCCATTATTACTTGATTTTGCAACTAACTGCAGTGTTGTCGACAATTACCTTGGAAATTTCGCCATTGGGATACATATGATGGATGGGGAGTTTCTCATAAAACACAATTCTATAGAAAATAACATAGATGGACAAACATTTTTGATTCCTTCTTATCTTTCAGCAGTTATTGGTGAAAAAACCGTTACTGAGAATAACTTCTGTAATTTTTCATTATGGATTATGTTACCCGCAGAGTTTTCTTTTGATATGAATTATTATGACGGCTATAAAGGAACGGACACAGATGAAAACGGCATAGGCGACACAACCTATGTATTATATGACCGAACTGAAAAACAATTTATGCTACAATATGTAGATGAACACCCACTGATTAAACCAGTCGAAACAGCACCGAATATTCCAGAGTTTCCAGCATGGATAATTTTACCATTGTTCTTTACCACAGGTTTGGTGGTTGTTGGTTTTAGAAAAAAACTAAGAGCAGTTTCTTAACTTGGGTTAGCGGTTCTCGGAGTCCACTCTTTTCTTTCATTTACTTTTTTGTTTGCGTGGGTGAGTGAGTGTGACTGAGTGACTGACTGCTCACACACGCGGGCGGGGACGTACGGGTGTATTCGTGGGAGTGCGTGAGAAGGAATGTCTGTTTGGGTTTGGGGATAAACTTTAACGCACTAGGTTACAGGTCAATAAGTTTTATCTTAAACATCTACACACATTAATTGGAACAACAAGATTTTGGGGGTTAGTTATTTGTCAGAACGCGAAACAATCGATAAAGTGAAAGATAAACAAGGAATACTCAGTAAAATACAGAACTTTTTAACATTAGGTTACGGAACAAAAGAAGACCTAAGAGAATTAGACAAAAAACTCCGAGATGACTACTACGCAACCTTACGCGACCTCAGACACGTCTGGGAAGACCTGTACCTAACAGCATTAGATGCAGGTGCAGGCTCAAGCCGAGACTACAAAAAAGTGATTCAAGTCTTAGACCGTGTCACCGAAAAAGTAAGGCACGCAGATTACGGCTATGCAGGTTTGATGGACCGAAAAGGACACATCCGCGAAAACGAGTTAGCGCGGATATTCAACTACGATAAAGCAGTCGGCACCGAAATAGACAACCTAAAAGCTGCCGTTGAAAAAGCCCGCAGCGAAACAGACGCGGAGAACTGGGAAACCGTATCCGCGGAAGTGAATAATGTTAAGAGTTTATTACTCTCAGTTGAGGATAAATGGAATGAACGTGAAAAACAGTTCAGACCATTAGAGGTTTAAAGGAGAATAAAAAATGCCGATAATAGAGAAAGTATCATGGGATTTTGCGGCTGCAGACGATGTAGCATACAGATTTCCGAATCTTTCGTTAAAGTATGGAAGCCAAGTAGTCGTAAAAGAGAACCAGTGGGCAATATTCTTTCGTGACGGAAAAGCCTACGACATTTTTGGACCCGGCAGACACACAATTACCAGCAACAATGTTCCGCTTCTAACAGGCGCACTCAAAGCGTTGCAGATAATCGGGGACATCTTCGAGTGTGAAGTAATCTTTGTGAGTAACAGCCAATTTAAAGGCAAATTTGGTGGGCAAGCATACTCGGCACCGAGCGGTTCTTTGCAGTATCAAGCAGAACTGGGTTACTTTGGTTATCTGCTCTACAAGGTGGAAGACCCCAAACTGTTTGTAATCGAGTTCTTTGGCAACCGCGGAGCAAGCACATCCACAGATATTGAAAACTATATTCGAGGATTCATTAACGAACGCGTCATCGACGAGTTTGCAAACCACGACATATTCAACGTAGTCAAAAACGTTGACGAAACCACAGACAAGGTATCTCTGATAATAAAAGACGAAGCCGCACGTATCGGAATTAAAATTATTGACGCCGTCTTTGAAGGTGTAAAGATACCTGAAGAGGCACGCCGTTTTGCCACAACTATGGGACAACAGGCAATGGCAATGCAGTACATGAAGGAAACAACCGCAGAGATACCAGAAGGAGGCGGTGGAGCCGCAGCCGCAGGTATAGGCGCAGGTGTCGGAATTGCAATGGGAACCGCGTTAGGACAAGCAATGAAACCACAGCAGACCCAAGGAAATGGTGCACCGCAACAGGTAGTAATGTGTCCAAACTGTGGCTCACAAAACGTTGTTGGAACCAAATTCTGTGGAAACTGCGGAAAAAGCCTAGCACCAACACCTAAAATCAAATGCCCAAAATGTGGGGCAGAAATGCCAGAAACAATGAAGTTTTGCGGCAACTGTGGTTCAGCAATGCAGCCACAAAAGGTTACATGCCCAAAATGTCAAACAGAGAATCCTTCCACAAGCAAGTTCTGCGGTAGCTGCGGCAGCAAGCTGCAGTTATAAGTTTACCCCTTTTTTCTTTTGTAACTTATGAAGACTATCACAAATATGAGAGTTAACAACGCAAATATTGTTACCAAAACCCAAAGTGTTGGGAATGTTTCAAGTGTATCAATCGTAAAGTAAACAGTTTGTGTTGTTGCAATGTTTCCTGATTCGTCCTGTGCATAAAGCATGATGCTGTGAGTTCCGTCTGATAATCCAGACAGCATCAGGGTTGGATTTTGCGTAACTGAAATCATCTCTTGACCGTCTAAGATGTACCCAACTGAAGCTGATTCATTAATTGTGAACTGCAATTTGACCATGTTTTCAGTGTAAGTTGTGTTGGACGGACTTGTTAAGAAAACAGCAGGAGATGTAGTATCGTCCACTGAAAAGTATACAGTCAGTGATTTCAATTTTGTCTGATATTCTGTTCCGATATTTTGTTCAAGTGGAGTTGAATAACTTAATGAAATTTTTAATTCATGCTTTCCAACTGATAACCCCTTTAATGTATCCTCACAATGGTAAGTAAATAAGTAGGTGTTTTTATCGCGAGTTGTTGTACTAGGTGTATTAACTTCTTCTGAGTTATCTAAACTATATTTTATCCAGTTTATGTGTGGTCTGGGGTTAAGAAAATCAAAAATCAAACCAGGCCATGTTGATGGTTCTTGGACGTCGAAAGCTAAAGGGATACTTTGTTCAGAATAGTGCGCACCGTTTACTGGTGAGTATATTGTGATTGTGGGGGTTGTTTGTGGTGGGGTTATATCCGCAACTTGGTTAGCATTAACAAGTGGAGTAAAAGACACAATCAGTATTAAGTGAAAAAGACAAATAATTAAAAATTTATTCACATTTTTTTCTATTGGCTTCAACAATAAGTTTCCTTTCCGTTTGAATAATGTACAATTCAGTAGATAATAAAAATATTTTTGTCAAGAAACTTTGACTCGCTGTTTGTGTGCGAGTTTTTTGTTTTATTTTTCTTCTGTTTCGTTTTTGCGTTGTTCAGCTAAGATTTTGTCGAATACATCTATGTTGATTTCGAAGTTTTGGCATACTTCCACGATGCTTTGTGCGTAGACATGCAGGATTTCTTCGATTGTTTTCTTTACCAGTTCAGGCGGAAATTCTTCGGTTGGTTTCAGGAACAGTATAAACCAGCGTCCAAGGTTTGTGGGGATGTACCATTTTATTCGTACTTTGCGTTTTCGGGTTGAGATTTGTTCCATTCCCTGCTGCAGTATTCCCGCGGAGACCATGCGTTTGAGGTATACGATTATCGATTTGTTGGAGTAGGATGTTCCATTGATGAAGTCCCGTTGGTAGGTTCGTCCATCAAGTTTAATGTTAATCAGAAGGCTTTTTCCTACTTTGGATTGAAGGACACTCCAGATTAGCTTACGTTTTTCCGCATCTAACGGAAACGGCAGAATGTAATGCCAAATCTCATCGTCCCCCATGTAATTTCACCCAACCTAGGTTCATTAGTGTGTTGAATGTTAATAACATTCCCGTTATTTCGAGTTCACAATTTTTATTTATAGTACCCAGTACCATATGTCTTACGTGAGTTTACTTATGAAACATGATGCTAGGTTAACAGCGTTTGTGTTCTTCGCATTACTGGTCCTAGCAACCAGCGTAGTCGTGTATGCTGATGAAGAAACAGGGTTCACCGTTGAATCCACAGACATCCAAGTCTACAGAGATGGCGTGGTACACGTTACACAAACGTTGACAGTGAATGAAACGTTTCCTGATGTAACTGTTCCACTTTTTAGTTCATCTATCGACAACCTTATTGTCCTTGACGAAAACCAAACATTTCTGGACTACGAAATAACGGGAACAAACATCGACGTTTTCAGTTTAGGTGCAACAGGGGTATCCATACAGTATGATACACACTCGTTGACAACAAAAGAATTTGACGTTTGGAGCCTTATTTTGAACACATCAGACAACGTCACAGTTTTGCTGCCAGAAGACACAACAATAGTTTACCTAAACAACGTGCCAACATCAATCGACACACAAGGAACCCAAATAACGTTAACCTTGTTCCCAGACCAATGGGAAATAAGTTACACGTTACCAATCACGGCACCCACAGACTTTCAACTAACAGACATCCAAATAACCAAAAACGACCAAGGTGAAGTCACAGTAACAGTAAAAGTCACAAACACGGGCACACAAAAAGGCAACTATGATGTTCCGTTAACAATAAACGACGTTACAGAGCAAACAAAAACGGTAACCCTAGACGCGGGCGGCTCAACAACTGTTGAATTCAAAGTCACTAAAGAGGACCCCGGAACATACAGTGTAGAAATTGATGGACAAACATCAGATTTCACGGTTGACGGTACCCCGTTTGATGACTCTAACCATTTCCCTGTCGAATACATTGTTGTTGTGGTAGTTGCTATTGCTGCAGTAGTTGCTCTCCTGTTTTTTCGTAAAAAAAAGGGACCGAACCCAGAGAATGTAATAAAGTCCCATGAGCAACTGAACGATGAAGAAAAAGAGGTAATCCAGTTCTTAGCCGAAAAAGGCGGCAAAGCCTTCGAAGCAGAGATACGTGACCGTTTTCCTCAGATACCAAGAACAAGCCTTTGGAGACTGGTTAGAAGACTTGAAAAACTTGACATAGTTGCTATACAAAAAATTGGTTTAGAAAATCAAGTGGAACTTAAAAAATAAAAAAATAAGAGGTTATGGGCTGTTTCCGTTGCCGGAATTGCCCGAACCGTTACTGCTTTGTCCGTTACCGTTTCCGTTGCTGCCATTGTTACCGTTACCGCTACTGTTTCCGTTGCTGCTTTGACCAAAACCGTGCTGAGCCCTGTAATGAACAGTTTCCTGTGTAAGTGCGTGGTCTGCATCCCTGATTGTGCGGCTAACTTGCCTTAAACCTTGGATAACATCTTTTATGTTACCCGCATCAAAAGCGTTCTGGGTCATATTCTGCAGAGCACTCTCGAACTGGGTCATGTTCTCGTAACCTAGTTGCTGTAAAACTGCGTCAACATCTATGCCTTCGCCACCAGCATACTGAGTCCGTTCCCGGAAACGTTCCCGCACTCGACTCATTTGACCAACAAAGTTGTTGATTCTTCGAAGGTTCAAGTCTTTGGCGATGTCTTTAACGATTTGATGTGCATCAGATATCAACGAATTAGCAACTGTCAAGTTGTGGGCGGTTTCTGTTACCATTCCATCCAAAAGCCACTGTTTTGCGGTGTCGATGTCCAGGTATGTTTCAGCTTCGTCCAACAACGAAAGTGCTTCAATAACATCTTCAGACAAGGGGTCATCGGTTTGTATGAGTAGGTCTCTTAGGTTGTCGATTCGGTCTAGTGCGCGGTTCATTGCAACTAGGAGTCCTTGACATTCAATTATGTCGCCTCTTGCCAGTCCAGATTCTTGCATGATATAATGAATTGAACTTAGAACTTCTCTGAAGGTTTCAAGTGCTGCTGTTGCGTTTGCGATTGCGCCGTCGTAGTCTTCAAGGGCTAGACACTCATACGCATTTGTTACGTTTTCTTGTCCCTGAGTAAACAGGGTAACATTAGCGTTAAAGTCGTCAAGAAAACCAGCATCCTCAATAAGTGTGAGATTCAAAGAAACTAAACCAATCAAGTTTTCAACTTGGTCTTGTGCGCGGTCAGCAATTTCCACAAACCTTTCCGCGCGGTCACTGTCTGTTCGTGTATACAGTCCAGCTGAAGCAGGTACAGCAATTAATACAATACTTGCCAAAATCATAACGATTGCAATTCGACTTGTTTTCATCATTTTACTCGACCAAGAAACATTGTGGTTAAACATTAAATTAAGGGACACTGCGGCATAGCCATTTCAGTTTTTGAAACGCTTGTTCCAACCAAAAAATGTGGTAACCCGCTTTATGTTTTTATTTAACTAACAAAATACTGTTACGTGACTAGAAAGGAAACCTGAGTTATGTCTGAAAAGATTATTGGACACGGAACGTGGTACGACAAAACAGCAGTAAAAATTGTGGAACGGGAACAAAAACTAGGCAGAAACATGGACCTGATAAGAACAGAAAGCGGTCTAGGTGCTTCTGGTTTTCCACATATTGGCAGTTTTGCGGATTGTGCCCGCTCATATGCGGTAACGTTGGCGTTGCAGGACCAAGGATATAAATCAGAATACATCGCATTCGCCGACGACCTAGACGGACTGAGAAAGGTTCCGGCTGGTTTGCCAGACTCGTTGAGTGAATATTTGGGGTACCCAGTTACGTCGATTCCAGACTTGTATGGTTGCCATGATAGTTTTGGGGAACACATGACCAGCCTGCTTTTAGAGTCCCTAGACAAGAGTGAAATAAAATACACGTTTATGTCCGCGAAGAAGTCTTACGAGAAAGGGTTGTTTGCCAAAGAAGTAAAAACGATACTTTTGAATGCCCAAAAAGTCGGCGAAATCGTAAAAGAAGAAGTTGGACAAGACAAATTTGTGGATGTTCTCCCATACTTTCCGATCTGCGCAAACTGTGGCAGAATATACACTACTAAAGCGCATACGTTTGTGCCAGAAGAAAACAAGGTTTTGTACACCTGTGAAGGCTTAGAAGTACGCGGAAAATGGTTAGAAGGCTGCGGACACAAGGGCGAAGCCGACATAACCAAAGCAGAAGGCAAACTGGGCTGGAAGGTCGAGTTTGCTGCAAGGTGGAAAGCACTGGACATCCGTTTTGAGCCCTTCGGAAAAGACATCTCCGATTCCGTAAGGGTAAACGACCGCATATGCAACGAAGTGTTCAACTGGGCACCGCCAACACATGCACGTTACGAGATGTACCTTGACAAGAGCGGAAAGAAAATCAGCAAATCAGCAGGTAACGTTTTCACGCCGCAGGTTTGGTTCAGGTATGGTTCACCGCAGTCGCTTTTGTTGCTGGTGTTGAAACGGTTTGTTGGGGCACGAAGCCTTTCGGTTACGGATATACCGCAGTACATGAACGAACTCGACGAACTGGAGGACATATACTTTGGCAAAAAACAGGGCTTGGACAAAAAAGAGCAGTCTAAACTTTCGGGGCTTTTCAAGTATTGCTGGTTATTTAATCTGCCAACAAAAACGGGAAACCATGTCCCGTATAATCTGCTAACATTCCTTGCCAAGCTGGCGCCTGAAGCATCAGAAACAGATTTCATCATGGATAAACTGCAAGGCTACGGCTACGGAAAAACTGGGTTAACCGACGACCTCAAACAACGAATAGAATACGCGCTTAACTGGTCAAAAGACTTTACAGAAATCACAGAAAAAACAGTTGAACTAATAGCCGAAGAAAAAACGGCAGTAAACGAGCTAATCGTTGCGCTGCAAACCGCAACAACCGAGGACGAAATTCAAACAACCATCTTTAACATTTCACGAAACAACAACGTGAAACCTGGAAAGTTCTTCAAAGTCTTATACCAGATTCTGCTAGGCGCACCACAAGGACCACGGTTAGGTCCATACGTGTTGGCGATGGGACACGAAAACGTAGTAGCTGCCCTGAAACGGGCAACCAAAAGCTAAGCATAAATGATTGAAACACAAGTATGCTAAGCACAATGCGGTCGTAGTCTAGCATGGTCAGGACCCCGGCTTCCCAAGCCGACTACCCGGGTTCAAATCCCGGCGACCGCACCAAAATTTCTTTGTTCGGGTTAGTTTTCTGAAAAAGAATCTGTTTTTGGCGAATTTGTTACAACAAAGCAATGTGTAGATTTGTTGTGCTAATGATTTTGAATTTACATCCGTGCTTCACAACAGATATTAAAAAAGTCTATGAAATTGAACTGTAGAACACATATGTCACAGGCAATAAAGAAAGCTAAAGAGATTCTTGCGTTAAACGAAACCGTCGAGTTAGCCAAATCCATTCTTGCTCCAAGAGAACGATTCCAGCGAGCAAAAGCAAGGTTCACCAAAAAAGAAGCAGTTCCGCAGGACATGCCAGCAATTCAAGCTAAATCATCGTTACTGGAAAAGGAAACAAATGAAACACAACATGAATCAAAGCTAACGGTATGCGTTGAAGTTCTTTGCACATTGGTAGCCAATGGCCCTATGAGGGTTACTCAACTAAAACGAAAATTTTCAATGGACGAAGCCCATTTACTGCCAATTCTAAGGCTATTGTGGAACCGAGGCCTTGTTGAAGAAGAACAAATTGGCACCAAAGAAGCCCGTTACACTGTAACGGAGAGGGGCCAAAAAATGCTCAAAGTCATGGGTCCGATACTAAAAGAGGCACATAAAGTCCAGTTACGTGACTATGAAACACTTTCAACTGCATTGTCAGGTGCGGGTTACATTTAGGTTGTGTGCATCTCAATGAATTCGTTGGTTAGGGCACTGGTTTTTAAAGTTCAGCGCCATCAGCGTAGAATATCTGCCAGAAAAAGTTTTATCCTAAACCGAGTGACATGTCGTAATATTTAATAAATCGTTCTGTGTACACCTTTAAGGCTACACTCAACAAGGCAACCGCCTAAAAGGTGTCACCTTTGAGCACAAACATTATGGTTTTTGAAAGACAGGTTCTCTCGTTGGCAATACTAGAAAAGGAACTATACCAGCTGTACACCAACATAGCCCAAAAAGTCGAGGACGTATCTGCCAGAACACTTTTTTCATACATCGCAACAGACAGCCTGAAACATTCCACAATCCTTGCAACAATAATCGATGAAGTAAACGGCACAAAAGCAAACGAACAAGACTGCGACCCAAACATCCGACACAACAAAGCAGTAATCAAAACACTTGCAAAAGACATCGCAAAATATTCACCAATTGACAGGGAAGATTTGATTTTGTTACTAGAAATGCTTGCAGGTTTTGAGGTGATGCTGCTTAGTGAATACAGGAAGGCGTTTCACTTAGAATACGCCAAAGACCCAGAATACAAATCAACCAAAGACAGCGAAACAGAACTAAACATCTTCACATTGATAGTTGAAGACGAAGAACGGCACCAAAAGATACTGTCAAAAATAGTAAACATCTGCGACAAACAACTAACATTCAAACATGACGCGCCGATTGTAAAATATCAAACACCGGACTCGTGGTACGTCCCACCCCGAAGGTAACAAACAAATAACTCAGGCCAAGGCAACAAATTTTTACGTTACCTTCGACCGCAAAGACATGGGCATAGTTTACGATGGATTTATTCCATAAAATCGGTGTCAGCAAATTCCTTCATTTTCTGTTCAACACGTTCTTTCATCTGTTTAACGCTTTCTTGCAAAGTTTTCAGTTCCGTAAGGGTACCTGAACTTTTTTGTCTCATTTCATCCGAAATTTCTTCTGACAAAAGCCATTCAAACAAGTAAACAGCAGCAGCTGAAAAGTTTTCCCACTCAGCAAAATTTTTTGTTTCAACATATTCCATCGCAATAGCAGAATTCGAATATGCAAGCATGTAAAGAGCATACACATCATCTGAAAGCAAATGTGCTTCTTGGAAGAGTTCTTTTGCTTCAAAATACTTTTTCTGAGCATACAACTCCTCGCCTCTTTTAATCAAATCTTTGGCTTCAGACATTTTCACGAACACTCAGAGCAACATTATGGAAAATAAACTCATAATTTGTTATTAATAAAATAAACCACAAAACAGGCTAATAAAACAAGAAATGAGCATTCAAATATGTTGCATTCCCAGAAAAAACCAAACTTTGACTTATGCCCATTACTACCAGTGGAAAAACCCTGTTGAAAAGACTAAAATGAGCGCAACTGATTTTCCGATTGCTAATTGAATTGGTTACATGGTGACAAAACATGGCAAAATGAGGTTTGTATGATGAGGAGAAATGCATTTTACTTAACTCCCAACGCGGTTTTAAGCGAGTTTAAAATGAAAAACGAGCAGTTAAATGAAATTTTTGAACACTAAATACTTTGGTTTATGTTTTTAGCCTTAACGACCTACGTCAATGATAAACAACTATATTGCCAAAAAATAGGCATAAAATTTTGCCCTCTTTCCCCTCATCTCCCCCTCGGGTGCAATGTGCAATTATATCGAAAAGTCATATTAGAAATTCTCGGAGGAGAATCGATAATGGTTCTCCCAAATATGCGCCTCTTTTTTAAAAAAGGGGAAGTTTTGCAAAAGAACAAGTGAACATGTGTCGCGCGCACATCGTTTAGCGAACAACACTTTCCTTAACATTTTTCTCTGTCTGTTTCACCTTTTAACGAACTTAGCTTTTTTTGAAGTACCAGTCTTGACCATCTTTATTTACTAAAGTCCAGCCATCGTTTACTATTCTATTCGTTGTTGTTTAGTGAAAGTACACAAAACAGATAAATGAAGTTGATGTATTGATTTCCAGATTTACCGTATAGGGGGTAATAAAATTGTATGAAGATAAACTTCCTGCGCGCAAACATATGTTAAGGAAGTGGTTTCAAACACAACTCGACTCGGTGATGACCAGAAGCCAAATCGAGCAAAACACACACACTATTGAAGACTTAGAAAGGGAGCAACATCAAAAAGAGCAAAAAATTAGAGAGGCAATAATAGCGCTAGACCCTGAGAAGTCAATATTTAAAAGGACTCACTATCTGCTACGCCAGTATGGATTGAAGTTCACTCTGGAATGTGTTTTTAGAAATCTTGGAATAGATGTTGACTCAACAATCAAATATCCTATCAAAGGCTTAAAAGTAAGAATCGGTCAGCATGCGCCGGCGTGGAAATTAAGGTTGGAGACAGATAAATGGGACGAGCTGCCTTGCCTTAAATTCCTTTCTGATGTTATAAAAGAGGGAGACACGATTTTAGATGTTGGAGCACACTATGGAATGTACACATTGTTTTTTGCAAAATTGACACAAGGTCAGGTATACGCATTTGAACCTGATTTGAAAGCAGCTCACACACTGTGTAACAATGTGGAGAAAAACAGTTTGACTAATGTTCATGTTGAGAAAACTGCCCTAAATGATGTTGTTGGAGAATTTACACTCAGATGTCACGAGATGGGCGATACTGGAGCCAGTCTTTTACCCAACAGGTATTCAAACGAATCAGACTTGAAGGAAATTACTGTGAAAACCAATACCATTGATAAGTATTGTAAAGAGAACGGTGTTATTCCAAATGGAATAAAGATTGATGTTGAGGGTGCGGAAGCTTCCGTTATAACGGGAGCGTTAAACGTAATTAAGAAGTACCACCCTTGGATTCTTCTTGAGTTTCATAGCGGTTTTATGTCCGAAAAAGATGCTCAAGAAAATTGGCATATGATCATAGCTAGCGCAAAGAAAGTAGTGTTCCTATGCGGTTATAGTTTGAGGTTTCACACTTTTATTCAATATTAGCACCTTACCAACCCGATGAAGAAACGATGCGCACACGAATTGGTGAAATAGTCGAAAAAATCACACACAAACAACATAACTACAAGCAAGGCTGGTACACAATATGCGATATGGACTTCTTAACTCGAAGCGCAATAATGAAGCATTTTAACATATCCCAAAAGACCTTTGATGAAATCATAGCCACGACACGTGAAGGTGGTGTTAATGAAGACAAAGTTGGCACCGACACCAAAATCAACCAACATAATGGTGTAAAGAATTCACGCTTTACCACCTTTATGATATGTGTAAGCTTATTACAAAGCAGAAAAATAAAATGAAAGAGATTGATTAGCCACAGAATTTTTCTAAAAAATGGGCAGTTATTCACGCACATTGAACAAAATACTATCAAAAGAGGCCCTTTCAAGACCGCATGGAACAGTAGTTGACAATTGAGATGAACAAATTCGCGTGTTAAATCAATCATTAAAGAAAGCCATAGTCAAGGAGTTGCAAACACAAAACGGATATTTGTGTAAGGGTCATGGTAGCCTGGGGGAGATTCGAACTCCTGTCAAAGGCAGAGGCTTCTGTTGATTTGCTCAATACTTTATCATTTATAAAAATATAAATAACGGTTTTTTCTCACTGTTTGACTACAAATATGATTGTGAGTTTTGCTGTTTAGTTAACCTTTTTTTACCATATGCCGTTTCGCTTAAATGTTTTAGTCAAAGTTTCTTGATAAAAACCCTTTTAGTATTCATTAATAAATAGTCATAATGTGAAGTGTGCAAAAAGA
The DNA here is from genome assembly GCA_041653695.1 of Bathyarchaeia archaeon. Classification (GTDB taxonomy): domain Archaea; phylum Thermoproteota; class Bathyarchaeia; order Bathyarchaeales; family Bathyarchaeaceae; genus Bathyarchaeum. The sequence continues at coordinate 17,430 of JBAZEV010000006.1, forward strand.
TGAGAAAATTGGTCTTATTTGCATTTATATCGGTGATAATTTGTGGATTAGTTTTAGTCAGTACGATTCGTTTTAGCGCTGCACAAAATTCTACTTCATTAAAAATATCAGGTTATATCTTGGATTCCAATGGCCACGGAATTGATGGTACACATATTATTTTTAATGTACCTTCAGTTGTTCCAAGTGTTGACTCAGATTCCTCAGGACACTACGTAATTTCTGCTCCTGTAGGCACATACCACATCAATGTTTGGCCACCGTTCGATTCAAACTACATTTACTATGATGAACAAGTGTTTGCTGTGGAATCGGATATAACCAAAAACATAACATTAAAATGTAATAAAGTATCAGGTCACATAACTGATTTCGCAGGGACTCCAGTTTCAGGAGCAGTTGTTTTACCCAACGAATTCATGTCGGGTTGGTTCTCAAATTTTAAGGGTTATTATTTCGTCAATGTTCCCGCTGGTTCATACAATTTAACTGTAAAACCAAGATTTGGATATGATCATTTTTCCAGCTATTTTGAGTACAACTTCACAGTCAATGGTGAAACGACAAAAAACATCATCGTGAGTAATTATTTACCACCAACGATTGCACCCGAAGAAGAACCTTTTCTTGATTCATCACAGTTATCCACGTCGACGATGTGGAACCGAACTTATGGAGGAACCCCATATGAAACTGCTGAATCAGTAATTGAAACATCTGATGGAGGATACGCCGTAGCAGGCTGGAGATGGTATTACACGGGCATGGTATTGGTTAAGACGGACAAGTTTGGAAATATGGAGTGGGTGCAGACATATGGAAAAAACGAAATAGCACATGACAGCGCTAATTCGGTAATTGAAACGTCAGATGGAGGATATGCAATCGCAGGCTCCAGGCGGTCTGGGGAAAGAATCGGTTATAATGATTTTGTTTTAGTTAAGACTGACGCTTATGGAAACATGGAGTGGGACAGGACATACGGAGGAACAGATGGAGATGGCGCTTCAGCAATAGTTGAAACGTCTGATGGAGGATATGCATTAGCAAAAGGTGAATCGTTAATTAAAACGGACGCGACTGGGAACAAAGTATGGAACCAAACATTCGAGGGAACAGAAAGACGATCTATTATTTCAATGATTACAACATCTGATGGCGGATACGTTCTAGCAGGCTTCTATGGCAATTTTGATAAACCAAAATCAGCTGATTTTTGGTTGATAAAAACCAATGAACATGGGTATATTCCAGAGTTTACTTCATGGATTGTCTTACCAGCATTTCTGATAATCAGCCTGAGTTTTATAGGATACAAAAAGAAACTGACAAACAGGTTATAGACTCGTTAACCTACGCAGTTTATCAAAATATCAAGTGTAACTTATTCCAAATTGCATTCTTGAAGTGTTTACTTCAACTAAAAATGGATTTAACGTTTATCAAAAGCTATGGTTTAACAATTACACCCTCAAAAACTAGTTTGTAGATGTTCAGTGGGCATTGGCGCTTGTCACCCCAACTCCAGCCGGATTTGGCTGACATAGGAGGTGATCCGGCCGCAGGTTCCCCTACGGCCACCTTGTTACGACTTCTCCCTCCTTGCGGAACTCAGATTCGACGCAGCCAAGAAGACCACGCCTCACCCAAACCCCACTCGGATGGAGCGACGGGCGGTGTGTGCAAGGAGCGGGGACGTATTCACCGCGCGATGATGACGCGCGATTACTAGGCATTCCATTTTCACGAAGGCGGGTTCCAGCCTTCGATCCAAACTGAGGCAGGATTTAGAGATTGCCTTCCCTTTTCAAGGTCGGAACCCATTGTTCCTGCCATTGCAGCTCGCGTGTAGCCCGGGGGATTCGGGGCATACTGACCTGCCGTGGCCCGCTCCTTCCTCCGTCTTATCGACGGCAGTCCCACTAGAGTGCCCCTTGGAAAACTTCCTTAGTAGCAACTAGTGGTGCGGGTCTCGATCGTTGCCTGACTTAACAGGACACCTCACGGCACGAACTGGCGACGGCCATGCGCCTCCTCTCAGCTTGTCAAACAAGACCTTCAATCTGGTTATCATTCTGCTGTCGCCCCCGGTAAGGTTCCCGGCGTTGACTCCAATTGAACCGCAAGCTTCACGCCTTGTGGTGCTCCCCCGCCAATTCCTTTAAGTTTCAGCCTTGCGGCCGTACTCCCCAGGCGGCGGGCTTAATGGCTTCCCTGCGGCACTGAAATGGCACGTAGCCATTCCAACACCTAGCCCGCATCGTTTACAGCTGGGACTACCCGGGTATCTAATCCGGTTTGCTCCCCCAGCTTTCGTCCCTCACCGTCGAGCGCGTTCTAGTCAACAGCCTTCGCCACTGGTGGTCCTCCCGGGATTATAGGATTTCACCCCTACCCCAGAAGTACCGTCGACCTCTCCCGCCTCCTAGCCTAGTAGTATTTCCCGCGGCTCAACGATTAGGTCGCTGAATTTAACAGGAAACTTGCTAAGCCGGCTACGGACGCTTTAAGCCCAATAAACATCCCTACCACTCGGAGAGCTGGTATTACCGCGGCGGCTGACACCAGTCTTGCCCTCTCCTTATTCCCCTGGCGAATTATACCAAAGAAAAGCCATCCTCAGCGGATGGCACTCGGGGTAGCCCCGTCACACTTTCGTGCATTGCGGAGTTTTCGCGACTGCTGCGCCCCGTAGGGCCTGGGTCCTTGTCTCAGTACCCATCTCCGGGCTACCGCTCTCACGGCCCGTACCGGTTAAAGGCTTGGTGAGCCATTACCTCACCAACAACCTGATCGGACGCGGCCCCATCCCCAGGCGACGATAGAAGCATGTATCTACGCCCTTTGGGTGAGAAACCATTCCAGGCATCCTCACCTATCGAGTATTAGCCCCAGTTTCCCGGGGTTGTCCTCGTCCTGAGGGTAGGTTAGCCACGCGTTACTGAGCCGTATGCCGCGTCTCAACATAGCTAGAGACGCCTGACTCGCATGTCTTAGTCCCACCCCGATAGCAGTAAGGTCCGGCAGGATCAACCGGATTTAATTTTTTTAGTCGGAGTATTTTAGCCACAAAACCGACTGGAATTGGGGGATATAAGCGCCAATGCCCACTTCGGATCTGATCTTAATCAGGTCCTCATCTTTGTTGCCGCAACCGGAGTCGAGTCCCTCATTCTAGGGCGTGATACGCCTTTATCGTCGGGCTCGAAGCCGCCTAAGGTCACGGCTATCTTACGCACTTCGTCAAGAGGGTATCTTTGACGATCGCGCAAACTACATGGTTTACATCGGACTAATTAAGCTTTCTGAAGTGCACAAAACTTGTGTAACCATGTTTTTTGGTTTGCAAATTGGGGCATAAAACGGGTTTTGTGTTAGGGTGCCGTGCAGATGGATGTTTGATTGTTATGGTTGATACGTATTTTGTGGTCATAAAGTATAATGATTATGGTGGTCGATAATGTGCAGTTAGGTGGAAATGTTGGACGAGATTTTAGCGTCATGCAAAGAGTTGATTTCCGACGCTAAGGTGGGGTGTGCAGATCTTGTTTTCAAGGATGTGTGTTTGGATATTTTGGCTAAAGCCAGACTTGTTTTGACTAACGAGCAGTTTGAGGAACTGCGAGTTTTTGTGGAAGAAACAATGAAAGACGAACCCGTTGTTAGTCAGGGAAGAAAAGTAAGGATTCACTGAAACCCAGTTTTGGGTTTTTGTTGTGTGCACGGTTTTCAAGTTTACGGATTTGCTGCTTTGAAAAAAGCTAAAGTTTGAGTTTGTCAATATAATCACGTGTTGAGAACTTTGACGTCGTTAGATTACGAGATTGGTCTTCTTTCCAAGTTGGTGCAAATAAACACAGAATCAGTTCCCAAGAAGGGTTATACTGAATGTGCTTCGGTTATTGTCGATGAAGCAGAGAACAGTTCATTAAAATGGGAAATTGTTGATGGCAATAAAGGTGCCAAGGATGGTTTGGCGCGTCCGAATGTTATTGTTTCTCTTGATTCGGGTTCGGATACAACGTTGCTGTTGGAGTCACATTTTGATGTTGTTCCCTCAGGAAACGATTGGAAGTATCCGCCGTTCAAGTTAACAGTAGAAGATGGAAAAGCCTACGGAAGGGGCACTGCAGACAACAAAGCAGGCATCGCAGCGGTTATGGGTGCGTTGCGTGAGTTAAGCCAAAAAGAGTTGGACATTAACCTCAAACTAGTTGCAGGCGTTGACGAGGAAATAGGCGGCAGGTACGGTGTTGACTACGTTATGAACGACTGGGGACTGAAAGGAGACGCCGCACTGATTGTTGATGCAGGTCCGGAAAGCCTGTTTCTTGGAGCCAGCGGCATCATCTGGGGAAAGGTTACCGTGAAAGGCAAGCAGGGACATGCTGGTTATCCGTTTAACGCCAAGAATGCTATTGATGAAGCTTTGAAACTTATTTTAGAGTTTGACAAATACAGAAAAATGGTTGAACAAAAACAGTCTGTTTTGCTGTCGCCTCCAGATTCTTTGAAAAAATTTGTTTGGGGCAGATACTCAGTGACCATGATTAATGCCGGAGAAAAAGAGAACGTAATACCGGGCATGTGTGAATTCCGTTTTGACCGCCGACTATTACCCGAAGAACCCATAAACGAGGCAGTAAAAGAGTTAGAGGAATTCTTTGAGGCGGCAGTAAAGAATACTGGTTGTGATGCGTCGTTAGAGTTAGTTAACAAGCAGCAGGGTTACTGTACAGGTAAGGAACTGAGCTTTGTTCAAACAGTCGCTGATGAAATAGCGAAAACTACGGGTCAAAGGTTGCCGTTTGCGGCGGAGCTAGGGGGTAATGATGGCAGCTTTTTTGCAAAAAAGGGGATACCTGTGGTTTGTTATGGAACAATCAGGGCGGACACTAGGTATCATGGGGTGGACGAGTTTGTTTACCTTCAAGACATTAAGAATACACGCGATTTAGTGGTTAATTTGGGGAAAGTTTCCCGCGATAGAATCAGATAAACAGTTGAACATGCTGTAATTGGGAAAGGCGGTGGTTTTAGTTTCACTACTCTCTCCCCTTAGCGGGTAGTCGTTTGGTCGGGGATTTTAAAAGTAAAATTAAGAACCAAACATTTGTGAGTATGTATGGCAACAGTAACCCAAACAAGTGAACACTGCAATAACCCTTGGAACATTAGATGTACCAACAGCGACATCGAGGTTTATATTTACTACAAAAACAAACGTGTGCCAATCTGCAAACGTTGCTGGAGTAACCTAGCGGAAAATGACATTGAATGGTAACAGGCACCAATCAGTTTAACCAGTAAGAATACTGGCGCCTCACTAAATTATATGAAACGATACATAGTATTAAGTGTGGGATTACAAGTTGCGGGAGTGTCCAATTGGGTGTAGCCATCAAACATTTCCAGACCATTACAAGTTTTGTCCTTATTGTGGAAGCAAACTTGTTAAGGCAAAATAACGAAAAATCAGGTCATGGAAAAGTGAATACCGGTAATGATTTTGGGTGTTTACATGTAATTCGTAACTGATTAAACAGATTTTAAGTTAAACTTGGGACAACGCGGCACCTGCAAACGTTGGGGTTGGTTACTTCATGTTTGAGGTTGTGAATCAAAGAATGCAGGGTCAAAACTGGAAAAGTGCATTGGTGTTTTGTCTGTTTTGGCGGTTAGTGGACCGATGAATTTGAATCAACTGGCAGAGAAAGTTGAGCGCAACAAAACTGGTTTGATAAATAATTTGAGGTTGCTTAAAAAAAGTAACTTGATTGAAAAACATAAGTTAAGCAAAAATGAAATCGTTTATGCTGCAACTCAAACGGGTCTGAGGGTTCTCACGGTTTTAGGTCAAATCACTGAAGACTCAGATAAGGTTCAGACAACGCAACTGTAAACAACACAAATAACATATTGGTTGTGCGCAACTGTGACTGTGCGTATTTTTGGGGATAAAATAAAAAACAGTGAAAAAGCCAGTTAGTTTTCGTTGGAAAGGGGTTTTGTTGGTTGTGACATGTTGTTGTTCTTGTCGATTTCTTCGGCTCGTTTTCTGACTGCTTCGGCAACGAATTCTGTTACGCTTCGGTAACCAAGGTCGCATCGGGTTTTAACTAGGGCTTTCACTTTGCCATATAGTCCTGTTGGCAGGTTTACGGAATCATATCCTTTTACGGGCAAGGTTTTTTTCACTTCAGTTTAAGGTTTTTTGTTGTTGAATGTGCAGCAACCAGTGAGTCGTAGCGTTTAATAGTTGTGTGCAACATCATGGCGGGATTTAACTTTGACGGGTTTGGTTTTCAAGTTGATGTGTAGTTTCGGTCATTCTCATTCCGACAAGTAAGTGTTCGATTGAGTTTTCGAGATAAGCAAGCATGTTTTTTCCGCGGTTTGTTAAGCTGTAAATTCGTTTTGGGTGAAAGTCTTCTGTTGTCCATGAACTTTGTAGGTAGTTCCAGTCTTCCAAGTCGCGTAAGAGGGGATATACGCTACTTGGTCCAAGGTATATTCCGAAGTTTTTGCGGATTACTGTTATTATGCGGTAACCATGCATTGGTTGGGCTTTTAGAATGTGTAATACGATGAAGTATCGCAAACCGCGTATTATTTGACCCTGAATTTGTCGCGGGTTTTCAAAGATGTCGGGGTCGTTTTCGAATTCTACTGGTTTTGCCATGTGTTACTGCACATCCTGAGTGGGGGGTACCGTCGAAAAGGATATAAGCATTTCGCTTTTGCATTGCATAAGGGCCATGCAAATCCATAATGCTTAAAAACAAAAACAACATAACAAACACCATGGACCAAGAACAGATATCACAAATTACCAACGCACTCAGAGCAAACCCCAGAGGCATGACAGTAACCCAGATTTCACAAGAAATAAACCTGAACAGGAACTCTGTCGCAAAATACCTCGAAGTCCTGCTGATATCAGGACACGTCGAAATGAAGTCCTACGGCCCAGCAAAAGTATTCTACATGTCACAACGAGTCCCAATGTCTGCAATGTTGAACTTTTCATCAAACTACATACTCATACTGGACAGAGACCTCAAAATAATACAAGCAAACGAAAAAATGTTAAACCTCATCAAAACCAAAAAAGGAAAAATAATTGGACAACAAATTAAAGACACACCAATACCAGCATTCAAAACACCGGAAATGGCACTACAAATAAAAGATGCACTTAACGGACAGAGAACCACACAAGAAATTGAAGTGTATGTAGACAATGAAAAATGCTTTTTTATTGCCAAACTGATATCAACAACTTTTGAAGACGGCTTACCGGGAGTAACAATAATCTTAGAAAACGTAACTGAAATCAAAAATATTGAAAAGAAAATACAACAAACAGAAATGTATTGCAACATTTTACTCCAGTCAATCAATGAAAGCATAATTATTCTTGACCATAAATGGAAAATTGTGTTATCAAACGATGCAACAGCAAAACTATTCAAAACAACAAAAGAAAAGCTACAGGGAAACAAAATTACCAATGTAATAGCAGATTTTGAGAATTCACAATTTTTCGAGACATGCAACCAAGTAATGAAAACACACAAACCAGTTACTGTAACAAGCGAATACTCCTTTGGGGAGGAACAAAAAACAGCATATAAAATGCAGGTTTACCCAATTCAAGAAGTCATCATGTGCATAACACAAAAAGTTATGTCTAGCTAAAAAAATAAAAGAAAAAAGGGATTAGCCGATTTTTGATTAATCGGCGTTTATGGGTCGTGTATTCCGCCTTTGACTTCAGTTACAGTTACTCCAGTGTATATGTTGGTGTATGTATGAGTCCATTTAGTTTCACTAATGGTTCCCAAACATTCAACAATACTGAATGTCGGATGTTTTGAATCAGCGTAGTTAATTTTAAGGATTATCGATGTCAATCCAGCAGGAGCATCTTGCAATTGAAGGATTCCAGGGTTAATTCCTCGTGCAGCGTCTCCGTGTAGCCATTGTGTAGCGTAATAGGTGTCTCGGCCCAGGTTACCATATACCTCGAAAATCACGGTTCCATTGATGTCAAGATATGTCGAAATAACAGCATAACCATACGTTGGGTTATCGTATGAGTCATACACGTTATAGCTTGTTCCAGACCAGCCTCTGTTCCAGCAGGTTACTCCAGTTATCTTGTTGGAGTAAGCAGTACCAGCATAATCCCACAGACCATAGAAGGCATCAGTAAAGTCGTTTGCATAATATGATAGCATGTTCGCAACGGGTCCACCAACTCCAAGCATGTTTGAACTTGCAACTGGCCAGTATGTACACCAGTCATCATTTAATGCTGCACGTCCAATCATGTCCTTGTAGTCAGCAGAAGTACCGCCTGCCCCAAATGGGTTCATCACAAATGGAATCTGGTTAGCAAGTTCTACGTCCCACATGTCGCCGCCAGCTAAGCCTATAGTTATGTTCTTCTGTTTAATTGAAGCTGTAACCAATGCCGCACCAGCAGAGTCAACAGTCTGCGCATCCCTACCAATAATTGTCCATTCGTAACGACCAGGACCAAAAGCGGTTTCATCGATTGTTTCATACCATTCGTCAGAAGACCACAGAATCTTCAACTTTGAACCAGCAGGAACAGATGAAATCAGTGTTACACCAGTTTCGGTTAATGTATATTGGGTGCCTCGTTCCCACAGGATTCCAGCAGGATACAGTACTAAGCGTTCAGTGAAGTTACTGTAAGAATCCCAAGGAATGTTCTGAACAGGGTCGGGGTTAAGGTCTATAGCTCCAGATGCAGGACCATTGACAAACTTTACCCATCTAGTGGAGTTCTTGTGAACAGCGTCATTCAAGTCCCAAGGATTAAACTCCTCGTCTAAATAATATTGGACTTCGCTATCAATAACATTATCAGATACCAGAGCCGCATCGTCTGCATCATGGTGATCCACAACTCCATAAGTAGTTACACCTCGGAATTGTGTCCTCATTTGACTGTCTGCAGTGTGCCAAAGTACAAAGTCCCATTCTCCAATATAGAAGGGAATGAATGGTTCTTCGTTTGGGTTTCTGTAGTCAACGTAGTGAGGGTCAGCTGCTTTGAGACTGTGCCACCACTGATCCCAACCGTCTATGCTCCAGTCGTTTAAGCTAGGCCAGAATGCAGCGTACCAGACATAGCCAGCGTCAGGGTTAATTGCCTGAGCAACATCGTATGTTGCACCCGAATCTTGTGGATATGGTCCAGCAGCACTGAAACCAGAATAATCGGTAGCATTCGGATCTTCAGATTTTATCAGCGTCCAATTTGAATTGTAAACGGTGGTTAACCCTTCAGCGGGTTGTTCACCAACAGTACCTTCTGTAAAGAAGTGCCCATAGCTGCCGTATCCAGTAGCATCGGTTCCAAGGTCAACTTCGCCTCTGTTGCTGAATTCGACTTTCATCTTTTCGCCTTCTTTCCAAGCAAGCAGAGATTTTACATCTTTGAACAGGTTGACCTCTTTCTTTACTTTGTTGAACTCGATTGTTATCGCGATTTCAACCAAGGCAATGTCGGCATTTGTGCTGTTACTGTCATATGTTGGATGGTCGTATACGGTTGTTCTGCATACAGCTATGAATTTTCGTGGACCGTCGTATAAAACTTCGATTGGCGCAGTTACGGCTGTTCCGTTTGTTTTACGTCCACCGTATGACATGTCGTATCCGTACGGATCAGAGTCATAAATCAGATAACCAGGGTCTCTTGGGTCTTCCCAACCATAGGAGTAGGACCAGTCATCATAGTAGTCTACGCGTATCCAGTCGTTGCCATATTCGACGCCGTCACTGTGCATTGCAGTTGCCCAGATGTTTCGTGTACCTTGTGTTCGGTGGTTGTATGTTATGTTTAAGAACCAGCCTTGAAGCCACATGTGCTTCGGGACTTGTGATGTTACAACTGAGCCCGCTGCAGGTGCAAACGGGTCGACTGCACCATACTCAAGTCCGACGTTGGTTTCGCTGTTTATGAGTTCACCGAATTTGGAGAAGCCTATTTTGAGGCTTTTGTCTGTTTCGTATGGGTAGAGTGTGTAGTAGTCTGTGTCGAGTACACCGTTAACAGACATAAACCAGTTCGAGGGATCGGCTGCTTGTGTGATTCCCACCAGAAATACGGGGATTAACAGTGTTGCCATTAGGGTAATGGTCGCAAATATCATAATGTGTCGTTTATTTTTCATTTTTATTCCTCATTTTATCGCGTTTGATATCTGTGATAGTGTCTGTTTAAAAATTTTTCCATTGACGGTATATCGACGGTATATAGACAGTATATGTTTACAGAATCGCCAAATAATAACAAAAAATATAGAATCAAAAGCCATTTAGGCACAAAATTAATCGTTTATGAACAAAAAAGTACAAAATATTATAATACAAAAACAGTCAAAGAGTGTAAGAATTACTCTTCTTTTGTTTTAGAATTTGAAAGAGTTTCTTCGAGTTGTGACGTAAGCTTGTTTATCTTTTCGATTTCTTCGGTTCTTTTTCTGACGGCTTCTGCAACGAACTCAGTTACGCTCCGGTATCCAAGGTCTTCCCTGGTTTTGACCAACGATTTCACTTTAACGTATAATCCCGTTGGCAGGTTAACAGAGTCGTATCCTTTTACTGGCAATATACCGTCACTGTTCATGAATCGGCTAAACGCTCCTTTAATGGTTTTGACGTCTAAATACCGTCTATATACGGTAAGTTTTATTAATGGAAACAAATAACGCATAGAACGGTGGAATGGGTTGGAACTGAAACGGGAAAACGAACACAAAAACATTGACATAGAAGAATTCAAAGCACTAGTCAACAACTTGGTCCCCACAACCCTAAAACAGGCAAAGTGGATATGCAAAGAAGTTGATAGGCTCACACAAGAACACCCTGAACTAAAAACCAAAATCAAAGAGTGGTCCAAAATTCCTGAATCCGAAAAAAGGGAACTGGAAGACATCATACACCAAATTCTTGATGACGCAGAGAAGGCCCGCCAAAAGTGGTAAATTTTGTCGAAAAAATATAATAAATGTAGAGCCAAAAAAAGCACATTTGAATATCAAAGAGAAGGCAAAATGTTTTCACCAACCAAATTAGTTATAAGTTCACTCAATCCAAGTGTTAAATCAAATCACATCGCCAAATAAGGGGGAGAGGCTATGGATTTTACATGTAAAAACAATGTCGCGATAATACTTCCAACATATTGTGAAGCTGAAAACATAGCAGACATAATTCATGCAATAGAGAAACTGGGAATTAACTCTACATTATTGGTAATAGACGATTCAAGCCCTGATGAAACAAAAAACGTTGTCTGCAATATGCAAGAAAAAAGCAACAACATTCTGTTGCTGGAAAGACCGCATAAAATGGGTTTAGGAACGGCAATCACAGACGGTTTCAGGTATCTTTTGGCGTTACCTAATCCACCAAAATACATAATCACGATGGATGCGGATTATTCTCATAAACCTCAAGATATTCCTAGGCTGCTAAAACTTGCTGAACATGGTTGTGACCTAGTTATCGGAAGCAGGTACTGCATTGACGGAAAGGTCAAAGGGTGGAAGTTTACCAGGATTCTGATAAGCCGAGTTGCAAACAAACTCACGGGCATGTTAATTAAACTGCCGTTAAATGATTTCACCAGCGGTTTTCGTTGTTACTCCAAGGAGTATATTTTGCAGGCGCTTCCACAGTTGCACAGCGAAACATATGAGATACAAATTGAAACACTGCGGCAAGCAAAACTTCAAAACTCGAAAGTCGGCGAAATTCCGATAATGTTTGAGAACAGGAAAAAAGGTAAATCAAAACTGACGTTAACAGAAATTACAGCGTTTTCCAGATACATAATGAAGGTTACATGGGAACAACTGGTTACAAAAAACAGGTAATGCACCTTCTTTTTCTTTAATGTTAAACAGGTTTCATGTTTTGGCGGTTTTTTAGTATCAGCAGACATGCGGGGCAAACTAATGGCAAACATACTGGTTACATCGGCATCCCACGATTTTACAGATTATCGCCTGTCCAGCGAGGGTGTTTCATGTTACAACATTTTTAAACACCTGGAAAAGTTTGGTTACCAATTTGAGGCAATCTCGGCTCAGGTGCACATTAAACAGCCACTAAACAACGTCCACATCCACCGAATAGGCACTCTTGAAACATCGCCAACCAGCAACATGGTCAAGAAATATTTTAACCACATAGAAGTGGCAGTTCGCAGTTACCAGAAAGCGTTGCAGGTTTTACAAAAACAAAAAATCGATATCATACACCACATGCTGCCGGCGGTGTACAACCAAACGTTTGACGTTTTGGCGTTGTTAAAAAGAAACAGGAAACAACCGTTTGTTTTCGGTCCAACATCTGCCCACATATATCCAAGACCTTTAGACGAAAAAATGTTGCAGGAAATAACAGGCACCATTCACAGAAAAACAGTCCAGAACTGTGACAGGCTAATAACAATCTCAGATCAGGTAAAAACTTATTACGCAAAAAGTTTTGACCCTGAAAAAATTTGGACAATTCCCCTAGGAGTAGACTCGCAGGTTTTTTCCCCAGCAAAAAGAGGCACAGAAAAAGACGGTCATGAAATCCTGTTTGCGGGTTACCTCTACAAACTGAAAGGCGTAGAATACTTGATAAAAGCGGTAAACATGGTCAAAAGTCAAGGCAAGGATGTTAAGCTTCGAATAGTTGGAAACGGTCCTGACAAAAAACGGTTAGTAAGATTGGTTGAAACACTGCAAATGGAAAATGTGGTCACCTTTGAAGGGCTGGTTCCTCATACGTTGATGCCCGAATATTACAGACGATGCAACGTTTTCTGTTTTCCAACGCTTGGAGAACCCTTCGGAAAAGTGGTTATAGAGGCAATGGCATGCGCAAAACCTGTAATTGCATCAAACATTGGAGGGCCAACCGAAATAATTGAGGACAACAAAACTGGGCTGCTTGTTCCACCGGCAAACCCAGAAATTCTTGCAGAAAGAATTATTGAATTGTTGGAAGATGAAACAAAAACCAAGCAGTTAGGAGCAAACGCTAGGAATACGGTCATCCAGAGGTATTCTTGGGAAAAAATTGCAGACAGTTACCACCGTTTGTATGAGAGCCTGATTTAGTGGGCTGGACTGTTTTTGGTTTTGTATTGGTCTGAAACGCTGTTTTTGTTTTTGTGGAGCAATGCATTGTGGGTTTGAAATGAAGGCTTAAGTATTGGGTGCAACAAAATAAATATACAAATACCGTCAATATACGGTAATTAACGGGTAGATTTGGTGACAGCTACGACAGATCAGATAAAAAAAGGCACCAAAAAAGAGCACTGGCGAATAATACTTGATTTTAGCATAATCACGATTCTAGCCATTATAATATTTAGAAACTTCATATTATCAGCCGATTGGCCCGCAGGAGGAGACACCCTCGGGTGGGTTGCAAGAGAATACCTGTTCGGGCATGACCTGCGTTGGCTAAACATTTGGCATCCACACTCGTTTGGGTTTGTTGAAGGAATAAACGCAATTGACTTCTTTCTCATGTTAATCAACATCATAACCCAAAACGGCGCAGCAACAGTGAAAGTTTTCATGTTTTCCACGTTTGTCACCGCAGGGTTTTGCATGTACGCTTTTGCAAACCATTACACACGCAACAAATTAGCGGCTCTGTCTGCGGCGTTGGTTTACATTCTTAACCAGTGGTATTTCACGCAGTTAACCGAGGGGCACCTTGGGATTCTTTTAGGTTACGCGATTGCTCCGTTGCTACTTTTGTTACTTGTACATTCACTGAACAGCGGCAAACTGAAAGATTTGACGCTTTTTGCACTTTTACTGTCAGTGGGTTTGACTGCATTAAACCCGATTTCAGTTGTTATTTACATGTTGTTTTTAGGATTGTTCACAGTTTTTTACCTGCTTACTCCACAAAATGGGTTCAATTTCTGGAAACGGACAAAAAGGTTACTTAAAATGGCAGTTGTTTCCGGGGTGATTTTTGCTTGTTTATCAGCGTTTTACATTATCCCGTTCCTGCATAATTCGCGTGCGCCGTTCTATTCAGCAGAATTCGGTTACGACATCGAGGAAGCATTTTCAAGCAGTCAAAAAAACATTCTTGACGCGTTTGTTTTACGGGGTGTCGAAGATTGGGGATACAAGTTTTTGGTCAACGTTACATCTGAGGTCAGTTTACAGTTTATACCGATTGTACCTATACTGTTTACAATATTTTTGATTGCATACGCCATGGTCTTCACCAAAACAGACAGGTACACACTGTTTTTTCTTGTTGTAGGCATGGTTTCCATCTTTTTAGCCAAAGGACCTTACTCGCCGTACGGAGAAACATTCATTTGGTCTTGGTCTAACATACCGCATTTTTCGGTTTTCAGGGCAGCAAGCAGATTTGTGATGGTAACCTCGTTTAGCACCGCATTTTTTGTCTCAGTACTTGTCAGTGTTGCAACAGCAGTTTTCTTAAAAACAAGAAACATCCAGAAAACGGTTCAGGAAAACAAGGCGTTAAAAGTTTTTGACCAAGCCAAGGCGCGTATCGAAAAGTTTGTTCATTATGGTTCAGTGTTGCTGATAGTTCTAGTTCTGTTAACTGGTTTCTTGTCATGTTGGTTCTATTTCCAAAATGGGCTTCAAACCTATGAACCGCCGCAAAGTTTTCTCACGCCGTATAGTTGGGTTAGTAACCAGAAAGGCGACTTCAAAGTCATTACAGTAAACAACAGTCCCTCTGAATGGGAACTGGCTGCAGTTACACAAACAGATTTCGGGTCAGGGGGAATGGTAACCAGCATCGGATGGGGACACGACATTGGCTCAGATAGTCCATTTATCCACGATAAACCCGTCCTAGGTGATGGTGGTCATACTCCTGAGTCGCGCCAGTTTGTTAATTACCTACGTTTTGGAGTTGTAAGAAACAGCTTAAGTGACAAAGTCTTGAAGGTGCTAAGCACTTTTGATTACAAATATGTGGTTTTGCCTGAATACCTCACAGAAGAAGTAAAAACATACTTCTTAAACCAAAAAGGGATTCAGGTAGTCTATAACCAAAGCGGTTCAGTAATACTTGAAAACAGTTTTCACAAAAACAGAGCATTCACCACAGAAAACAACGTGATAGTTGTTGGCGGGGTAAAGAGCTTTTTTACAACAGCCAAAATTGACCAGTTAAACCTTAGCCAAAACGTGTTCATCTTTGCAAACCAAATTGAAAACCTGAACATTCTGGAAGACCCCGTGCTCAGAGATTCAGCGGCTATTGTGTTTGACGACAGCGACCTGCTGGACATGGTTTTGGTTTCCTCCAAGAATATTGAGGTGGTAGATACAACCCCGTATGGAGTGGCTAGCCGTAACTATTCCATTCACTGGGGAAAAACCAGTTCATGGGGAGACTTTGGAATACACGTTTTTGGTGGATACACATTAACAACCTACGGAAATAACAGGGTAAACATTCCAGTTGAAGTCAAAGAAACGGGAACACATGAAATACTGGTACGCGTCGGTTTTACGCAAACCAGAAGCGCGTTGATGGTACACGTTGACGGTGTTCCAATCAAAAAAATTCGCCCAGTTTCAGATAACTGGTCAGGTTTAAGGTGGGTTAATCTTGGTTCAATGGAACTGGAAAAGGGAACACATACAATAAGCATCACAAACGATGGCTCAGGCTGGAACGATGTTGATGCTGTTTGTGCGGTAAAAACTTCGACGCTGGAAACACAGACAACCCAATTGCTCAACCAAATAAAGAGATACAACTGCAGGATAATCCAGATTCTAACTGCTTTGCACTCCTTTTCAGATGAACTCCCACCAGAATGGACGCTGACCACCGTCCCATACCAAGGCTACGCATTGGAGGCAGAGTCGCCGCCAACACGTATTTCGTCCAATGCTACGATTTTGCGTGACAACCGATACATGTTCGTGGTTAATCTTGCCCAGAACTCAAACCAAGGAACTCCACAACTGTACATAAACAACCAAACAGTTCCGCTTCGTCTGCTTGACTCAGACAACGAAACAGAACAGTATGAAGCAGGTCCAGTTTACCTAAACAGTGGAACATACACAATAGAAATTGGTGGTTCTGGAAAAATCGTTTTTGACCAACTGACAGTTTATTCATTACAAGAAGACGAACAAATAATAACGTTAAACGATTTCCAGCTTCACTCAACAGATTACGGCTGGAACGTTGCACCAAACGCTACAGCCTCAGCAAGCTCGGTTGGAGTCTGGGAACCATTCATATTATTGGCAGAAAACGCCAACGACGCAGACCCCAACACCAGATGGGCATCTAACCCTCATGAACAAATGCCTCAATGGTTGCAAATCGAGTGGGGCACACCTCAGGAGCTTACTGGCGTCCAGATACGTTTTGAGTTGGCGGTTGCACAAGACTATGTGATACAAACATGGAGCGGCACAGATTGGATAAACCAGACACAGGTAACTGGTAACAGCCAGCTTAACTGCACGCATATCTTCAAAAAAGCGGTATCAACCAATAAAATTCGGTTGCTAGTTACCTCGGCAACAAAGCTGTATGACCTGGTAAGTGTATGGGAGTTTGAGGCATACACAAAACCAACCATTTCCAGAACATTAACTGTTCCAGATGAAGGACTGTACAGAGTAGACCTTTGCCTGACATGTGGACCAGAATATGGCACTTTAGATGTGGAGATAAACAACGCAAAAACACAGTTAAGCTGCTACAGTGCTGAAAACAATGTAATCCACTACGAAACAGAACCAATGTATCTGCACGCGGGCGAACAAAGCATAACTGTTTCTGCATCTGGAAAAACAGATTTTTACGCCATAACATTAACCCGTAACGACGAAGGCGAAATCGGTTTCTTGGATAACTTAGTTCCAGAAAATCAGAGCCCTCAGGTAACCGTGGAACAGGTCAACTCGGGGAAGTTTGTTGCACATGTTGAAGGCAGTGATGGATCGTTCATGTTGGTTTTTTCTGAGTCGTATCACCCAATGTGGAAAGCGTATATTGGCAGCGAGGAAATCTCGCCGATTCCAGTGTATTCTATTGTTAACGGTTTTTACATAACTAAAACAGGCAGCTTTGATGTTACAATATATTTCACGGGACAAACCTACGCAGATGTCGGATTGCAGGTTTCGTTGATTACACTCATTGTGGTTTCGCCGATTATCTTGGTTCCGTCCAGATATCATGAACTGTTTGGAAACGCGGTTAAACAAAAACTGCACAAAGAAGAACACGTTTCGGGTTCATCCGCAAACAATGGAGGTGGAGACCAATCAGAGTAGCAATTCTCCACCACGCACTTGGCAGATTTGGCGGAGCAGAAAAAACTACGATACTGCATGGAATTTACCTGAAAAAGTTGGGTTTTGAAACCGAACTATTCTACAACGGTCCAATACACCCAGACTGGAGAAAACGGGCACAAACAAGCATACCCTTAAACAGGTTGCCGTTCGGGTTTCCGCCGTCAATCAAAAGCGTCCGAAACATAACCAAACTGGTAAACCACCTAAAAGAGTACGATTTTGTTTTAGTACACCACCACGTTGACCCGTTTCTGGCGTATTACCTCACGGTGTTTCTGAAAACAAAACTTGTATGGTACTGCGGAGAACCCCTCCGAGCATTATGGGAAAACCAGTTGTCTGGAATAACATTAAAGGAGTTAAGCTCCACAATAAAACCAACAAGCATAGAATGTTACGGCAAATCGGCATCTTCGATATTTTTGTCCAACACATTATATGAACCATCAATTAACATTCTCAGGGCACTTGACAAAAAAACCGCAAAGGGGTACTCAAAAATAATCGTCAACAGCAACTACACCCGAAAAGTGGTCAAAAACATCTATGACCTTAACCACCAGATAGCAGTTGCATACCCAGGTATCGAAGTCGACCCACAAACAGAGAACACTGCTAACGCCCAGGACTTCAGTTACATATTGGCGGTTGGCGCTATGATTCCGATGAAAAACCAGATTGGTTTACTAAAGGCGTATCGGAAACTCTCATCAAATTATAGGTCAAACGTGAAACTTGTATTGATAGGTGACGGCCCACTCAAAGATGGGCTACAGTCGTACGCCAAGGATTGCGGGTTAGAGAACATAGTTTTCCAGTCTCATGTTGATGAACATGAACTCATTAACTATTACAAGAACTGCAAATTCATTGTTCATCTTGCGTTGCATGAACCGTTTGGTTTAGTGCCAATCGAGGCCGCGTTGTTTGGTAAACCGTCAATTGTTTCGAATACGGGTGGAACTAAAGAATTCATCAGCCATACCGAAAACGGTTTTCTGGTTAACCCATATGACACAAACGATGTTGCAGAGCACATAAAATGTTTAATAGAAAACGAGCAACTAGCTGTTGATATGGGCATAAAAGCCAAAGAAAAGGCTTTGAAAGAATACACTATCGAGAAGTCGACGGCACAAATTATAGAAGCACTAAAAACAATAGAATAATGCAGGTCGGAATGTAACAGTTGAACATAACGTTCATAACCGATCCCCTTCTGACCACAGCAGGGGCTACAAGACCACCAGCTCTTTTAGCCACTGAACTGCAAAAAAGCGGACATAACGTTACCCTTGTTTCGTTAAGTGTCAGCGACCAAGTCCGCAAAAGTGCACAAGAAAAACATATTCATGTTCAAAGTTTAGGTTCAAAATTTTACACAAATTTTTCTGTTCCCATTGTTGAGGGTTGGGCTAAGTCGCTGTTTAAATCTAAGATTACGCTTCCGAACAGTTCTGGCGACGACGAGGTTTTAGTCAACACATCTTCGTGCATTAAAGTGAAGTCTAACCTGTATTATGCTCAGGGTCCAATAACTAAAGCGTTAGATGACATGTACATGGGTATGCCATCACGGTACAAGTATGTTTACCGCTTGAGTGCACCCGTGTTAAAGTTTCTTGAAAAGAAAACAGTAAACGACCACGCTAATCTTTCAGATTATGTGATAGCTAACTCAAAGTTTTGTGCATCCATGTACGAGGAGTTAGGCGTTGAAGTAAACGACGTGATTCCGCCGCCCCTAGACTGCGACCTGTTCATGCCAACAACCTCTGACCCGTCACAAAATTATGTGTTAACATATTTTGGGATTTACAACAAGGAAACAAAGTTTTCTGTAATCAAACAGGTAGCAGACTCAGGCGTGAAAGTGAAAGCGTTTGGTTCAAAGGCTACTGGAATCCCAAAATGTGTTATGGAACACCCGAATGTCCAGTTTTTGGGTTCAGTTTCAAACCGTGAACTGGTGAACCTGTATTCTAACGCGCTTTATGTCTTGTTCACGTTTGCCCACGAGCCGTTCGGTTACATACCTATCGAGAGTATGGCATGTGGAACACCAGTTTTAACGTATAACAGCCAAGGACCAAGTGAATCAGTTATCGACGGAGTCACAGGCTGGCTTGCAAATAGCGACCAAGAACTGGTTGTTCTTGCGGCGCGGATTTGGAGAGATGGTTACACCCAGAAGATGCGCAAAGACTGCATTCAAAGGGCGTCACTGTTTGATGTGAAAAAGATTTCTGAGCAGTGGATTAAACTATTTGAAAATATTTAAAAAAAAGTTAACGTGTGTTTTTTGTTGTTAGCTTATTCAAAAGGCACCTGTAAAGGTTTATGTGAAGTTTTGCCACATTATTCCATGTTCGTTCAGTAAACTTTTCTTTAAGACTATTACCAAGACATATTCGCAGTTCCATATTTGTTAACAGCAAAACAAATGCTTGCGCAAGCTCAGTGGAGTCAGATGAGTTTACTGCAACACAGTTTTTCATGTTTTGCAGTTCTGCAACAAATTTTGGCACTTTACTACAAACCACAGGTTTTCCATAACATGCAACCGCCGCCAAGGTTCCGCTGGCTTCAACATAGTAAGGCTCAGTTGACTGCAAAACAATTATGTCACTATCCTCGATGAGTTGCTCTAAGGTGTTATCGTCAACAAATCCCATGAAAATCACATGTTCCTGAAGGCTCAATTTAATGCGGTGTTTTAATTCTTCAAGGTAATCGATATTGTCGTGTGCATGTGTTGTGCCAACGATTACAAGTTTTGCGGTGGGACAGGTTTCAAGAAATTTGTCGAATGCCACAACCAAGTTTTCGATGCTTTTCTCTTTTCGTATAAACCCAAGAGACAAAATATTGAAGTTTTCACTTTTTTGAGTGGGCTCATGTTTTGAAAAGTGTTCTTTAACGCCGTGTGGAATTACAGCAATTTTTTCTGTGTTTGCGTGGTAATCTGTTTGAAGAACCTGGTTCATCAAAGGGTTGTGTACAATCACTTTATCTGAAAAATGTACGATACACCGTGAAATCCACAAAACACCAATCTGTGCCAGAAAGTTAACCAAGAAATTATTGTAAATTTTTGCGTCTTTTCGTATCACGGTGTGTAATGTGACAACGCAGGGTTTACGGCTTATACGGAAAAACATTAACAAAACAGGAAACAGCAAACTAGAAAGTATCCCACCATACAAAAACCAGCCATGCTGTACATGTACAAGGTTACAACGTGAATGAAACACTGAACGAAAAACATCCATTGGATACAAAAGACCACGTTTCCAACATTCATCGTATGTGCCAACGTTTTTGACTGGACAGTTTTGTTGTGAAACATTTGCAACAACAGTCACGTCTGCCATTTTAGATACTTGCTTAAAGAGTTCAACAGAGTATAATGCAACTCCGTCGCGGTGTGGAGGCCATGTGGTTACGGCGCAGATTTTCAAGTTAAACTCCGCCTGAGACTTGTGAAACGTTAAAAGAGTAAAATGAAACTGCTGTTGAATTTGTGACATACGCTGCGAAATCAACAAAAGTGGGTTGTTCAAGTGAAAAATCGACCGTGAAAACATGCCATGTTCCAGGTTTGATGAAGGCTTGGCCATTAAGTGTTCTTGTTGCAATAACTGAGGCTTCGGGCTCAGTATATGCGGTTATTTTGATTACTTCAGTTGGTGTGGTGGAGGCTGTTTTGAGCATAACTGAGACTTTATAGTTTCCGGGAGGAAGAACCTTTTCTGGAACCTCAAAAAATAGGGGCGCCGCATTGGTAGCAGCGTGAAATAGGACATCGGTTTGTGTAAAGGTGTCTCCGACAGGTATGGTATCTTGAACGATTGTGCCAGTTGCGATGTCCACATCACCGCATTTGTATGTGAAGTCTACGCCGTCAAAATATTGAATATCACCAGTGTAGCCTTTCTTGTACAACAGCACACCGTTGGCGTTGACTACAAGTCCGTAGTTGGTCCCAATTTCTGTTTTACTCCATGTTGGAGTCAAATGTGCAGGTCGCGGAAGCGTTACAGTGTACCACCAAGAATAGATGTTAACCAACACGTAATCCACGCCGTCTTTGAAGTATGGGTAAGCGTTAAGCCGGTTGCATAGATGTGGAAATATTTCAGGCATAGCAGAAACGGATGCATCTGAAGGAATTTGAGTCAAGGCAAGGTTTGTGGATTCGTTGGTTTTTGTAACAGAAAAATAGTCGCCAGTTGGAAGCAAAAACAGGCTTAGAACTAAGGTTACAAACATCAAGAATGCAAGCTTGTTGAGTATTGCTTTGCTGTTACTGTTTGCCAGTTTTTTTATTCCCGTTACTGCCGCAACAAAAAGAAACGGAGAAACAAACGCGGGATAATGGGTACCAACCGCATAATACAGCGGATTAATCGACAACAAACTAGCGCCCAACCAAGGAACAGTCATCAGAAGCATCAAAGGGTCAAGAAACGAGAAAAACGCAAGCGGCGCAAACAGGGCGGTTACATACAAAAACTTGTTTTGTCCATCGTTTAGCAGCACCTTGATTGCCTGAAGCGGGTTTGTTAAAACGTTGCCCACGATTTCTTGGGGATTGCTGCCTAGTTCGCCCCACTCCCATTTGGTGGTTAAAGCGTTTGGGTTAAAACTTGTTATAACTGCGCTTCCCACGTTGAAAACAACAAAAGCGGCAAGCAAAAGTGCGATTGCAAATTTTGCGTGTTTTGTGAGTTTTTTTGAGAGTAAACCGTCAAAGATTTCTTTTCTGTTCAGAATTACAACATAAACCGCCAACATGGCAACGATTAAGGGAACGAACTCGTTGACCATTAAAGCTAATGCAACAAAAACGAGTGAGTGATACAGTTTTCCTTTTTTCATGTAATACAAGGCAAACAGGAACAACGCAGGCAGGAACACGGTGATGTCAAAGTTGGAAAGCGGCGTTGTAATCGGCGGATAAACTAGATAGATTATTGCGAGGAAGAATGTAACCAAGCGGTTGTTTAGTTGTTGGTCGCGGATTATCCAGTAAAGTGGAATTAGTCCCACGGTTATTGCGATTGGTCGGAGTATGAGCAGGGTTATTGGGTTTGGGAATACGGCGTAGACTGGTAGTAGCAACAAAAGAAACGGTGTGAAATGTATTCCGAAAAGGCTGCCTTGAGGATTGCCCGCTAACTCCGCAGTGTAATACAGCACGTTGCCGTGATTTAATGTGGAGTATAAACTTTGAGAATAAATCCCTAGGTCCCACGCGTTTGTTTGAAACAGGTTATGCCGCGAAACCGCCAAAAAAGAAACAACAACCACGTATATTGCTGCAATCAAAAATAGAATGAAATAATCCGACAGCAACAATGATTTAATCTTGTGGGCATTAACTCTGCGGGTGGGCAGCATTTTCTTACCTACAACTGTTTTCATTACAAGTTTAATATTATATTTCGCATAGATACAAACAAGTTTTCGGCAAAGTTTACAAAAAAACTAACTAGCCCCGAAAAAGCTGGTTAACTGTTTTTGCTCAGCAGCCACGGGGCTAAGGCTTGAAAGCCTAACGCCCACACGTCTGGCTTGGATATCGGTTTCGTTCAGGAATTTTTCAAAAAGCTCCTGCACAGTGTTCTTGAATATCGGAAGTTCAGATGTGGGGGTTTCAAAAGTTTTTGACCTGCTGTGGGTGCTAAGGTCGTTTGCAACAACGTATATGCTGACTGAGCGGAACACAAGCTTTTGAGCCAACAGTTTACCGTAAACAGAGTCACATAACCTGTAGGCTTGCTCTAAAATAGGGTCCAAGTCATTTGTGTCCTCTTTGAGTGTAGCGATTCGGCTTAGTGACTCGGGTTCAGTTCTTTCCTGTACGGGGTTATCGTCGATTCCCAATGAAGCGTTATGAAAATATGTGCCCAAATGTTTGCCGAAAACGTCGATTAAATGTTGCACATCAAAGTTTGCCAGTTGCCCAACAGTTTTCATATGCAAAGACTCCAACCGCTGTTCATACTTTTTGCCCACACCCAACAGGCTGCGGACAGGCAACGGCGCCAGAAAACTTCTGACATTCTCAGGCGGTACAACGGTTAAGCCGTCAGGTTTTTTGATGTCTGCAGCTATTTTTGCGACAAGTTTGTTTGGTCCAACACCAACCGAGCAGGTAAGTTTCTGTTGAACGTAGATATCATGTTTTATCCTTGATGCCAGTTGCTTGGCTTTTTGGTAGCTGACAACTGTTTTGTTGGTTCCATCCAGGTAGGCTTCATCGATGCTGACTTGCTCGAAACGGTCCGCGTAGACGCGCAGAATCTCCATAATCTGGTCAGAAACTTCGCCGTAAAACTCTTTGTCCACAGGCAAAAAAACTGCGTCAACACCTTTCAGGCGGGTCTTAGCCAACGAAATCGGAATCCCAGACTTCACACCATACGCCCGTGCAACATAGTTTGCTGTGCTTACTGCTCCGCTGTCTTCGGTTCTGCCAGAATATACACAGACAACAACGGGTTTGCCCTTAAGTGCGGGGTTGCGTCTTTCTTCACATTGGGCATAAAAGTAGTCTAGGTCTACAAGCATCACGATTCGGGGTTGCAAACTTTGGCAGCCTCACAATCCAAAACACAAACGGGTATAACAGTATCAAAGTAGTGTTGTTGCTTAATAAAATAGTCCAAAACAAAAATTGGCGGACCCGCGGGGATTTGAACCCCGGGTCTCCGGCTTCGGAGGCTTACGCACCATCTTGTTTGGATGGTTCGGCGCCTTTATCCTGACTAGGCAACGGGCCCAATTTGCATTCATCCCAGTTACTTTGTATAAATTAAGCTTTGTTGCCTACGTTTTGTTTAAGCGATGTTTTTGGAAAGATTATGCAGAGCCAATCAGTGTGCTTGTTTGTTCAATTCCTTCAAGTTGGCGTATGTCTGTGATGATTTTGTCCAGATGCCCCAGAGTGGTTGCTTCGATACGAACGATCAAATCCCATAAGCCGTATGTGACAAGCACTTCGGTTACTTCTTTCATTTTACGTATTTGCTGTGCAACCTTGTGTTCTGTGCCTTGTTTCACGTTTGCAACAAGGTATGCGATTACAAATCCATTCATTGTTTTTACCCCCCTAAACATATGGGTGGATGTTTCTTAAAATGTTTACAATCACTCACGGGTTTCGATTAGGTCTTCAGCTATCCACCATGCTTTTCTTTTGTTGCACCGTTCCCCGCCGATGTATTCGATAACGGGTTTTCCAAGCTGGTCTTTAGAGGATTTCTGGATGCGCCGCAGACGGTTCAGAACCAACCAACGGTTTGTTTGCAGTGCATCTGCAAGTTCTGGGGTTGTTGCGCCGCGGTTATCCAGAAGGTAATCAATGATTTTGTTGTCTGTTTCGTCGATACAAAAACTGTGAGGGTTTACTTTTCCGCCCTCGTAGGTTAATAGTTCAAGGCGGGACAGGTAATCTTTGATTTGGGTTACGTCGGTTTGCAGTTGGTTGACTTTTTGTTCTAAATCCAGAACTTTGTCTGGGCGGGGGGTTTGCTGCAGTTTTTCAAGTATGGCTTCTCTGATGAATGTGCTGCGTTCGCCTTCGGGGATGCGTAGGGCAAACTCGTGGTAGACTTCGTTTGGTATTTTTGCTGAAACCACGGTGAAGTTGGTCATGTGTTGTTTCCTCATGCACTGATATGTTAGTGATTTGTGGCTAAAAGCGTTTAACAAAGGTTTACGTCCCAGCAGATATTCGGTTTTGTTTACCAGATGTCAAAAGTAACTTCAGTTAGGTTTTTCGTAAACGGGGAATAAACATGGGGACGTTACGTTTGTATTCAAGAGATTCGTCCCCGAACCGTTTTTGCATTTCTTTGTCTTCGGTTCGGGCAAGCCTGTAATACAAAAACAACAGCACAGGATACAACAATAAAGTGGACAACGTGACCCATAAAACGTTGATTCCAAATGTGATTAACAAAAACCCCAAATATTGCGGGTGACGAACGCGGCTGTATATGCCTGTTGTTACCAACCCGTTTTTGTTTGTGTATATTTTTTTCCAACCAAAGAAAACCAGCAAAATACCCGCAAAGATAAACGTGTTTGAGGCAGGCAACATCACCGTGTATAGTATCCAGACAAATGTGTCTTTTCCAACCACGCCCACGAAGAGGTACCAAAGGTTTCCGGGGTTGCTGAATCCCAGCAGCCAAGATATGATATACATTGTTAACGGGAAACCATACATTTCGATGTACAATGCGACGATGAACGCCAAGTATATTCCAGAGGGCAGCCGCGCAACTTTTCTTCGGAAGGGAATGAACAAAACAAACAGGCGCTAGAATGGTTAGATTCAAAAATACGTAACCAATGTTTTGTGGGTACCCAACTGAGGCAACAGAAAAAACTACGGTTAGGTGGTTTTGGGCAAACAGGTAAAGGCAAACAAACAGTGCAGCGAACAAAGTTGTGATGCCCAGATACTGTTTGAGTTTTATTTTTTGTTCACCTTACCAGTTTTGTTACATGTTGGGTAATTGTCCTTTAGGTAAGGTTTGTTTAAAAATTATATTATTGGTTTAATGTGTGGTTTTATTTTTATTTATTCGGAGTTTCAAGAACTTTTTATAACAGGGTACTGAATAGAAAGTAAGTTTTGTAAGAAACTGGAAGTTGCAACACCCCACCGAGATGTTAAACGTATGGAACAGGAAAGCGGCAAGTCGGGACCAAGAAGGCTAGTTTCAGGCGGTGCTTGGTTCTTAGGTTTAATGACACTCAGCGGGTTTTTTTGGCTGCTTTTAGGCATCCAAATGAGCCGAGTCTACGGCCCAGAAGGCTACGGTGTCTTCAGCACAACGGCGTCAGTTTTCGATTTCATGTGGGCATTCATCTTTGGGGGAATCTTTGAAGGACTTATCCATTTTGGTGCATCATATTTAACTAAAAAAGATGCAGATATTCCAAGTTTCTTTTCCAAATATCTACGTTACCTCACGATAATGAGCATAATCGTTTTTGTTGGTTTATCTGCTGTGGCGTTTCAAACCACATCCAACACGACTAGGATACTGCTGTTTTCGCTTGCGTGCGCGTTTCTGTTTTCTGGAACCAAGGACGCATTAGCCGCGATTTTGGGTTCGCTGCACAAGAATCGGCAGCTTTCAACTGTGAATTCTATCGGGTTCTATGTGATTACGGTAATTGGCTTGGCGTTTATGGTGATGAAAATGCCGTATGACCTGTTGCCGTTGCTGATAACGTTTGGCCCCATCAGCCAAGCAGTATTGTGTGTATATTTTTCCAAGCCATACATCAAGGATTTGGTTAAAAATAACATCGATTTCTTTAGAACACGTAAACTAAAACATGCGTTGATGGAGGATTTTCGGGACTACAAGCATATTCTGTTGTTTGGGTTTTCGGTTTCGATTGGCAAGATTTCGTTCATGGTTATGAAGAGTCTGGATATTCCAATCTTGACGCTGTTTTTTGATTATTCTAACGTTGGAATCTACAGCGTAGCAGACACGGCGTCTAGTGTGCTGTTTTCTATGACCGCGTTTGCGCTTCCGATTATTTCGTCCATTTCTGAGGCTTGGACCAAAAATGATTGTGAAGAGATAGAAAACTGTGTAAAGATTGCTGTTAAGTTTCCACTTATTTTGGGGTTGCCGTTAACGGTTATCATTTTTGTTTTGGCGGAACCGATTATTCTGGGAATATTTGGTCCGATTTATCAGGGTGCGGTTATGCCACTTCAGATTCTTATTAACGGAACATTTCTGTTGATGTTTGGGCACACGCTTTCTTCGATACTGATTGGTATCGGTAAACCTAAACTGTCCGGCACCCTGATGGGCATTTCCGCGGTTCAGTACATAATTTCGTTGTTTATTTTGGTGCCAATTTTTGGTTTAAACGGCGCCGCAATATCGTTGACGCTTACGGGTGTTACGTCGCTTGCTTTGATTCCAATTGCGATTAAACGTAACGTGAAGGTTGCGGTGTTTTCTGGAATTCACAAAGTCATATTTTCTGGTGCAGTTTTGGGGGTTTTGCTGTTTGTTGTACAGTGGTTCTATAAATCCAATTTCTTGATAATATTACTGGGAACTGCCGCAAGCGTATGTGTGTATGCGCTGTTGCTGCATTTCACGGGGTATATTACCAGAGAAGAAATCAAGATGTTGCGTAACGTGAAACCTGAACAGTGATTGAAGAAACAGTGGTAACAACACGTAAAAAAAGGGTTGTTACCGTTTTGGGTTATTTTTTGAAAACAGCCAAGTTTATTGCGGCTTGTCTGTCTTCTTGTTTGAGAGTTTTTGGGATGTTAAGCAGTGATAATAGTTTAGGGTCAACTATTGTGGGGGTTCTTCTTGTTTTAGGCATGGTTTCAGGGATATTTAGCATCGTAAACTCAAGTGGAGACACCATCGGGGTTTTTGTTGGCTCAGCTGGAACCAATGGTTCTACCATTTGTGTGTAGACTTCGTCTACTATGCGTTTGGCGTCTTGAATAAGCAGGTCAGGTGAAGACAGAACTGCTTTGGCAAAAATGTCGTGGTTTTCTTTAATTGATTTTGGAGTTCCACTTTTTATGGCTAAACGCAGGTTAGCAAAAGCTGTTCCAAGGTCTGGTATGTCAAACCATGTATCTCGAATAGGGGTGCTGTAGACACTGAAAACCATGTATGGGTGTTCGTTGAAGGCTTTTCCATCTTTGGTGTATAAACAGTAGTCTTCGCCAAGTTTTAGGTCGCGTAGGTTGAAGTTTGATGTTTTTTCAGCATCAGTTACAACATAATGTCCAGTTACGGGGTCAAGGGAGCTTTGTAACCCAACTAACAAGGTGCTTGGTCCGCCAACTCCCAGCAACATGGATATGCCTTTTTGAATAGGCGCCACAAAAGGGATTGCTTGTCGGACGTAGTCTACGCTTGCTGCGTCGGCTAATTCTCCAAGAAGGGTCAGGTAACTGTCAAGCAGGTTCTCAGAGTGAACCGCAAACAACCCGAGTTCAAGTTGTATTTTTCCGCCGCGGTAAGGAACAGGCCCAAGCAGTTCTTTATCTCCTTGTATGACGCGGTCTAGGTGGTTTTTGTCGATGTCTTTGAGGTTGGTTGGGGTTGTTACTACGTTGAATTTTGCTTCTTCTGTTGCGTATATTGGTAAAGTGGCGTAACTGTGGACTACGCCGTACAGTTTTTGGAATACTACTCTGACGTTTACTATACGCATAGACCGAAGCACAATGTTAAGGTAGGCTTTGTTGGGTTGTATTGGTTCAGGTTGGATTTGCAGTTTACTTGGAACTTGGTTTGGTTCAAGTCTGCCCCAGATTTTGTCTACTGCTTTCCCAAAAATTGCGTTTCTAACAGGGTCTAAAAATGGCATCAGTTTATTCTCCAAATATTTTTAAGTACCTGCAAACATAGCAGGTTTGCCCAGCTTAAATCTGATAAAACTGTGTTTTTAGTTTTGTGTACAAAGTGATTGCTAACAAAAAACTATGAACATAAATAGGAAGGAAAAGGGGGCAAGCCCCTTTGAGCTTCCCGTCTGGAAGGAGTTAATTTTATTGTGCGGTTATCTGCAGTGAGTTACAGTAAGCTGCAGTGCATGTAAATCTGCGGTCAGGTCCCACACGTGTCCCATGTCGGTTTCGCCGTATCCCCATGTGCAGTGGGCAGTTATGTTCGTTGCATTGTATGTCAGGGTGTCTAATTGGTGCATTACCTGAGTGCCCATTGTTTGGTTGAACGCGGCTTCCACGATTGTTGTTGCTTGTGGTTGTGTTAAATTCTGACCTAAATCCACTTGCACGGTCAGGTTTTGGGCTGGGTTTCCGTTCAGGTTTACATCAAATGTGGTTGGTGTAATATCCGCTTCTTGGGTGTTTGTGATTTCAAGGGTTTGTTTCCAGACGATTGGCGCGAAGGTCATCACTGGTGTATATGTGGTGGTTCCGTTTTCGTCAATGTTTTGGATAAACCATGTAACGTTTACTTCAAGGTTGTATGTTCCCGCGGACAGTTTACCGATTGGAACAGCCACAAGCGGGTTGGTTATGGCTTGTGTGACCATTATGCCATTGCCAGGGTCGGTTACGTTGACTTGGAACCTGAACTTTACTGGGTATGATTCAAGCCACACAAAGTTTTCGATGTTTATGGTGTATCCGCCAGTTGTTTTGTCTCCGCGGCTCAGGATGATGGTTATGTAGTCATCTGTTGTGGCGTTTGTGGTTACGTGGTCATGCAGCATCATCCAGTAATCGTTGGCTGTTGG
>JBAZEV010000007.1:0-41466 GCA_041653695.1 Bathyarchaeia archaeon
ATGGAATGGGGAGTTGGTTTGGAAATATCAAACAAACGGCACGATTGAGTCTTCACCCGCTGTGGTGGATGGTAAGGTTTTCATTGGAAGCAACGACGGTTATGTTTACTGTCTGGATTCTTACAGTGGTTATTGTATCTGGAAAACGTATGTTAACTCGGAGTTGCCCATGAATTTTGGTGCGGTGGTTATGCTGCGTTCTTCGCCTGCGGTTGTTAAAGAAATTGTGTACATTGGGTCGGTTGACGGAAACTTGTATGCTCTTGACGTAAACAACGGCAACGTTTTGTGGAAATATGAAACAGGCGGAATAATCACCTCGTCGCCAACCGTTGCTGATGGCGCAGTTTACTTCACCTCAGAAGAACCAACAGAAGGCGCACTCTACAAAGTCAAATCCAGTGATGGAGCCTTGATTTGGCGAAAAGCTATAGGGTATTTGGAGCCGTTTACGGGCGGAACAGACATGCAATGCACCCCGACTGTTGCAGGTGGCATGGTTTTTGTTTCAACCAACGTGATGGAATATTACGGAATCAACGCATCCACAGGTGAAACAGTTTGGACTTACAACAACCCCGCCGCAACCGAGTTCATTGTCTCAACACCCATCTACGTTAACGGTGAACTGTTCATTGTTGACAAGTTTGACATCGCATGCTTAAACGCAAAAACCGGAGACAAAATCCGCAGCTCATACTCGGGAGACGAGCTCTACGTTGCGCCCTCGTATGCTGATGGAAAAATTTATGTTGTTACAAGTCAACGCCGCATTTTCATCATAAGTGCTGTAAACGGGGATGTTTTAACCTATACGAACACAGCGTCTGCGAGTTGGTCTTCTCCGACTTTGGTTGACGGGAACTTGTACATCGGAAACAACGATTGGAACATCTACTGTTTCACAACATCCCGCAGCAGTGAAGGTTCGTCTAATCAGGGCAATTCACATGAATCCTTAGACGATTACGTGTATGCATTAGTGGGATTAGCCACAGTAGTCGTTGTTGTTGCCGCGGTTTATGTCTATTCTAGGTCCCGTAAAACAGACGAGTAACTGCACGGTTCTTTTTTTCTTTAAACACTGTTTTTAGTAACTTCGCAAAAAATGTGAATGTGTGAACTTTTGTGTGCCAACTTTTTGTGTTTCTGAAAAATTTCTGAAAAAGACTGTTTTCAACAATGAACTGCTATTAGTATACAAATATGCGTCAAGTTTGTGTGAATAAGATGGTATACTACACTGTTTCGTTCATATCCTAAACTCCAAAAAACCGTTGTTCAGACAAATGAAGAATTATTAGTCTGCTAACCTGATTGTGTTGGTAGATGCAGTGAACCGGTTCTGGTTGTTTGGGGGCAGAATGTTGAGGATGTGGATGGTAAGTCCCAGATTCATGTGCAGGCAGCATCTTTTGGGGGAGCATGTTGAAATTCACATGTTTATTGGAACACTTACCAAGAATAAAACGGTGAAAGGCTACTTGGAAAAGGGGCTTCTTGAAGTTCACAGCCTTTACGCTCGCCACGAGGAACTGGTTAAAGAGATGACACGAAGAGGCTACAAGCATTGCTCATCTGTTGATGAATGTTGGCGGTTTGTGGACAAGTTGGGGGTTGTTGACAGAAAAAAGAGCCTAGAGGATTTGCTGACCCGTTGTCCAAGATGCAGCAGCAGGTATTCTGAAAATAAGTGATGAATCGATTTCAGTGGTGGCTGTTTATGATTCCGTATTCGCCGCTTATTGGGTCCTGAAACAGTGGGTTGTGTGGTGGATAGAAAGTGAAAACAACAAAGGCTACAAGCAGCACAAGCAACGCCACGAATGCGATTTTTTGTGTGTAAGCAGGCAACTGTTTGTGTGTTAACAGTTTGTAGCTCACAAGTTGGGCGATTATTACTGCAATGATGAAGCTTAGAATGTCTATCATAAGGATGCTTTCTTTTGTGAATGCGGTGTATGTGTAGAATATGGCGGGGATTACGGCAGTTATGGTGTATGGGACGGCGGTTTTTGCTAAAAGATAGTTGTTTGTTTTTGGTTTTATTTGCTTGTATTCTATCAAAAGATAAATTATCGATGGCCAGAACCCGAGTTTAAGGTGTTCCCACACGCTTTCGTTTACCGCAGAGAATACTCCGACGATTGGTTGGTTTCCTGATAACTCGAATGTGAAGTGCATCACGCTTCCAAGTATTGTGATGAATACAATTCCAAGCAGTTCATAGTTTCGTATGGTTGTTTTTTGTGTTATAACCATTAAAACCACTAATAATATAACCGTGGAAGATTGGTTTTAAGTTTTGGCTGTTGTGGTTTTTCAGAAAAAGGCAGTTTTCAACAATGAAGTAATATTAGTCTTCAAATATGATACAAACATGCCCGTTTTCTGTTGGGCGACAAGTTTTCTTTTCTGGAACAAACAGAAAAAATACTGTTTTCAACAATGTCCCTCTATTAGACTACAAATATGCCTCTAGTTCTGGTTTGTGTTTACTTTGAATATTGCTATTTTCACCGTTACGCGACTGCATGACTTTGCGAACTAGCTATAAGCAGTAAAACCATGTATGACTGGAAATGCAATCCAATCAGCACAGAAACCAAATCAAACGGGGCATCCGCGTGCAAATTGTCTTGAAGCAGGACCAGCGAAGTGGCAAATTAACAGAGGGTATCGTCAAGGATATCCTAACAAACAGTCCAACTCATCCCCACGGAATCAAGGTGCGGCTTACAGACGGCAAAGTCGGCAGAGTACAATCGATAATCTAGCACCCTAACTGAACTGTTTGGGTTTGAGTTTGTCTGTTAAAACATTTTTTGGTGCAGATACGAAAATTTGAAGTGTCATATTGGCGGCATCAAAGTTTCGCTTAAGGTCAAAACACAAACAGTTACAAGAGCGTCATATCACATAATGTTTGCAGGAGTCCAGAATTATGCAGCATAAACGTGCAAGTTTAGCTATAACAGCCATTGTTTTAATCATTATTATCGGCGTAATACTGTTTTCGTCACTTTACACTTCAATGCCAAGCAGCGACATCACCGTTAACCCGTCATCAAACAACTGGCCAATGTTTCATCACGACCTAAATCATGCGGGTTACTCAACCAGTACGGCTCCCGTTTCGTGTAACTTGATTTGGAATTACACAGCCGAACTCGCTTATCCTGATGGCCCAAGCGAGAGAATATCATGTTCGCCCGTAGTCTCTGACGGCTATCTATACTTTGGTGGAGAAGTCAACGTTTACTGTCTTAATGCTTCCAGCGGGGAACGGGTATGGATTTACCCAACTGGCGGGTACGGGGATACTACGCCTGCGGTTGCTGGTGGATACGTGTACGTGGGGGTTGCGGCGTTGTACCAAGATTTTCCATCCCACCCTAACGTTGTTTGTCTTGATGCTTTATCTGGCTCTAAGGTATGGAACTTTACAACATCAAGTGGCGTTATTCAATCATCTCCTGCGGTTGTCAACGGTTGCCTCTACGTAGTATGTTACGACGGGAACGTTTACTGCCTTGACGCCGCGACAGGCCACAAAAAGTGGAGCTATCAAACGGGTGGCGTTGGCCTTTCTTCGCCTTCGGTAGTTGACGGCTTTGTTTACGTTGGCTCAGGCGACGGCAACGTTAATTGTTTTAACGCCAGCACAGGCAAAAGAGTTTGGAATTATATGACCGGACAAGAAAAACCTTGGGAAGCACATGCGGTATCGTCTTCTCCAGCAGTGTTCAACGGCTTTGTTTATGTGGGTTCACTTGACGGCAAAGTCTATTGTCTCAATGCCGTGAATGGCGAAAAAATATGGAACTACACAACTGGTTCGGGTGTGCACTCTTCGCCTGCTGTTGCTTCAGGTTACGTGTACATAAGCTCAAACGATGATAACCTATACTGTCTTAATGCTTCTAGCGGAGAAAAAATCTGGAACTACACAGCATCAGCAACGGATATCCCATACAGTGGAATACAGTCTTCGCCCGCGGTTGCAGATGGTTGTGTGTATTTTGGGTCTGCAAATTAGGTCTATTGCCTTAACGCATTCACAGGAGACAAAATCTGGGACTGCAAAGCAAACGGCAACATAGGCTATAATTCTCCAGCCATCGCCAACGGCACAATGTACATCACCACATGGGACGGCTACGTTTACGCATTCGGCTAATGGTGCGTTTTGATTTTTCTATACAAGCTAAAAGTTGAGTTTTGGTGCGGGGGGTGGGATTCGAACCCACGAACCCCTACGGGACAGGCTCCTGAAGCCTGCGCCTTTGACCTAGCTCGGCGACCCCCGCTTCTTTGTTTGAGAAAATCAAATCTTCCTTATGTGTCTTTTTGCTTGTATTTGAAATAAATGCTTAAACAAGCCAGTAAACAATAGATAATGTTGCGTGATGGCGTTGAATTGGATGGAAATACTGCAGGAATGCTCACAAAAAATGAGGCAAGCAGCCCTGATGTACTACGGTTCACCAGAAGCAGCAGAAGGTTTTTGCGTCGGAGCAGGCGGGGACGTGTCAAAAAAGATTGACCTAGCCGCAGAAAAAGCGTTGATAGACGTACTAGAGAAACGTGAAATCTCTTGCACATTGGTCAGTGAAGAGGCTGGAACAAAACAGATTGGAACCGAACAGTCCGACATTTATGTGGTCACAGACCCCGTGGATGGCACAACCAATGCCACAAGGGGACTTCCATTCAGTGCAAACGTGTTAGCGGTGGCCAACGGCCCGACATTAAAGGATGTGAAAACGGCGTTGGTATCCGACATATTTAATGACATAACATATACTGCACAAAAAAACGGTGGCGCATACAGAAACGGAAGAAGAATCACGCCGTCAAAAACAGCAAACCTGCAAGACGCAGTGATTGGCGTAGACCTTAACACCTACAAAATAGAGGAACTAATCAGCAAACTGGGGAAACTGTTCAAACAGGGGAAACATTTCCGACATTTTGGCGCAAACGCATTGGAAATCTGTTACGTTGCGGATGGTTCAACCGACGCATTTATCGACATTCGTGGAAAACTGCGGGTAACGGATATGGTTGCGTCGTATTTGATACTGCGTGAAGCGGGGGGAATCATGTTAACGCCCGAAGGAAACGAGATTGATGTTCCGTTGGATGCTGCTCAGCGTTTGTCGTTTGTTGCTACGGCAAACAAGCAGATTTACCAGCTTATCATGGAAGCACTAAACACCTGAAAGTTCAGCCCAAGTTTTTAACAAGGCAACCACACTAGAGTAATTGTGGTATTTTGACTCAAATCAAGCCTCTTCACCCGTATCCAGCGTTACTGCTGCAACATGAGGACATACGCGCTTTAGTTGTGGCTGACCTGCATATTGGCTGGGAAAGGATATTGAGCCAGAAGGGTATTCATGTTCCGTCGCAGACACTTAAAATCAAAAACAGTTTACTAAAACTTGTGAAAACAACCAAACCCACCCAACTGATAGTGTTAGGCGACATAAAAGACGCCATCACCCAAGTTCCAAGAGAAGAATGGGAAGACATACCCGACTTTTTTGAGTCAATCCAAGAACATGTGCCAAAAATCAGGGTTATAATAGGAAACCATGACGGAAACATTGAACCGTTACTCCCAGAAACCGTTGAAATCGTCCCAGCAACAGGCACAACTGTCGGAGACGTCGGACTGTTCCATGGTCACGCGTGGCCATCACCTGAACTTTTGGGGTGCAAAAGCCTGATAACGGGTCATGTTCACCCGACAATAGCCATCCGCGACCCATTAGGGTTCAGGGTAACAAAACAGGTGCTGATAAAAGCGTCATGCAACGCCGAGAAATTGGCAAAAAAACTGTTGAAAAGCGCGGGAACTAAAACAGTTTCCGACACTTCATCTGCATTCAACGGTAAACTGTTGGTTTCGCAGCTGTTTATACTGCCTTCATATAACCAGTTTCTTGGGGGCAGACCAGTAAACGAGAAAACAAAAAAGAAAACGGA
The DNA here is from genome assembly GCA_041653695.1 of Bathyarchaeia archaeon. Lineage (GTDB taxonomy): Archaea > Thermoproteota > Bathyarchaeia > Bathyarchaeales > Bathyarchaeaceae > Bathyarchaeum. Next base: position 5,995 of record JBAZEV010000007.1, read on the forward strand.
GCCATACATAGGCCCGATTCTGCGGTCAGGCTGCGTGAACATGGATGAGGCAGAGGTGTATTTGTTGGATGGAACGTTTCTGGGAACGGTTGAGCAGCTAAAACAGTTCAGTTAAACAACATTTTTGGTTTAGAAAAGTTTAATCAACCCATAAACGTATTATGTGATAAGGTGGAATGGATGTCAGGGGACGATTTGCCTGAATGGTACAAGAAAAAAAGTAAACGCAACCCATTTTTTGGAAACTGGTTCTTCGGCGACATCGAAGACATGATGAAAGAAATGGAAGAAATGATGGAACGAGATTTTGAACAGTTCCGAACCCGCATTCCAGATGAGCTAAAACGGGAAAAGAAGCTTCCAGACGGGTCAACAACGTCGGAGTGGGGACCATTCGTTTACGGTTACAGCATGACCATTGGACCAGACGGTAAACCGAAAATACAGGAATTCGGCAACGTCAAACCTTCCGCAGACCCAGAAAAATGCGGCACCACTGGCCCATGCATAGACGTAAAACAGGAACGTGAACCACTTGTGGACATCATCGACACGGATGATGAAATAAAAGTCATTGTTGAACTACCAGGAGTAGCAAAAGAAGACATCAAACTGCTTGGGACAGAAGACAAACTAACAATCTCTGTTGACGTCCCCGACCACAAATACTACAAAGAAGTTGACATACCATCAAAAATTAACCCAAAAAAGGCAAAAACGTCATACAAAAACGGCGTATTAGAGGTCACAGCACCAAAAATACAGGAAAAGAAAACGCCCAGCGGGGAAGAAATAAAAATCGATTAACAGCCGAACAGTTTTCAGCATAGAACAACAGTTACTCGCAGACAACACAAACACTAAGGGGACAATAAAGCATTGAGAGTATCCAAAGAAATCAAAATACTTGAGAATGTCTGCGAGGAAGCAAAAACATACAAAAAAATCAGTGACGAACAGCTGCAGCAACTAAAAGAGGCGTTTGGTTCAAGGTTCACCAAAGCGTGGGAAGCCATACAAGAGGAACGCGTAAAAAAATACTTGTTTAGCCCCAGCAACAGAACAGTGTGGGTTGTAATAGGCAGAGAACGTGAATACCAAGTTATGCCCGCTGCAGAGTTTTGTTCCTGCGACGATTTCTATTTCAGGGTAATGGACAGGGAAGCAAACATCTGCTACCACCTTATTGCTCAGAAACTGGCGGACGTTTTAGGGTTGTACGACCACATAGAAGAGGAAGACCGCCTCTACGATTTCCTGATGGAAGACTGGAAGAAGGTCACAGCTTAAATATCTCACATTCAAATAATACTCCAAGGAGAGGTATAGATGGACGCCGGTGGTTACTTCGGTTGGATAATCCTCATTTTGACAGGTTTAATTTTCATTGCAATAGCATTAGGTTTCATGTATCTGGTTTATGGCAAAGAAGAAGAGGAAACCGAAGAAGAAGAGTAGAATTCCTCAATAAACCATTTTTTGTAAACAATTTACATATACACTGTTAGGGCACAACATCTAACAGCGCCTAAACCCCAGAAACGGGTGAGCAACAAACACCTGAAAAAGGGGGTAAACGTGTTCAGCGTCTGAATGGAACAGTGAAACAGCATGCACTTTGAAGAAATAGTAAACCAAATACTACTGTCACGTTCAGACCTCAACCGCGAACAAATACTAGAAATGATTGAACAAAAAAAGTGTGGCATAGCCAATTTTTTAACCGACGAAACCGCGGCCCGAATCGTTGCCACCGAGCTTGGAGTGAAAACTGAGCCGAAGACTCTTCGTCTAAAAATCCAGATAAAAGATTTGGTCAGCGGACTCAACGACGTTTCAGTTTCTGGGCGGGTTGTTTCTGTTTATCCACCAAAAACGTTCACCCGCAAAGACTGGAAAGAAGGAAAACTTGCAAGCATAATCGTTTCTGACCAAACAGGAACATTACGGGTTGTTTTGTGGGACAAAAAAGTCGACATAGTAGAGCAGGGAAAAATTCAGCGAGACCAACAGGTAAGAGTACTCCACGGGTATGTACGCCAAGGATTGGACGGAAAACCAGAGATACATCTGGGAGATAAAGGAAGCATCAAGATTCTGGGCGACCAAACCAAGAAGCTGGCGGATATAACAACAGAGGGCGGACCAGTAACTGTAGAGGGAACAATCGCTACACCCCCAGAATACAGGCAAGTAACAACCGCAAAAAACGAAACAGTTGCAGTAGCCTCATTCTTGTTAAGCGACGCCACAGCAAAAATCAAGGTATCCACGTGGAGGGAACAGGCAGAAAAAGTGAAAACGTTGAATGCTGGAACCCAGATAAAGATTGGAAACGTTTACGCAAAAATGGGATACAAAAACTGTTTGGAGCTTTCTACCCGCTACTCCACAATCATCGAAGTGTTACAAGAACAAAAATGACCTCACGTAGAGACCTGTTTGTTTACTTCTCTTATTGCATCCCCAAGAATCGTTAACGTTGCGTCAACCAGTTCCCTAGTTATGGTCAACGGCGGCATCAACCTCATCGTGGAAACACCACAGGTCACAACTGCGATTCCACGCCGCCAACATTTCATCATAACCTCACGGGCTTGGTCTGCTCCAGGCGTTTTGGTTTGCTTGTTTTCCACAAACTCGACACCAATCATCAAACCTTTACCGCGGATGTCGCCAACTATCTCGTTTTCTTCTTTCATGGTTTGCAGCCACTTCATGATGTAGTGACCTTGTTTCTCTGCGTTTTCAAGAAGCTTCTCCTCTTTGATTACCTCAAGCACACTCAACGATGCGGCACAAGCCAAAGGATTACCACCAAAAGTACTAGCATGCGAACCCGCCTCCCAATCCATCAAACTTGAACGGGCAACAGTCGCACTCAGAGGCAAACCAGAAGCCAACGACTTTGCGCAACACAATATGTCGGGTTCTACACCCCAATGGTCGATTGCAAACCATTTCCCTGTTCGGCCAACACCAGACTGAACCTCATCAGCAATCAACAACAGGCCATACTTATCTGCCAACTGTTTAAGCCGCTGGAAATAACCCTGTGGCGGAACAACGTATCCGCCTTCACCTTGAATAGGCTCAAAAACAAAACCCGCAACCTCCTCGGCGGGCACATATTTTTGCAGCACCTGTTCATCGATGTAGTCTACACAGTAGTAGTTGCAGTCTGGAAACGCCATCTTGAATGGACAACGGTAACAGTATGGGTAAGGCACATGAGTTATACCCGGAAGCAACGGGAAGTAATGTTTTCGTTGGGTTGGTTTACTGGCAGTAAGAGCAGTAGCAGCGGTTGTTCTGCCATGAAAAGCGCCAACAAAGGCAATAAACTGGTGTTTACGGGTATGCCATTTAGAAAGTTTAACAGCAGTTTCAAGGGCTTCGGCTCCGCTGTTCCCGAAGTGGACACGTTTCTGGAAGGTTCCTGGAGTTACCTCGAACAGTTTTTCTGCCAGATTCAAGGATTGGCTGTAATAGAAATCAGTGTTAGAGTAATGCAGAAACTTGTCACATTGCCTCTTAATTGCATAAACAACCTTCGGGTGGTTGTGCCCAGTGTTAAGGCATGCCAAACCCGCGTTGAAGTCGATGTACTCGTTTCCGTCTACATCTTTTACGATGCAACCTTTGCCAGAGTCTATTACAAGCGGATAATAACGGGTATAAGATTGAGAAATAAGGTCAGAGTCCTTTTTAACAAGTGCTCTGGCGTTTGGACCCGGAGGAGTAACAACAATTTTAGGGTAATCAGACAACAAGTTCCACCAACACAAAACCATTAACGTGCAGTACTTTTATACATATCTAACAGGGTAAATCAAAACCTGCAAACAGCAAAACAGGGTACAGAAACATAACACCAAGAAGTCAAGGTGCTATTGACCCGTTTTGGCAACTGTCAACTCAATTGTTGAAACATTAGATTTTTGGCCGTCAAAGTTACAGATTTCGTGTGTGCCGATTTCGATCTGGTTTATTTCCAAGTTTTTAACAAAGGCGCGACGTAACAACTCAACAGCATCAACGGCTTTACAGATTGCCCGACCGCGAGCCTTAACGATGACCTGTTTTTGTCCAGTGTTAAAAAAGGTTATACAAGCGGTCACGTAGTTCATCAAAGGTTTTTTGCCAATAAAAACAACATTATCTGTTTGCGTCAAACCCGGTTCAGGTTCTGTTTCATTATTGGCCAAACTCAGACCTCAGCAAACATATATAATTACACTTTAAATTAAACAATAGATTGCATGCGTTCTTATATTTTGTTACAACAAACATCTATTGCTCATAAACCCAAAAAAAAGGCAGAAAACATAGAATTCCTTAAATCAAAGCAGATTCAACATTTAAATTTGAGTTGAAAGCAACTAAAAACCATAAAAAACAGAGCGCAAAACTCTATTTTCCTAAATCTTTAAAAACATCGGTAACTTGTATGTCGTAATTTAAACTAAATTACGTGAGATGCTGTTTGGAGGCAGTTTAGTGGTCCTCAAAGAATTTCGATGGCACGGATGTGGCGGCCAAGGTGCTTGGACAGCAAGCGAGCTTTTGGCAAGGGCTGCGAGCAATGAGGGTAAATTTATCCAATCTTTTCCAGAGTTTGGTCCTGAACGGATGGGAGCACCAGTAAAAGCTTACACACGGATAAGCGACGAACCCATAAGGCTTCATTGTGCAGTCTACAACCCAAACCTTGCAATAGTTATTGATTCAACACTTTTGTCGACTGTTCCAGTAACAGAAGGATTAGACGAAAACGGAATCCTTATTGTGAATAGCCCCAAAGAACCCAGAGAACTCAAAGAAGAACTGAAAATGTCTAACAGAACCGTTTGGACAGTTCCAGCTACGCAAATAGCTTTGAAGATTCTTGGAAGAAAAATCACCAACACCGCAATGTTAGGAGTAGTTGCCCATGCAACAAAAATAGTTGAAATGGAAAGCATCGAAAAGGCATTAAGAGAACGTTTTCCAGTTCCGCTTGCAGAAAAGAACATGGGTGTCATAAAAGAGGCATACGAGGAGGCAAAAAGTGAATGAGCACAGAAGACAAAGGTTGGAAAGAAGTTTCTCTTGCTGGTGTGTGTTGGAAGTCCAGTATGGAATACAAAACAGGTGATTGGCGCTCTTACAAACCAGTTTGGGACTCTGAAAAATGTATCCGATGCATGCTTTGCCACATTTACTGTCCAGAAGGCGCAGTAAAATATGACGAAGAGGCAAACATCATGGTTTTTGATTACGACTTCTGTAAAGGCTGCGGAATCTGCACCAAAGAATGCCCAGTTGACGCAATCGATAGAGTCATAGAAGGAAAGGAGTAAACAAAATTGGCAAAGGTTGAACAAAAAGTCGTGCCCCTAAACGGAGATGAGGCAGTGGCTTTCGCAGTGAAACAATGTGACGTTGACGTTGTTGCTGCTTATCCAATTACACCACAAACGATTATTGTAGAAAAATTCAGTGAATACGTCGCCGACGGTGAAGTCGAAACCGCCTTTATTTGTGTAGAATCAGAACACACAGCAATGACATGCAGCATAACAGCGTCTGCAACAGGCGCACGCACATTCACTGCAACAGCATCTGCGGGGTTAGCGTTGATGCATGAAATGTTGGCTGTAGCTTCTGGTTGCAGAACACCAATTGTAATGGCTGTTGCAAACAGGGCACTGTCAGCTCCACTCAACATTAACTGTGACCATTCAGACACCATGGCGCAAAGAGACATGGGTTGGATACAGATGTATGCAGAAAACAGCCAAGAAGCATACGATTCAATTATTCAATCGTTCCGGATAGCCGAAAACTTGGATGTACTTCTTCCCATAATGGTTGGGTTGGATGGTTACGTTTTAAGTCACACATTGGAAAACGTCACTGTTCTTCCTGATGATGTTGTGAAAAACTTTGTTGGCATACGGCAAATTGCGTTGGTAATGAACCAAAAAGGAGAAGTTGTTCCATTCAAGCTTGACCCAGAACACCCGTTGACTATTGGGCCGGTGGACCTTCCAGACTACTATTTTGAGCATAAAAGGCAGCAAGAAGAAGCGATGAAAATAGCGCTTAAGGTAATTCAACAGGTTCATGATGATTACGCCAAAATCTGTGGCCGCAGCTACGGAAACGGTTTAGTTGAACAATACATGCTTGACGACGCCGAAATAGTCGCAGTATGCATTGGCTCAACAGCAGGTACAGTAAAAACGGTTGTAGATGAACTGCGCAAAAAAGGAATCAAAGCAGGGGTACTTAGAATCAGAACAGTTCGACCGTTACCAGTTGAAGACATCGTTAAAAGTCTTTCAGGCAAAAAAGTTGTTGCGGTGATGGACAGGTCATGCAGTTTTGGTGCAAACGGTGGACCATTGTTCCACGAAATCCGACACTCAGTATACGATTTAGCAGAAAAACCACAGATAGTAAACTACATTTACGGTTTAGGAGGAAGAGACCTGCCTCCAACCATGATAGAGGAAATGTACAACCAGTTACAGAAGATAGCTAAAACAGGGCAAGTAGAAAACAGTATCCAATATTTTGGTGTAAGGGAGTAGTGGTGAAGAAATATGCCAGAATCTAAAGTTACGAATAAACAAATCACACAAATGCCTGAAAAATTCCTGTCCGGCCACAGAGCCTGCGCAGGTTGTGGCCCCGCAATAGCATTACGTTTGATAACAAAAGCTGCCCAAGGCCCAATGATAGCAACTAACGCCACGGGTTGTATGGAGGTAGTTTCAACAATTTACCCATACACGTCATGGGATGTACCGTGGATACACACAGCATTCGAAAACGTAGCAGCCAACGCAGCGGGAATAGAAGCAGCACTAAAAATACTTCGAAAGAAGGGGCGCATAAAAGATGAACACGTTGATGTTGTTGCGTTCGCAGGAGATGGTGGAACCTTTGACATTGGCTTCCAAGCATTGTCAGGAGCAGTTGAAAGAGGACACGACTTCCTTTATGTGCTCTACGACAACGAGGCATACATGAACACCGGAATACAACGAAGCGGAGGCACACCACATGGAGCATGGACAACAACTTCACCCGCAGGAAAAGTGGTTCCTGGAAAAACTGAACACAAAAAACCAATAGCAGACATAATGGTCGCCCACGAGATGCCCTACGTAGCCACAGCAAATATTGCATACTGGAAAGACCTAGTAACAAAAGCCAGAAAAGGAATGGATGTAAAAGGACCTGCATTCATTCACACGTTTGCTCCTTGTCCACGAGGATGGAGAAGTGAAACAGCAAGAACTGTAGAGATTGCACGTTTAGCAGTTGAAACATGTGTGTTTCCATTATGGGAAGCTGAATATGGCGAATACACGCTTTCACCAGACAGCAAAATCATTGCACAAAAACCAGAAAGGAAAAAGCCAGTAGAAGAATACCTCAAGATTCAAGGAAGGTTCAGACACCTTTTCAGGCCTGAAAACAAACAGATTATAGATGAAATCCAATCGGAAGTTGACAGGCGCTGGCAAAAACTGCTAAAGGCATGCAACAGCGCATAAACAAAAGGCGAAAAGCTCGCCTTAACTTACTCTTTTTATAAAATTTTTTGTTTATTTTTTTTATCCGCCTGGAGCACCATGAAACGGCACATTTTTCCAGATTGCATCCCACCAATCATCTTCGGTTAGGGTTTCTCCTCTGACAATTATGTCTAAAACGTTCTTCAACAATTCATGATGCTTTTTCTCATCAGCGAATATTGCATTCAAAAGAAGCTTGATTTTCTCGTTCTGGACAACTGGGATTATTTCCACAAGTTTCTGGATAACCTCTTCTTCTAAATAGAGGTGTTTTTCTAAAATCGCTTTTTGGTTTTCAAGGTTTTCGTCTGTCAAAGCCTGAGGAACACTGGTTAGCAGGGTAATTGCAGATGAATACATTTCTGCATGTTTTATGGAGTCTAAAGAAATTGCCTTCAAAACGCCTTTAACAACAGGATTCGTAAGTTCAGCAGACCCGACGTTAACAGATTCCACAATGGTTTTTTCGATTTTTATCTGGTTTTTGAAAAGTTTCACTAACTCCTTGTTTGAACTCAAAGCAGTTTCCCCTGCACAAAAAAGGGGTGCAACGAGAATAAGGGTTTCGGATTTGCCAACAGAATATAGTATTGGTGTTTAAAGGATAAACAGTAAAAGAGCAATCAAGCTAAAGGCGGCTAAAGGAAACAGGGTAACTGCTACACGTTTAACGCGTTCTGTTGTGGTGTCAGCTAAAACTGTTAACTCGTTTATCTGCTGTTCACCAATAATTTTGACGTCTGGAATAACCTCGGTTTTCCACGAAACCTCAGCGGGTTCAAGGTTACCTAAAGCATCTGCAGTTGCTTGTTTGATGTATGAAATCAGTATTTTGTGGTCTATGGCTTCGCCCACTAGGTTGTAGCCTCGGTGGCTTCGTATCATACCGCAAACCGAGTGAGTGTCCGTGGTTAATACTTCGCCTTCATTGATTCCAAGCTCTTTTATTTCTGCCAAGATTTTTTCTCTTAACCCAGAAACCATGTTGTTTCCGTCGATAGTAACATAAGCAACCTTTTGACCGTTGACCTCAACAACAATCACGCTTATGCCACCAGACCCCATACCATTTTGCACAGTAAACTCTTTAGGAACCACGGTTGCTGCGCCTACATTGAAACTAGAGGCTTTGTTTTTCAAAGCTTTTTTCAAACACTCAACTGAAGCATTACGAAAAGACGCCACAGCAGCATCCACATCAAATGGGCCACCCATGCTGTTATGGGCATCAATAGGTAGAGCACAAAGCCCCAGTTTTTCGGCTTCGGAAACAATGAAAGTGTTCAATTCCGTTGGAAGATCCTCCATGGTGTTTGGGGCAGTTGTTAAGGTAAGAAAGGCGCAGTCACCAAAGATTTGGCACCCAGCTTTTGCTTCCCCGCTTTCGGTTCGAACAAAAGGTGTTGCTTTAGAAGCTGCGGACGAGGGCTTAACAAAGGTTAGGATACTGTTCACAACCCGTTTGTTATGCTGTTCAGAGGCAACGTCTAACTCGTGACCCACTAACCCGTGAGGAACGGAAACAACGCAGCCAAACTTGTCCTGCAAACTTGTTTGAATCAAATAGGGAATCAGGCTGCTTCCAAGGTTCTTAAACGGACCAGGATGTAACGCGGGAACAACAATTACTGCTTTCACTTTTTTTGCGGCAGTAAAAGTCAACAAAGTAACGTTGATGTCTTGTTCGTGACCAAGCTGCTCAAAGAAAGTTTCCAAAGGTGCAATCAGGTTTTCGGTCCAGTTGGCTAAGAAGGCTTTGAACAAAACCGAAGAAGCGATGCCAACAGTGCCTGTGCCTACGCTATCCATGGAATACTTGAAAATAGAAACAGCCAAAAGAGACACAAAAACAGAGGCTAAAACAAAACTAAAAAGTTGCAGGTCTAAGACATAACCAACCGTAGAGCCCATGAACAGTATTGGAAGGGAAACTAGTGTTGGCTGTAAAAGAGCAGAAAACAAAGACCCCGCAAACCCGCTAAAGGATGTAACAGAAAAAACAAGCAAACGTAAGATTAAGGCTCCGCTAAAACCCAGAAAATAGAAACGCATCCAAAGGTCTGGAGCTTCAAGAAGGGAACTTGTTAACACGCCGATTAGAAGAATTCCAAACCATACAAGTGAAGAAAAAAATGAAAGAGCATAACAGCGCCTGAAATTGAAAATCAGGTCGTTTTTCATTGAAGTGCGAGTAACGATAATGTCTGAAAAAACGGTAAAAAGAAAAAATGCAGCACCGAAACATAAACCAACAACAAAAGTTTCCAAAGAAATATTCAGCGGCAACACCGATAAGACTGCACCGTGCAATGCAAGGACAGCAAGGTAGATTGTGAGCCTGCGTTGTGTGGGCAACCCAAACAGTTTGTAGTAGCGTTTCACAACCTTGTCAATGTATTTGTCGGTGGATTCGTCGGTCAAATGAAAACATCTCTGATATAACATTCTAGCAACGCCTCAAAAATATTAATGTATTATCATTTAGCACAATTGAAGCCCTAAAAAGGCATGTTAAACCTGCTTAAAGTGAACCTTTTTAACATAAAGGGGGTCATATTTGAAACAGGCTGTTGACATTTTTATGCCAAAATATGGCAAAAGAAAACGTCCCAGTTTGAGTTTACTAACAAAAAGCATGTTTAAAATCATAATTTTGGGGCGTAAAAGCTTTTATGCTAAATCAGAATTAGTTTGAAGGGCTATGTCAAACGCTGCACCCCCACCGCCTTCAGTATTCCAGATTCTTGAGCGGCATGTTGGGCGAAAAATGGTTGCAATTTTAGATCCTTCTTACGGATTTGAAGGAACGTTAGCAGCAGTAACTAGGGATCCTCCGGGAATCTGGTTGTCTGACGCAGAAGTTGTAACATTACGGTCAACACTAGCGCAACCAGTCCCACAGATTGTAAGCAGGGAAGACAGAAGCGAAGTTTTTGTTAACCTAAACTCCGTTCAACGTATCGAAGTTTTGCACGAAAAATAGTTAATTTAGATTTAACCCACTAGGCTTGACCCGACTAGGCTAAGTATGATCAAGGCAACGGCCAAGATGACAACTATTTCGGGTTTGACTTTTATACCCCGTGTATCTTCTTCAAAGAATCGTAGAAGGCCAGCTCCTTGAGCGGGCATTTGTGCGCCTTCTTGCCGTTTTTTCTTTCGAATGCTCATGGGTAATCAACGCAATAGAAGTTTCTGGGGGAGTTAATTAAAGTTACGCATAGATGGCGTGTTTTTGGGTTGTTTGTTTTGTTTTTTTCTGGTTGTTTGCAGTAAACCAAACAGCTTCCAGGGCACATATTTGTACTCAGAAGCCTTAAATATTACGTTATAGTTCATCAATGTTCTTCAGGAGAGCTAGAAAATGAGGGATAATGTTTGGCATCCGCAAACACAACACGCCAATAACACCAGTTACTGAAAAACTGAAACTCAAAAAAATATCCTTCAAAACACCACCTCTTGAAATCTTTTCAAAACTGTACAACCACCACGAGAACGCCTACATCCTAGAATCAATCGAGGGACCACAGAAACTGTCCCAATACTCGTTCATTGGGTTTAACCCAGCAAAGACGATCACAATCAAAAACCAGCGGGCAACAGTCCGAAACCAAAGAACGGGCGAAGTAACCAAGGAACGGGTCACCGACCCCCTGACGATAATCCAGAAAACGGTTTCTAACACGTTAGGGTTCAAGGAACAAAGGTTGGTAGGTGGAGCAGTAGGCTACATCTCATATGACGCGGTCAGGTACTGGGAAAAACTGCCTGAAACGACAGTAGATGACCAAAAGTTCCCAGACGTTGAAATGGGCGTTTTTGATGACGGAATCGTTTTTGACCACAAAAACATGCAGGCATTCTACTACTACGTCAAAGAAAACAGGTTAGAAGAAATCCAGAAACTGTTACAGTCACAAGACGAACCAGAAACGTTAGAACATAAACAAGTAAACGTTAACATTTCTCAGGAACGGTTTGAAGACGCAGTAGAAAAAGCCAAAGAATACATAAAAGCAGGCGACGTCTTCCAAGTTGTTCTTTCCAAACGGTTCGATTTCCAGATCAACGGTAACCTGATTGGGTTCTACCGTAACCTCAGAAAAATCAACCCTTCACCTTACATGTATTTCCTCAAATCGGGTGAACACCAAATAGTTGGGTCAAGCCCCGAGATGCTGGTAAGAGTTGAAAACAGGACAGTGGAAACATTCCCAATAGCGGGAACAAGACCACACGTAAAAGACCCCCAAGAAAACAAACGTTTAACCGACGAGTTGCTGACTGACCCCAAAGAACGTGCCGAACATGTAATGCTTGTAGATTTGGGCAGAAACGACATCGGAAAAGTTTCAAAGTTTGGAACTGTGCACCTTCCAGAGTTTATGCAGGCTCACCAATACAGCCATGTTCAACACCTTGTTTCACGGGTTGTTGGCGAACTAAAAGATGAATGCAACGCTTACGACGCATTACGAGCCGTTTTTCCTGCAGGTACAGTTTCTGGTGCGCCTAAGGTTCGCGCAATGGAAATCATTGAAGAACTTGAGCCAACACGAAGAGGCCCATACGCGGGTGCAGTTGGTTACTTCTCATACAATGGGAACTCTGATTTTGCGATTGCAATCAGAACCCTTGTTGCCAACAAAAATAAAGCCCACATACAAGTGGGAGCGGGCATAGTCGCGGATTCAGACCCAGAAAAAGAGTGGAATGAAACCGAACACAAAGCCCGCGCATTAATCAAAGCATTAGAAGTCTCAGGAAGTGAAAAACAGTGAAAGTGTTGATTATCGACAACTATGACTCGTTTGTTTACAACCTTGTCCAATACATCGGAGAACTCGGAGGCGACCCTGTAGTTTACAGAAACGACCAAATAACGCTAAAACAAGCCATGCAACTAAACCCAGAACGCATAGTAATCTCTCCTGGACCAGGAACACCAGCAGACCCCCACTACTTTGGGGTGTGCACACAGATTCTGCAACAAATGAGCCCCAAAATCCCCACATTGGGAGTGTGTCTGGGTAACCAAGGAATAATCCATGTTTACGGCGGAAAAGTCATACGAGCAAATAGGTTGATGCACGGAAAAACAAGCATAATAAAGCATGACGGCAAAGGCTTGTTTGAAGGCGTAAAAAACCCGTTCACCGCCACACGTTACCACTCGCTGGTAGGAGACAAAACCTGCATTCCCCAATGCATCGAGGTAAGCGCCCAATCAACTGATGACGACGAGGTTATGGCGGTTCGCCACAAAGAGTACCCAATATTTGGTGTGCAGTTTCACCCTGAATCGATACTGTGTGAGGACGGAAAACGGATTATCAAAAATTTTCTTGAAGGACGAAAACAAGCATGATCAAAGAAACCATACAAAAAATGGTCAACAAACAAGACTTAACCCACGAAGAGTCTACCGCAACAATGAAAGAGATAATGTCTGGCCAAGCAACAAACGCGCAGATAGGCTCATTCTTGACTGCATTAAGAATGAAAGGTGAAACAGTTCAAGAAATAACAGCGTTCACAGCAGTAATGAAACAGTGTTGCCAACAAATCCACCCAAAAGTAAACGGTCGACTAGTTGACACCTGTGGAACGGGCGGAGACGCAGTTAAAACATTCAATATCAGCACTACTTCGGCTTTTGTTGCTGCTGGAGCAGGTATTGCAGTTGCTAAGCACGGTAACAGGTCGGTTACCAGCAAATGCGGAAGCGCTGACGTTTTGGAGATGCTTGGGCTTAACCTTAACATTGAACCAGAGAAGGTTGAGAAAGCCATCGAAGAAGTTGGTATTGGTTTCATGTTTGCGCCGTCGTTTCATCCTGCGATGAAATATGCGATTGTACCAAGAAGGGAAGTTGGTATCCGAACGGTGTTTAACGTTTTGGGGCCTTTAACAAACCCAGCAAATGCGGGTGCTCAACTGCTTGGAGTCTACGACCCCAAACTAACAAAGCCGCTGGCAGAGTCCTTAAACAGTCTTGGCTGCGTTGAGGCAATGGTTGTGCATGGTTTGGATGGGTTAGATGAAATCTCCACAACCGGAAAGACCCGTGTCTCGTGGTTAAGAAATGGAGCGGTTACAACAAAGGATATGGCTCCGAAAGATTTTGGCGTCAAACAAGCAAAAATAGAGGATGTTAAAGGAACAACACCAGAAATGAGCGCGGAGCTTGTCTTTGAAATCTTGTTTGGTTGCTGTGAAACTGGTGACCCCCGACGCGAGATTGTTCAAGTTAACGGGGCAGCCGCAATTATTGTTGCGGGTAAGGCTGATGATTTTGGTTACGGAATGGAGTTGGCGAGTGAATCGCTCCGAAGTGGTGCCGCGTACAGCAAACTCAAGGAGTTAATCAAATTCTGTGGCGGAGACTCAAGTAAGCTGGAACAGTTGGAGACCAAATATGCCTGATTACCTTGATACCTTGGCGCGGGACGCCAAACAAACGGTTGCTGAAGGCCACTACAAAACCGCGAAACAGGTTACTGCTCCAATTGTTAGTCTTAGACACGCTGTTACAGCAAGCACACATAACGCTGTAATAGCTGAGGTAAAGGCTGCCTCACCATCCAGAGGAACAATCAAAACATGCTTTGATGCAACAGATGTAGCAAAGGCAATGGCAAACGGCGGAGCAACAGCAATATCAGTTTTAACAGAGCCCAAACATTTCAGCGGCTCGTTAGGTTACCTCGAAAAGGTCCGAGAAGCAGTAACGCTTCCGATTCTCATGAAAGACATCATCTTGAACCCACTGCAAATTGAAGCAGCGTCTAGAATTGGCGCTAACGTTGTTTTGTTGATACAAGCCATCTTTGACCGAGGCTACTGCGAACGGGGTTTAGATGAAATGATTTCGTTGGCTCATAAGAATAATCTTGAGGTTCTACTAGAAACACATAACGAAACAGAGTTTACATCAGCCATCCAAACAGGTGCTGATTTGGTTGGAATCAACAACCGCGACCTACGCACATTAGAAGTTGACATTAAAACAACCCAGAGAATTCTGGAAAAACATGACTCTAACGGCAAGGTTGTTGTCAGCGAAAGCGGAGTGATGGCTCTCGCGGATATCGTGTTTTTGCGTAACTGTGGTGCTCAGGCTTTTTTAGTTGGCTCATCTGTTATGATGTCGACTAATATCGAAAAAACGGTTAAGGAGCTTGTTAACGCCCGTTGAGAACAGTCAGAGTGAAGATTTGCGGAATAACCCGAGAAGAAGACTTGGCAGTTGCCGTTGATGCAGGAGCGGATGCTGTTGGTTTTCTGGTTGGTGTCCCCGCTTCGCCAAGAAACATGACAATGGAAAGGGCTAAACTGTTGATAAATAAAGTGCCAATCTTTGTTGACAGCGTAGTAGTGACCGCACCCAAGGCTGTTGAAGATTTGGTTGAAATCAGTGAAACATTAAAGCCGTCAGCAATTCAAATTCACGGAACTAAACGTTTTGTTGCCTCGGAAATCCGAGAAAAAGTACGTGACACACGTTTGATAAAAACGGTTTACGTGAAACCAGACAGCCTCAACGAGGAAAACGTCGAGGATTTACAAAGTTATGACGCAATATTGCTGGATTCGTTTACCAAAGACCAGTATGGCGGAACAGGCAAGGTCCACGACTGGACGATTAGTAAACAAATCAAGGATGCTGTTGCGCCAGTGCCAGTGGTTTTGGCGGGGGGTTTGAATCCGCAAAACGTCAAAGAGGCAGTTGTGGCGGTTCAACCTTACGCAGTGGATGTCGCAAGCGGTGTTGAACTTAAACCAGCAGTAAAAGACCACAAGAAAGTTTACGCTTTTGTTGAAAACGCAAAGGAAATCAAACTACAAAATTAAGGTGTTCAGATTTGGATAAAGGAAAATTTGGAAAATTTGGTGGACAGTATGTTAACGAAATCTTGATGCCAATCTTGATTGAGTTAGAAACAGCATTCCAGAAACATTACCCAACTCCAGAGTTCCAACAAAAACTCAACGAGCTACTAAGCGACTACGCCGGACGACCAACCCCGCTTTATTACGCAAAAAACTTCAGCAAACTGGTCGGATGCAAAGTCTACCTTAAAAGAGAAGACCTCGTCTGCGGAGGCTCACACAAACTCAACAACGCCCTTGGACAAGCACTGCTAACAAAAGAGATGGGCAAAACCCGTATGATAACAGAAACCGCGGCAGGACAACACGGACTTGCAACAGCGATGGCTGGTAACATCTGCGGGTTGGAAACAGAAGTTTTCATGGGCGTAAAAGACATCCAACGCCAAGCAAGCAACGTCAAACGAATCAAACTACTAGGAGCAAAAGTAACACCAGTCGACATCGGGATGGGAGTACTAAAAGATGCGGTCTCAGACACACTAAGAAAATGGACAGGCTGCTCGACGAATACGCATTATTTGATGGGCTCAACAGTTGGTCCGCACCCGTACCCAGAGATTGTTGCAACGTTTCAGAGTGTAATTGGAAAAGAAATGAAAGAGCAAATACTCAAAAAAGAGGGCAAACTACCAGACACCATCGTGGCTTGTGGCAGCGGCGGAAGCAACGCATTAGGAGCCTTCAGGCCATTTCTAGACGAAAAAGATGTCAGACTCATTTTTGTTGAAGGCGGAGGCGAAGGCCTAGAAGCAGACAACAGTGCCGCAGCATTCAAAATGGGCAAACCTGGCGTTTTGCATGGTGCCGTGATGCAGATTCTGCAAGATGAAAATGGGCAGATAAAGCCGTCAAGGACTAGAGCGGCTGGACTTAACTATCCTGGAAGAGGACCTGAAATATCAGGTTTAGTTGACAGCGGAAGGGTGAAAGCAGGTTACGCTTTTGATAACCAAGTTTTTGAGGCAGTAAAGGTGATGGCTAGAACTGAGGGTTTGATACCTGCTCTTGAAACAGGCCACGCGATTGCGTATATGGTGAACAACAAAAACGAGTTTGACCCAAACGAGGTCGTTGTTTTGAATTATTCAGGAAGAGGCGACAAGGACCTAGAAACGATTATGAGGTATTTCAATGAAGCTTGAAGACAAATTCCGTGAACTCCAAAACAAAGGCGAGGGCGCACATATGCCCCACGTGTATTTTGGTGACCCCGACGAAGAGTTTTCCCTAAAGCTGCTCGAAACATTGGCAACAAATGGGGCAGACATACTTGAGTTTGGGATTCCGTTCTCTGACCCCACTGCGGATGGTCCCACGTTTCAGGCGGTATGTGAACGAGCCCTGAAAGCGGGCATGACCCCAACCAAGTGTATTGATGGCATAAAGAAACTCAGAGCAAAAGGTATCGATAACCCGATTGTGGTTACCACTTACTATAATATCCCTTACGTCAGGGGTGTGGGTAGTTTCTTGCAGGAAATAAAGCAGGCTGGTGCTCAGGCTGTGATTATTCCTGATGTTCCAGTTGAAGAAGCTGATGAACTTATAGTTGAAGGAAAGAAAACTGGGATTCACCCGATATTTCAGGTGGCCCCAACAACCACTGAGGCAAGGTTAAAGAAAATCGTTGACATTGCTTCAGGTTTTCTGTATATCATCGGTGTTGAAGGTGTTACAGGTGTACGGGAAAGTTTAGGCGATTCTACACTAAAACTGGTTGAAAGGGTAAGAAAACACACAGACATGCCGCTGTTAGCAGGATTTGGCATCTCAACAAAAGAACAGGCAAAAGCAGTAGTGGAATCAGGAGCAGACGGCGCAATAGCTGGAAGCGCCTACGCTAGAGTCTACGAGAAATACTTGGAAACCCCCGAGAAGGCGTTACCCGAAATCACGGCTCTGGTCAGGGAACTAAAACAGGGTTGCGTTGAAGGATACAAGAAACGAAAATAAACAGGCAGTAATCCACTGTTAGCGTAGGGAGACGCCAAAATGGACATCAAAGAGTTCCAAAAACTGATGCACCAACTATATTTTTCCAGAGACTCACAACGTGGAACAGATAAAACGTTAGCTTGGCTCGAAGACGAAGTACAAGAACTAAAAGAAGCTCTCAAAGAAGGTGACATCCAAGCCGCTGAAAAAGAGTTCGCCGACGTTTTAGCGTGGCTGGCGTCGCTAGCAAACGTGGTTAACGTCGACCTAGAAAAAGCGGCACTTGAAAAATACCCGCACAAATGCTCAAAATGCAACCAGAATCCATGTGATTGCCCACTTTAACGGGTTTGCGTTAGTTGTTGTTGCCCAACGCCAGTTAACTCCCAAACATACGACCGCCTACCAACATGCCGCAAAATGTTTTCTGTTTCAAGCAGATGCAGATGATAAAGAACAACCGAATACCCCAAAGCGGATTTGGCTGAAAGCTTTCTAGTTGTGAATGGCCCCGTTTCAAGAACATGAATTATTTTTGTTCTGGCTTCTAAGCCAGGCTGAATGTTATGCTTCAGTTTTAGGAAAGAATTAGGGTGGTACCTGAACATTATGGGTCATACAATGTTTTACATGTAGTAACAAAAAAGATTTGCAGTTATACACGGAACGTCTCATGAAAATGAAGCAAGACTAGATTGCCGCGGTTTTTTACCCTCAAACAAAGTCAAGATTTCTTCTTGAATCATATCGAGCCGCTGTGTATAATACTCCAACAAACCATACTTTTTCACCAAGTTACCTGCTGCTGGCAAATATTTCTCTATGCCACCGCGGTAAACGGTTAAAATCAGGTCGCTGTTACATGCGGGGCATTTGCCCATAAGAGGCATTCTTCTGAATTTCTTGTTACAGCCCTTGCAACGAAACTTCTGAGTTGTAAAAGCCCTAAGGTTACCCGCAATGTCACGAACGAAATGGGTTGTCAAAACCTTACTAGCCACAACGTCAGCGTCTACAGCAGCAATTTTTTCCGCTAAAACAAGTTGGCTGTAAAGTTTGTCTGTCATCTTTCCAAACTTTTTGTAAACACTTTCGGGGTTGCCCATGTTAACGTTTGAAACAGGAACAGTGTATTTGAAGCCCTCAAACTGCGCAGGAGTGTTTAATCGTGTTTCTATCGTATCAATTATAGGGCTTGTTTCCCTAGCGTCTGCTTGTTCCAAAGTTTTTTCATAAAATAGTAACGGATATTTTCCCGCAACATCCACTTCGTGAGCCTGACGCTGAACCTCCAACGGGTTAACAACAGGAATAATCAGAATAGCAGCATCCATAATTCCGCCAATATGAGAAGGCAAAAAGACTTTAGAGAAATTCAAAACAGTATCTAACCCCAGCATAACCGCGTCTTCGTCGCCGTCACAGTCTCGCCGCTTTGCTGAATGCCACATCGGATGCGCATAACAAACATTCAAAGGTGTAAACCCGATAATGCGGCCAACAATACCAACAGAGGTGTGAGGCGCCAAACCTATAATCAGTTTTCCAACCAACTCGCTTGGTTTTGTTATATTGTAGTAAGGAGGAAGTTTGTAGACTTTCTCAAGCAGTTCATCCAAAAAGTTGGCTACACGAACAAAATATGTTGCACATTTACGTGGAATAACTATATCCTGTGTTTTAAGCTCACAAATCTGGTCAGAGCGGGTTAAGGGGGTTCCTTCGCAATCGTGGATGTAACCGTTTTCCCTGATTTGCTCAACAGAAACCCCAATCTCTTCAGGGTTAAAATGAGTAAGAGGAGCATTCGTAGCATCAAAACGGATTGTCCCATCTTTAAAAACAGACAAACCATGCTTAGCACGCAAAAGCCCCTTCTCCAAGATTTCAGGTGTTTTCGTTTCGTTTGTCATACCCTTCACACCCTTGAAGAGGCTAAGCATTGGAAGACCCACATTTTTGCAGGCAGAAGACAGCAAAGCTCTCATGTCAACTTGTTGCCGAGCATAGCTACGGGTGGACGTTTTACATGCTGGGCACTCATCCAAGTTTAAGCTTCGGCCACACTGAGGGCAAACAGTCTCTAGAACTGTTTCTGAATCACAGTTGTTACATTTTAGGGTAAAACAGGTTTGGTTACACTTCAAGCAGCGGCGTTTCACAATCTCAACGTCAATTGAAACCCTTTTTGCTGCATCAACAAGATTACGCCTAGAACCACCAGCAAGACCAACAGGAAACAGGGTGTGAACAAGTGGCTTCATCTCACGGTGTTTAGCCTTCTCTGGTCGACCCATACGGGCACCAACAAAACTAACGCCTTTTCCCCGAACAGAAATCCCGGTAAACTGGTGTATTGCCTCTAAAACTTTACACGAAGAGTCTACTTGACCATCAGGAACAGCCAAGCCAAGACAAAAAGCGAAGATGTGTGCCTCTTCGCCAACGATTTTGAGGTTATTCAAAACGACGTCATGTTGTATGCAAAGTTTTTCAAGCGAAGCTTTAACTGGTTTATCGTTAACGCCGACAATTTCCTGAACAAGACCATCAACTACTTTTGTTTCAGAAGCAAGCAACCAAGTTCTTAAGCCCAAAAACTCTTCAAGCGAAAGGTTCTCCCAGAAAAACGTGAAAAAAGGATGAAGGGGCACCCCAAAAACAGAAGAGAAAGCCAGAGCTTGTTGAACGTTAGGTTTATTGTTAAAGACATCCTTTAGCATTTTCTCAAAAACAGGTTCCGTCAAACCTACAGCATTGGCAGCCTCCTTTATGGTGCCTCCAAACTTTTGTTGTATTGTAGCTTCAAGTTCTTCACGCCACCACTCCTCGGTATACCCGGAGGGACGAAGAGCCTTGTTGGTGTACAAAAAGTCGCCAAACCCGATTAGAATATCGCCTAGAAACAGAATCTTATCAATCAGCTTCTCGATGGAACCAAAATTTTCAAGCGTAACACGGACAACTGACCCGTTTTTTAGTCGAACAACGGGGGGCTCAATCGTGTCAACGGGAACAACAATCCCACCCTTTCCAGGTCCCTCCAAACGAAGTTGAGTCCCAGCAGCCAAAAAGTTTTGCACAGCTAACATAGTAGCAGGATGAATACCAACCGCAGCAAGCCCAGTGTTCCTAGAACGACCATAACGAAGCCTGAAACCCCCAGGTCGAGACGGAAACGAGAAGATTGGTCGACCGGCAATCACATCCTCCATAAAGCCAGATTTCTTCTTTTTTGAAAACTCTTTCAGGTTTCCAAGCCATTCCCAACCTTCGATACCAAGTTTATCGATAGTAGTCAACACCTTTGCGGCGCGTCCAACAATACCGTCATTAACAACCCTGAGGGCTCCGCCTCGAACATTATTCGTTTCAATTCTGGGCAAGTTACGAAAAGACGAAACTTCCACAGGGTCAGATTCGGTTCCAGTAACCTCCACGGGAATCTGCTGAATAGCTTTTCTGAGTTCTTCATCTGAGATATGATACTGGAACCGGGCTATTGAACGCTCAAATAAACGGATTTCTTCTATGAAACGTGAAATCTCATCTTCTGTTGGTTTGTAACGGTCCAACTTAAGCAACCGCCGAATGTGGTCGCCAACAATAATTGTTAATGCTTGTTCTGTGCCACCAGCAGAACGTATAGGACCAGCGTAATAGATCGCCAAATAGTTACTCCGATCATTATTTGCCTTGATTTCCACCTTGGCAATACCCTGTATTGGAGCAGCGGTTATTCCTTCAGTCAGAATGGCAAGAGCAGTCCTTACTGCCTGTTCCGCAGCTTCACGGTCATCCATCAAACCAAATTTACCGTTAATAATCTGTTCAGTTATTCTGAAGGTAAGCTCTTCACGGGACATTGTTTCAGCTAAAGCACGTATACTTTCAGCAACACCAGCGGGACCCACTAGACCCTCGACCAGCGCAGCCAAATCTTTTGCAACCTCGGGTTCTGGAACAAACGCAGGATCCAACCCTTTTTCCCGAGCTTTCCGAGCAACAACGTATATGGTTTCAAGGTTTTCCTCCAAACCATCAGCATACTGTTTATACTCATCGCTCATCGGAATCTTCAAAACGGGGGGCTCCTTCTAATAGAATTCAACAAACCGTGGTATTGAGTCTTTCTAAAATACGGATAACAAAACCTAGAAACTGTTTGTGCAGCTTTACTGCATATCTATGGAGTGTTCATGCTGTCGATTAACTCTTTTATTTTATGGCTTCCCTTGTTTTCTTCCAACACGTTACCAGTAACAATTATGTCGGCGCCGGCTTTCACAATTCTTTTTACCTGCTCACCGGTTCGTATGCCACCGCCTACAATTAAAGGAATGTTAATCGCGGTCTTTACTGCGTTAATAATTTCGGGGGGCACAGGTGTTTTTACTCCAGAACCAGCTTCCAAATAAACAAAACGCATCCCAAAATATTCAGCGGCTAAGGCATATGCAACTGCACGGTCAGGTTTGTCATAAGGGATTGGGGTTGCTTTTCCTACAACGCTGACAGTACCACCTTCCCCCACGGTGATGTAACCAAGAGAAAGGGGTTCTAAACCAAACTTTTTGATTATTGGGGCACCTAACACTTGAACGCCTGCAAGAAAATAGGGGTCTGAAGAATTAAGAAGGGACATAAACCAGATGGCGTCTGCATATTTGCTTATTCCAGTTACATTATTGGGAAAAAGAATGATTGGTATCTTCACAGAGTCTTTAATGGCTTTTACAATCTGGTCCAGATGTGAAATAGAATCGGTAGTTGAGCCACCAACCATAATTGCTGCTGTTCCACAAGATTCAGCGTCTTTAACCAAACAGGAAGCAGATTCTGGATTGACCTTTTCGGGGTCAACAAGAGTCATGTGAATAGACCCGGCACATTTGATTTTGTCCAGTAGATACTGCTCAACTAAGCCAACCATCGTAATCCCATTACTAGGCCGATAGCCTTGAATAAAAACCGTCTGTGAATTGGCAGTAAATATCAATCTCGGTAAAAGCAGGTCTAGTTTTTAGTTCCTCTGTGAGTCCACAACTGCCACAGCGTACTTTAGCTTGTTCACCGCCTGAAAGTATCTCAATATAGATTGATTGTTTGCCACATTTAGGGCAGAGGTAAACTGCAGGTAACTTACGTTTAGGTATACGAACGACTTTTCTTCTCCTTCTACCCATATCAAAGCCTCCAACATTAGAATTCTTGCCCGTTACAAGAGCATAATACTTGTTTCACATTATAACTTGACATTTGCTTAAATATTTGTCCTAAGAAACGAAGTTATGAAAAAGGAAAAACATATAGAAAAAACACAAAAAAAGCACATGAAACAAGAAAAAGGTTCTGGATCAAGCCAGCAAAAACAAAAAAGAACACACAAAATATTCTAGAATAAATCCAAGTCAATTAATAGTCAATAATAATACAGTTCATATACGCCAAAACAGAAGCAATTAATTTAAAAATAATACAAAAATAACAAAATGTCTTAATCAAAAGCAGTCACATGCGTTAAAGGGAACAAACAGCAAAAACAAGGCAACCCCCAAAAAATAGACCAAAAACAAACTCAAACATCAACAAAAAAGTTCAAACTAAATGTCCATTAAGAATAAAAAGCCATTCGCGATACCAGTCACAATCCGAACCAAAAAAGAGCAAACAAATAGGGCATCAACTGTGATTTCAGCGCAATCACAAAAAAGAAAGTTGAAAAATCACAAAAATTCAAAAACCATAAAATCAGCCGGAAAATTAAAAACAACCCCGAAATAGGATTTTATGAATCACAGTTAAGACGTGACGTCACATGTGATTCTGTGATAATCACACGTGATTCAGCAATAATCACACCTCACATAAAGCACAACCCAAAAAAGGCATACAGACCAAACAAACAGTAAAAAGTATAAGAGATAAAAGACCAGAAAACAAGCCCTCACTAAAGAATCATGGGAAAGGCAAATTTGTGTACAGATAACGGGAAAAGCTGACAAAAAAGAAGCAAAAAACGCCGTTTTTTACGAGTGAAAAACTTTGATTCAAAGGCAGTTACATGTTTTTTATCCATAAATATTCCAAAAAGATTTGTATATTAATCAACAATCAGGTACAAACGCATGGTCATTTTTACTTTGATGTTCACAAAGTTTTTTATTCCAGAGCACGGTATACAAAAATGTATCCTCTACAGCATGGTTTGGGGTAAAGATTTTGAAATTGAAGGAAAACGCTCAAAATTGGATAAACTACACATTAAATGACCCGTTGGTCAAAATACTCGCAAAAAACTGCAATTTAACAAAAATACAGATAGAAACTCTTCTGATTGACGTTTTAGCCGAAAATATAACCGATAAAAGCCTAAAATATGATGAAAAAGCCAAATTACGCGTTTTCGCCGTAAGTAGAGGAGCGTTTAACAGAAGTTTAAGGCAGGCCAGACAGAATGTAACACAGTCAATATACACAATACTATTGCTCGGATACCTGGGAGTTCTTGAAGAAGTCAGCCTAGAACCATATTTGGAGGCTGCAAACAAGCTAAAAACATACATAAACACACAAAGAGAATTGGCAAAAAATAAACCAAAAGAAGAACACATCCAGACAGTAGCACAACTCCACGAAGAGCTACGCAACAGCTTGGAAGAGCTGGCCAACCCCCGAAAACTGTCAAAAAGACTGTGACATCACAAATCACACCCAGTTTAAGGGTATTTTTCGCCAGTTTAGGACAGTCAACGCCAGAAGGGCAACCACAAACAACAGGCGTTAAACGATTTTGTGGACTGAAAAAATAAGCTCAAATTTTACCCCATTAATAAAAGCAATCGTTTAAAATCAATTTTAAAAAATCTACAACAAAAAGAGACAACATAAATCACCAAGCCATAACGCATTCACAAGAAAGCAACACAAGAGTCAATACAAACCATTTGTGACTTGTGATGTCACGTGATTTCATTTAGCAAAAAACTTAAGTTTACTTATATACTAGTGTGATATGTGATTAGGTATGCATATCACAAGACATCACGTTAAAATCACATGTGAGGTGGCTCAACTTTGGTGATGTCAGAGGTTATGCTAGCGGTGACGGCGGTTCTGTTAGTGGGGACAGCGTCGGCGATAGTTGTGTATTATCAAAGGATAAGGGCTCTTCGTCAGCAATATGATG
This sequence comes from Bathyarchaeia archaeon, assembly GCA_041653695.1. Lineage (GTDB taxonomy): Archaea > Thermoproteota > Bathyarchaeia > Bathyarchaeales > Bathyarchaeaceae > Bathyarchaeum. Next base: position 30,589 of record JBAZEV010000007.1, read on the forward strand.
CTGCAAAAGGGGTTGTTAATGACATAGTTATGAGTGTTGACAACCAATTCAGGCGGCACGCAACGATAGTTGAGTATGTTGCACAGCAGGTCGAGCAAACATCAATAGAAAACCAGGTAGTTAGCAAAAAAGTAGAAACTTGTGACAGTCGGTTAACAGACCTTGCAGCGACAATCGAAAAGGTTCCACAGTTTGAAGAAAAGTTTTCTGAACAAATCAATGAAGTGAAAACTGAAGTTAATGGCATAAAAGTGGCACAAGAGAAAATGCTGCAAAAGTTGGTTGAGATCGAAAAAATCAAGCGGGAAATACGTGTTCCAGATTTCCAGATAGAGGCAGCAATTCCAATAAAAAAGGAAAACGCTTTGTCGCCGCTGACTGAAACAGAGATCATGGTTCTTGAGACTATCGGGATAGAGGGAGAAAAGACGGCGCCTGAAATCAGGGAAAAGATTAGTCTTACAAGAGAACATACAGCCCGTTTAATGAAAAAACTGTATAAAGACGGCTACTTAGAAAGAAACACACACAAAATGCCATATGTTTACAGTTTAAAAGAAGAGATGAAAAGACTGCTCAAACAAAAAGAGGTCAACGTTCAGTAATCAAGCATCGTCGACAACAGATTGCCCAGCAGCTTTAAGGCGTTTTAGTTTTTCGTCCATATCAGACAAAGCTTTCGAGGGGGGCAAATCATAGTCTGCTTGACCCCTTTGCTTAAGGTAATCACCGTAATGAACAACTTTGATTGGAACAGCAAACCGAATCTGTGGCTCTGAAATAAGTAATGCTTCTCCAATGTCAAGCATTTTAATCTCGGTGTCGCTGTATTCCATGTAAGGCGTATTCTGGGTCAGATAGTCCCGGTCACGTTTCAACTCAGTTTTCATTATTACTTTAGTCCAAAGCTCAGCAAAAACATCACGGTTAATTTTAGAGGGCCGAGGGGTTACAGCGTTTAATCCAACACGGTATTTTCTGTAAGTTAAGGCGATGTCAGAGAAGATTGTTTTGCGTATTTCTGGGTCAAGAAACTCATGAGCCTCCTCCAAGGTAATCAACAAAGTTGGAAGTTTTTTCCACTCTTCAAAACTGTTTTCCCACAACCGTTTGTAATGTTGGGCAACGTTTGTTGCAGTAAGACAGGTAACGTTTTGCTGCTCTTCAGCGGTTAACCCAGAAATGTCAACGAGGCAGGTTATTCCTTGACTGGTATTCTGGACAACATCTTCAATGAAGTTGTAGTTACTAGGAGGAAAGAGATGTGGCGGAAGGTCAGATAGTCTGCTCATCAAAGCACTGATTACATTTCGTTGCTGATAATTTATAAGTCGTCCAATTCCAGTGTGTCCTTCATTGCGGTATATTTCAAGTGCTTGTTCAATCCAACAGTTGCCAAGTTGTTCATACAACCGGCGGGCAACACGTACCTGAGGACCGCCAATATCAGGGAAAATTGTCCACAGCTTTCCAGGAGTAAGAGTACGCAACCCTATGCAGAGTTTTCCATCTCTTGCAGAGTAGTAACGAACCTTACTGTGATACAGAGGGTGATCCATAAGGCCGCTGTCAGACCCAAAATCTTTACCAGACAACAACTGGCCAGCAAAATCAAAGATAAGACCAACAGTTTCAGGGTTATCGATTATACGCGCGTTCAGAATAAGTTCAGTATTAGTTTTCCCTGACCCAGTCATTCCAAACATACCCATCATTTTAGGAATGGCCTTAGCATTAATTCCCACTACACCTAAAACGTCCTCGCCTGAACGCAAACGACCAATTTCTAGGTCCCCAGCAAGCTGCAAAACTGAGTAGTCATCCTCGTTTACTGCAAAAACTTGGTCCATATAGTTCGGGTTAAATGTTGGAGAGCGTATCTTTCCGGAATTGTTTTCAAGTAAAAGAACCGCGTCAACGTGCCTAAAACTTGAGTATGGTCCAAAGGATTCTTTTCCTTCTGCTTCCCGAAGTTGTTCGTTGGTATTGAGTGTCGAAGAGCTCCCAGCGTCGACAACGCGGGCATAGAATTTTCTGGTTTCAGAGTTTATTCGAACGATTTGACCAAAAGAAAGGTTTGCTCCTTTATTTAAGAAAAAGGATACGATGTCTCCTTTTACGTCTCGAACAAAACCAACAGGTTCAAATTCTGTCAAAACTTTCATCTCCACCATAAGGATTTGTTATTCCATGAATTTTATCAGCAAAACTGCAGGAAAGCTCTTCTCTACGAAGAGTCTCTAAGATTCCGACCTCGGATAACTCATTTTCGATCATGTCATAGTATTGAAGAATTTTTGAGTTAGATGCTCCAGAAAACTCGTGAGCAAGCCAAAGGGTAACAGGGTAACCCAAACACCGAGGGTCCTCAGAAAGCGAAGTAAGAGGAGAAAGAAACGTGGACACATCAGCAGTGTTTAGAGAATCCATCATAATATCGCAACGAAAAACGTGTTGACTGTCTTCACATAACTTCACAAGTGACACATCCCCGTAAAGATGCTGCTCCATATTCGCCTTTTTAACGGGATGGTAAACCCAAAGAGGAAAGGAAGCAAGGACACTTGTTGTTGCCATAAAATCTCGTCCTTTCTCGTCAATTAACATGGGAGATTGCTTACTTACGGCGATGAGATTAACTTTTTTACGAAGAGCCTCTTCGTAGAGTGAAGTGTAGAATCCTCGTTTTCCACCAAAAAAACTGGCACCATCCAAAAGAATATAGTCACCTTCATCAGGTCCACGAAGAGTCTCCGCCGGTTGGTTCACACTCCCGGTAGCCTCTTCGTGAAGAAGTTTCAGAGCCATTTCACTTTCAAGTTGCAACCGTAGGTCAATCAAAAAGTTTGAACGGTGACGTCTATCTCCAACTTTACTGAAAATACGTTCATCATAACCCCAAGTCACGTTACGATTCTCAACAGAAGCATAAGCAACACGCATCAAATAAATACCCCAATTGTGGGCTCGTTTCAAAGTTCTGGTTGAGCAGTCAACAGCCAAAAACCGTGAATCACAATGTTTTACTTTTTTTAATGGTTTGATTTTATCCAAGTCAGGTTTGGTAATGATCAAGGGTTGCGGTTTAATGTCACTAAAGCCTATTTGGCGACCTTTATCCACATAGGTCACTAGATTAGTTTTCAGTTCGGCCAAATCTTTACTGATGTTGCTCATAAACGGGTTCTCCACAATCACGAAGAGTCTACTGTATAATTTAGGTGAAATTCAGTATCGTAAGGAAATGAATTTATTATTTTTTGTGAACCTGATAATTTGAGATTGCACTCATGATTCTGTAACGTAACTGATTTGAAGACCCTTTCTTAATGAAAAAACCGCGGTCTGCTAAACGAGCCAAATAAGTTGAAACAGTACTTAACGAAATTGGTTCGTTGAACTGTTTTTCGTATAGTTCTTGAAGGTCTTTTGAAGAAAACCAGCCTACAGGAAAATTTTTCTCCGCAGCTAAACGGACCTTTTCAATCTTAGAGACTTCCGAGGGTTGCTGGATTGAGTCTGGGTTCACTGTGGGCATCCCTCCCAAAAGTTCGACCAAATCAAGTAAGCGAAGAGCCTTATCTCTCGTAACTTGACCTTCGAAAGTTATTGTGTATCGATCTCCATCATTGAAGAGCTCTACACGCATTTTTTTGGTAGGCATGCCTTGCACCGGTGAAGTGATGATGTTCACTAATTACAGAGTCACAAGTTATAGATATTGCGGTATAGTGTGTTAAATAAAAAACCTTAAAAACAGTCTAAAACAGCAAATTAGCTATTTTTTGCACATTATTAGCTTCACAGGCTTCACACAAGGCCTTGTTTGCAAAATACGAAAAGGGAATGGTATAAAGTCTGTTTTCCAGTAGAAACCAAGGGGTCGCTTCTTTACACGTGAAGTGACATGATTTAGCCTATTTTAAGAAAATAAAGGTTAAAAACGTATAATATTCTAGTTAACTTCACAGTTTTTCACTTAGCAGTGAAATCTCAGTTACTAAATAAAAAGGGAAGACTCTTCGTCAATTAAGCAAAATGGTGTCTCAAAAATTATACATTAAAATTTCTAGTAAAAGATAAGACACCGACCCCTTTGTTTCCATTGTAGCAAAAAAATTTTCCAATAATCCATTTTCAACCTCGAAGGTAAAAAATTGTAGAGTTTAGTTTACTTTATTTGACGACTAACACTAAATACTAACGAAATATATATCATCCACGAGATTATTTTTAATAATATTATTTCCGTTGAAAATATAGATTCTTTTTACTGCTAAACCCATAAACAACTTTCTTTTTCCACACGAAACATAGGGGTGTGAGTGTATAAAAATCAGTTTTCACAACTACAAATTCGCTAAAAACGTTTTTACCCAGAAAGTTTCGTTCCCCTTTAGGATTTTGTGCAATTGGTCTAGAATTTTTTATGAGAGTTTTTATCTACTGGAAAAACCATCGAGGCAATAACTTCGCTGCCTCTTAGAGGAGTTTATCAAACTGAACAAAATTAACACTCTTGAAGATGTTTTCGACCGTTTCCTTAGTAGCACCCATATCTTCAAAGACAGAGAAGTACTACGACACGATTACATACCTGAAAAACTTCCACACCGCGACGAACAAATACATTGCCTAGGCGGAATAGTAGCACCAGTCCTTAGAGGCTCACCATGTTCCAACGCATTCATTTACGGGAAAACTGGAACAGGTAAAACAGCTGTTACTAAATACGTTTTAAACACGTTATCATCCAAAGCAAGAACGTTAGGTGCGTCTATTGGAGTTTGCTACGTAAACTGCCGTTTAGCTGGTACCGAATACAGAGTTCTCGCAACATTATGTGACGCTTTAGACATAAAAGTACCTTTCACTGGTTTAGCATTGGGCGAAGTTTTTGACCGCTTCAAAGCAGGTTTAGATTCACAAAAGAAAATTTTCATAGTTGTCCTTGACGAAATAGATGCCCTGATAAAAATTCGCGGCGACACACTACTTTACGAATTAACCCGAGTTAACGAGACTCTTCGTCACGGTAGAACCTCAATAATCGGAATCTCAAACGACCTACGGTTCAAAGAATTTTTGGACCCACGCGTTCTTAGTTCTCTAAGCGAAGAAGAAATCGTTTTCAGACCTTACGACGCAGCCGAACTTCAGGACATCCTCTGGAGACGCGCCAAACTCGCTTTTTCTGAAGGCGCCTTGCTTGACAGCGCTGTTGCATTATGTGCAGCATTAGCTGCCGCAGAGCACGGTGACGCAAGACGCGCATTGGATCTTCTGCGGATTGCAGGCGAGTTAGCAGAACGTGATGGAGAAGAATTTGTTAACGAAGAAAACGTGCGCCAAGCAGAAAAACGTGTAGAACATGATAGAATCTTTGAGGTTTTAGAAAACCTTCCTGTGCACTCTAAACTGGTTTTGTGTAGTGTTTACCTGTTAGGCAAAACAAAAGTAAACTACACAATTACTGGAGACATATACGGAATATACTGTGAACTCTGTGAACAACTAGGGCTGTCACCTTTGACTCAAAGACGCGTAAGCGGTTTAATAAGCGAATTAGACATGGTCGGTCTGTTAAACGCCCGTGTAGTAAGTATGGGTCGACATGGTCGCACTAAAAAGATACGTTTAGGTGTTGGCCGCAGTTTTGTTAGAAACGTTTTTAATAACAGTGACCGTTTCCGTGACCTCTTATGTTATGTTCCGAGCTGTTTAACAGAATCACAATAAAACCGTAATTAAACACAGTTTTCGGGTCTGTTTTTACCACTCTTTTGTGAAATCTATTGTTGAAATGTTAGATGTTTGAAGGTTCACTATTGGCAAAATTCCTGGAGTAGGCATTAAACCCATTTTTTGTTGAAACTCTGTTTGTCCTTGCCACGCTCCAGAGTTCACTATTAGCGTTCCCCTGTATTTGTCGCATTTTAACACATGGACATGTCCACCATGTAAAATGTCTGGGACCCTTTCAATGACCATAAAATCCCGTTTTTCTGGCGCAATGGGGGTTCTTTCACCGTAAATTGGTGCAAGGTGTCTGCCTTGTAACAAAATTTTCATAGATTTATCTGGTGTATCAAAACTAACGTTTGGTGCAACCGCAGCAACATCGTCCAAGCTGCGACCATGAAAAACAAGCAGTTCCACACCGTGAAGACTTACTGTGGACGGGTTTCCAAGAGAATGTATTTTGCGGGCTGCGTTTAATGGCTCTGCATACTCTTTTGGCAATGCAGGTTGTGGTAACGCTTTTCTGGACGCGTCGTGGTTTCCTGGAATAATTATTACCTCGATATGTTCTGGAATTTGTTCAAACAGTTTTGCGGCTTCACGGTACTGTTCAAAAATGTCTATTATCGACAAGCTTTCCAGTTGGTCTGGATACACTCCCACACCATCCACTATGTCGCCTGCTACAACCAAATATTTGATGTGCCCTGCGGCTTCTCTGGCTTTGTCGCTGCCGTAGTCTCCGTTTATCCAACGTAAGAACCGGTTGAACTCCTTTTCCATAAACTGGTTGCTGCCAACATGAATATCTGACATAAGAGCTGCGTAGACTGGGATTGGAGCTTTATGTGTGTTTTTTTGTGGGATTTCTGGTAGAATGAAGTCTTTTGCCACTATTAGGTCGTTGTTTCCTTTTATGGCGTTTATACAAACTACTTGGTCTAACAGCAAAGACCGTGCCTTATCTAAGATTTCGTTGCTTAAGTTTGGGGATACAAGAACTGTGGCCGTTGCTTCGAGGTCTTCGACTTTCACGAAGAGTTTTTCTTTTGACTCAATTTTCTCTGTAATCATGCAAATAATACTTAGTTTAGATTTCACTGGAAGCTTTAATGCAGCTGATATTGACACCGCGTTTTTGACATCTAATCGTTTTCTGAGAATCTTCTTTAATCTGTCAAAGCGGTCTTGAAAATATTCCAGATATTCGCTGATTGACCCTGTTGTGCACAGTTTTTTTGTTGGGTCCATTATAATTTTTAGTTCTTCGTCAACATCTTTTGCGTATGGTTTGAAACTTTTTCTTGATTCAGAAACTGTTGAAGAAGAAAACGAAGGAAATAACGTTTCCTCTTTAATGCATGGTAACTGTTTCATTGCCTCTAAAAATCCCTTGTCGATAAACAATGGCTTTTGAGGCAAATCTCTGATTTTTTTTACAGCTTCTTCCATTAAATTGAGGGGGTCATCTGCTTTGGATACTGACTTTAAGAAATCGAAGGCCTCTTTGTCTAGTTGGTACCCCGATTCAAGTGTGAAGGAAACGGCTTTCTGTAGCCTTTCACCTTCACTCATAGTTTTTTCCTCGTTTGACTCCCTCTGTTGAACACGTATTATGTTTTTCGTTTCCTATTAATCCTGTCTTCTTTGTGGACTAAAAACAGCTTTGCTTTTTCTCTTTGTCCGCTCTGGGAATATCTATACTCGTATAGTTTTTCCTAATTTTTTGGACAATTTTTGCTTAAATCTTAATAACATGCTCAACTTTAAACTAATCAAATACTTACCAGAGGATTCAAAGATGGCCCTCCGCAAAATCCAAAAAACAAGTGGCGGAACATTTTTTGTTTGTCTTCCTAAATCTTGGGCTGAACAAAACGGTTTAAACCGCGGCGCAGTAGTTGCTGTTAACGAAACTTCTGATGGGTCACTAGTTATTAATCCACAATATAATGTCGAAAAGACTCCTCAGGTGGCAGTTATTGCGCCTTCTCCTTTACTTGATCGTGTTATTATTGAAAAATATCTGCTGGGTAATGATGTCATTCAAGTTCAGGCAAAAGATAGAATAAGTCCTATTGACCGCGAACGAGTAAAACAAGCGGCAAGTCGTTTGATTGGGCTTGAAATCGTTGAAGAGAACCACTCCAAGATTGTTATGCAGTCTCTTTTAGAGCCTTCTACGTTTCCACCACAAAAAATTCTTCGACGTGAATACTGCATAGTATCTGGAATACACCGCGATGCCATAACCGCCCTTGTTGAAGGCGATGTGGAACTAGCCAAAAACGTTGTGGCAAGGGACAACGAAGTAAACCGCCTATATTTCCTGTTGGTCAGAATTCTTCGAACCGTAATTCAAAACCCTGGGCTAAGCGAAAAACTTGGCATTTTACCAATCGACTGCTTAGATTACCGTTTAGCAGCCAGTCTGGTTGAATCTATTGGAGACCATTCCTCAGCTATCGGTGAAACAGTAATAAAGCTAGGCGGCGCACAGATTGGAGAACCAGTTTCAAAGCTTATCCTGCAACTTCATAAACTCGCATATGCGGCTCATGAAAATGCGATAAACTCTGTATTTTCCCGTGATGTATCTGTTGCTGAGTCGGTACGGTCTGAGCGAACAAACGTTGAAACCCTGTTTCACGAAATTGAAAACACAATTCTCGAGCTTCCTGCAGCAGTCGGGCGGAATCTTCTTGCGGTTGCTTCCTCTCTACGAAGAATTTACGACAACAGTCTGGATATAGCTGATCTTGTTATGCCTAAACTTCCGTAACGCGTTTAAGTTATGGGACTTTATGTCTTTCACGTTGTGTGTGGCAGAATGCAAAAAAAGGAATTAATTGACACAATAAACAGGCTTAAAAAAGAGAAAAACGCTGTTATTTTGGCACACGTTTACCAACGACCAGAAATCTACGCTGTAGCAGATTTCATTGGCGATTCCTACGGGTTAAGCAAAAAAGCCACACAAACCAACGCAAAAATAATAGTATTTTGTGGGGTTGACTTCATGGCCGAATCTGCCTACATTTTGAACCCCGAAAAAACAGTTTTAATTCCAACAACGCTGTCAAAATGTCCAATGGCTGCCATGGTTGATGTTGCTGGTTTAAGAGAATTGAAGGCAAAACACCCTAACGCGGCTGTTGTGAGTTACGTTAACACAACCGCTGAGGTGAAAGCCGAGTCAACTATTTGTTGTACCAGCGCAAACGCCATAAATGTGGTCACCTCGCTTACTGAAGACGAAGTCATATTTGTGCCAGACTCCAACTTGGCAAATTACGTAATGAGGCACACCAAAAAGAAGATAATCCCTTGGCGTGGGTGGTGTTATGTTCATAACAAGTTTTCCCCAGAGGGAATAATACATGCAAAAGCGGTTCATATCGATGCAAAAGTACTAGTTCACCCTGAGTGCATCCCCGAAGTTGTGGATTTGGCGGATGAAGTTTGTAGCACAACTGGGATGATAAACTACGTGAAGAACAGCCCTGATAAAACTTTCATCATTGCTACAGAAATCGGTTTAATCGAACGGTTGCGGCTTGAGTTTCCAGACAAAACATTTTTCCAAGCACCCCCTGGAGGTACCTGCCTTCAGATGAAAAAGATTACTCTTGACCTTGTTTTGGATTCTCTGGAAAAGGAGCAGTTTAAAGTCACGGTTCCAGAGGATATACGTGTCAGAGCTAAGTCTGCTCTGGACAGAATGTTAAATGTGGACTGACAACTTGGACCGGCAAAAACTGGTTGAAACCGCCTACCAAAAAGGAAGAGACCTCAGTTTAAGCAATGAACATTATGTTAACTGGTTAACCACCTTTTTTACTAGAGAATACAATGATGATGTTAACGACGGCGACATCACCAGCAACTCTTTGTTAACAAAAAATGTGGCAAGAACAGTGTTCTTGAAAGCCAAATCATCAGGTATACTTGCAGGCCTTGAAGAGGTCTGCTGGTTTCTACGTAAACATGGTCTAGACGTAACTGTTTGTAAAAAAGACGGCGAAGAAATTCTGAAAGACGATACAGTTATGGAAATACATGGCAAACAAAAAGACATCTTGGCAACTGAACGAACTGCTTTAAACGTTCTACAGCGGATGTGTGGAATCGCCACAGAAACTAGACGTTTAACTGATTTGCTAAAAGGATACCACACTCGAGTTGCGGCAACCCGTAAAACGTTGCTGCGGTATATTGACAAAAAAGCGGTGTTTTTGGGTGGTGGTTTAACTCACCGTTTTGGTCTTTGGGATGCTGTCCTTATCAAAGATAACCACCTTGAAACCTTGAAAACCGAAGGCGTGAAAGATTACATTGAAGTAGCGGTATCTAGAGCTTCAATGTTTGCGGATAATGTTGATTTTGTCGAAATTGAAGTAACTTCTCACGAAGAGGCTCTAAGAGCTGCACAAAAATTCAAAGCATTACAACTAAAGACGCCCTGCATTATAATGCTCGATAACATGAAACCTGAAACGATAAAAAAGACCCTTGAGACTCTTCGTGGAGTTGACCTTTATGATTCCGTTCTTTTTGAGGCTTCAGGCGACATAACACCAGAAAACATAACAGAATATGCTAAAACTGGCGTTGACGTTATATCTTTGGGTTACCTGACACATTCTGTTAAGGTTTTAGACCTAAGTTTGGAGTTGACTCTTTGAAAACTGATTTCTTAATCGTTGGAAGCGGAATTGCAGGACTGAATTTTGCCCTAAAAGTAGCCAAATACGGCAAAGTAACAATAGTAACAAAAAAGGAAATAATGGAATCAAACACAAACCTTGCCCAAGGCGGAATTGCTGCAGTAACCCAAAAAGGGGACTCTGCTCAGTTGCACATCGATGACACACTAAATGTTGGCTCTGGGTTATCCAACAAACGAATGGTAAAAATCCTTGCAGAACACGGCCCCGAAGCCATACGAAACCTGCTTTCTTTTGGCGTGAACTTTGACAAAGAAAACAACGAACTCCATTTAACCACAGAAGGCGGACACAGCATGGCACGCGTGTTGCATTCTGGGGACACAACTGGCAAAGAAATCGAGCAAACAATGACAGAAAACATTCGCAAAAATAAGAACATCGAAGTTTTTGAGGACTGCTACGCCAT
>JBAZEV010000008.1:0-39721 GCA_041653695.1 Bathyarchaeia archaeon
TGGGTTACGAAATTTTGGCTTTTTCTTTTGTTAAATTCGACCTTGACAAGGTTAAGCAAATTGAGAACCAAGCTGTAGACTGGGGAGCAAATTATCCGTGCATAATTTTTTCTGCACGCGTTGAAGGCATGGGTATGGATGCTGTATCTATTACGTTACATAAAACATATGATGATTACAAAACATTTTTCCTAGAAAACAAGCAAAAATGGGGCGAATTAATGGTTGACGTCCACTACTTTTTGGTTGACTTGCATGGAAAGCTGACTAAACCCTTCTCGTTTGAGTATTTGGAGAATGATTTTGACTGCTCAAACTCAAAATAATGTACACTTTTTTGTAAAAAAAGAGTTTTAAACTCCATAAATATGTTCCCGTTTGTGTTTGTTGCCAACGTTTCTCAAATTGATGGTTTTAGTTGATTATTTTTTTAAAGAATTATGTATCTCTAATTGTTGAGTGCCAACTTTAATGTTAATTTTTGATTCTCAATAGAATACCTGATTTGAGTAAGGTTTATTACGTTCAAAAGCCCCTTTGGGGAAAGTAGTACCCCAACTTAAAACTAGCTTTATCTCCCCCTGATGGCTCGTTTTATTTTTGTTGGGGTACTGCATTCTCCTTTAACGATTCATCTTTTGGTAAAACCGTGTCTAGATAGGAAAGAAAAAAATAGCTCCCTCACTGTCAGCAACTATGTTGAACGTGTTTACTGCTGATTGTTTGTTCAAAGCAAAAATTGTTCACTTAATCCTGTCCAAAGACACCGAACAGGCTCTTGAACAACTCAGCGACCACTACCATGTTGTTGTTCCAAAACTGAAAGTTGGCATGCCAAAACGTTACTCAAAAAACCCTGCATGTTACTCGGGAAAAACGCAGGTGATTCACGTTTCTAACATGGAAATACTCTACCATCCTTTTGTGATTCTTCACGAGTTTTACCACCACCTAAGAAACGTTTCAGACGCGCATGGTGGAATAGAAAAATATGCCAACAGTTTTGCGCAAGACTATTTGCAGGCATACCGAAAAATAGTAACATACGAGAAATAACTTGGTGGCGGGTGTTTAGTTTGGATAAACCGATTGTTCTGGAACGTGTAGTTGTGGACAGCGTTCTGAGTTATGCTCAGGCACTTCATCCCCGTGAATGCATTTTGTTGTTGCGGGGAAAAACTGACAAGCACCGCCTGTTAATCACCGACACCCAGTTACCTCCACTTGCAACGTATGGACACAGTTTTTCTGGGTTTCCATTAAGTATGTTGCCAATCGATTTTTCTGTAATCGGCGTAGCCCATTCACACCCGTCAGGGGCGTTGCGTCCTTCTGTGGTGGACTTGAACAAGTTTTACGGCAAGTTAATGCTCATAACCGCTTACCCGTATCTGTCGGAGCAGAACATCGCAATATTTGACCGCCAAGGAAGACCGTTGCCGTTTACAGTTGTTTAAGCACCTTCTTAGTTTCACTGCTCTCTCCCCTTTGTTTGATGTCGTTTCAACCTCAGCTTTATTTTATCTTCCACAATAGTTGGCATCCCGAAGGAGGAAACACAGTGAAGCAGTTAGAATACAAACAGTTGATAATCAGGCGGTTAACTCACATCCAGAACCTTGCAAAACAGAAAAAATACTCTGAAATCGAGTCTCTCCTAAACAGCAATTACGTGTAAAACGAGGCTGATATTTTTGGGCACACAAATACGATGCAAAGAATGCAGCCACGTTATGTTCGAGTTCAACGGAGTTCCAACCGACGTTATCTGGTATTCTAGGCTCAGAGAAAAAATTGGTGGAATGTGCCCAAAATGTGGACACAGCCTTCCCAGTGTTTCAAATTTTGCCGAAAAAATGCGGTTTGACGTAAAAACTGTAGTTCTAGCCAATGCCAAATAGGTTGCTGCGTTTAGTCTAAATTTTGGCTTTTACAAACTGGACCTTTTAGGTATCAAACATTTTATATCTAAGTTGAACGGCATGAAATTGACAATGAAACTACATGGTAAATCGGCGGTTACTAAACTACAGGCGTTATTCATAATTAATGTGCTGATAGTTTCCGTGGCAGCTGTATTATACTATAACTTCAACAGTCAATATACGCCAGATAATCAATCACCAGACGACGGTGACGTTCCAGCGCTTTCCGAGTTTCTTCTTTCCGAGTTAACCGTTAGCGCATCTGAAGTTAAAACAGGTACACCAGTAACAGTATCTGTTAAAGTGGATAATATCGGAGAAGGTCCCGGAAATTTCACCGCGGTGCTGCAAATTAACGGTGACGCCATACAGGCCCAAACCGTAGAACTTGCAGTATCAGAATCAAAAACCGTGCAATTTACTGTAACCCAAACAACTTTGGGAACTTACTCTGTTCAGATTGGCGATTTAACGCCAAAAACGTTCACGGTTGTAGCTGGTTCTTCGCCTCCGCCAGATAATCCCCCACCAAATAATGATGGTGGTGGGCAAGCAACTTTTTCGGTGTATTCTTTAACTATTAACAAAAAGGAAGCGTGGCCTGGAGACGATATTTGGATAACAGCAACTGTTAAAAATACTGGCACAAAAGCTGGGACGTATACAGCTAACCTGAAAGTCAATAATCAAGTCGTGGCTACCAAAACTGTTGATTTGATTGGTGGGCAGTCCAATATTATTGATTTTACTATTAAACAACAGCAAACTGGAACCTACACCGTTGATGTTGGTGGCGCTGTTGGCAGCTTTGATGTTGTCCCGAAAGACACGTACTCCCTTAGCATTACTACTGGTTCGAAGTGGGGTGTAGACTTCAAGATAGACGGAGTTGTTCATTCAACACCTTACGCGGGATATGTTACCAAAGGCACGCACACCATAGAAATGCCTCCAACCGATGACACTGGCGTTTACGTGTTTTTGCAGTGGGAAGACCGAACCAAAAATCCCACACGTACAATAAACATGTATAGTCCAAAACAGCTTGTTGCCACGTACAGTGGAGGTTCATCTTGTCCTTCGTTGTTTATTTGGAGCGGAACCGAATACAACTACGTGGCAGAAGTCTCTAACCATGGATGGTTAGGCTATATTGACTACATTAACGATGATGGTTCGCTTGTGTTCTGGAGAAACGACCCATGGGATTACCTCAAGTTGGATGCAACCCAGCTTGCAGTAAAGGATGGAAACTATGAGTTGTTGCTGTCCCAGCGGTGGAATGAAATCTTTTACCTGGATGCAGCCTATATGATGGTTGTAGATCACCCCTCGGATGTGGATGTGTATTCAACGGGTGTTGAGCAGTACCTTGACCCAGCGTTTATGGGAAACATCTACAGTGTAAGCAAGAACCCGTTGACGCCTGTTTCTGCGGTTAACCAAAACGGGGAAAACGTGTTATCGCTTATCTCAGAAGTTGACGGCAGGTTCACCCCTGGAATAAGCGGGTTACTGAGTCCTTCATGGGATAACATTACTTGGAATACTTTAACGTTAGATTTAGGCGATTTGTCTGGTGCCGAACAAGTCAAACTCATCGTGAATGGGTTTGTTGATTGGGGCTTGGCAGAGGACTATAACACTTGGCTTGATGGCTTCTTCCAGGAGTCTGTACCAGGTGGCACACAGGTTACTCCGCCGCCGTTTATGGAAGTGAAAGACTCCAACGGCGATTGGGTATCTGTGCCAGAAAGTCGCCAGTTCCCAATACCCCCAGATACAAGTTCCAGAACATGGATTGTCGAGTTAACAGACCTGTTCCCAACTGATGATTACTCACTTCGGATTAACAACTTCTGGAATGTAACCTTTGATTACATCGGAGTAGACATCACATCGCAAGCCAACATGTTGGTTCAAAGAGTTAATCCTGTTGCCAACCTTTACCAAGTTTTCAATGGGTCTTCGGCTTCTTCAGGGAACTTCACACGATACGGTGACGTAACCGAGTTAATACTATCCGCCGATGACGAGTTTGTGATTGGACGACAAGGCGACGAAGTTTCTTTGCTGTTCTCCGCGGATGATATTGCTCCTTTGGACGAGGGCATGGAACGTGACATATTCCTGTTTGTTGCCTGCTGGTTTAAAGATGAATACGGCAACTGGGGATTTGGTTTCGGGTTTACAGTTGACCCGTTGCCCTTCTTGAGTATGACCGGTTTTCCGTATCCAGAATCCGAGAGTTACCCATATCCTGACCATTTGGATTATTTCTCGGAATACAACACCCGTGTAATTGCTGAACCATAAAATTTGGCAACGCTTCGGGATATGTGAACCATTGGACGTTAACAAAACTGGTAATGAAGGCGAATCATTATGACTGAAACCGCCATTGAACTGCTCAGAACCATAATCATAGTCGGCATGATAACCGCGGGTGTACTGGCGATTCTTATTTGGAAAAAAAACCAGACACGGCGCCTGAGTTACCTGCGTGTTTTCTTTCAAGTTGCCGCTGTAGTGATTATCTTCCTTGGCTTGGTGATTGGTCCTTTTGGGTTGGTGCATCTGGAGTATCTTGGAACTGCTCCACGTAACTCCCTTTTTGTTAACGACCTTGCAGGCGTTCCCATTCCTGACGGTTTGTCTGTTCCAGTTTTGGCATGTTATTACCCCTCGGGAAGAACTGTTACATGTCCAATTTGGCAGATTCAAAGCTACCTTTTTCCGTTCTGGGAAATAGGAGGCGGCTGGGACGTATTCTATTCCACTCCTGGTATTGTGCGGTTGGCGGTGGTTGTTGGTTTAGTTGTTGGCATGTCCATTGTTTTGGGCAGATTTTTCTGCGGTTGGTTGTGCCCGTTTGGTTTGTACATGGATTTGCTTACGCGTCTTCGTTCTACTTTGAAAATACGTTACTGGAACCTTTCAGACAGACTAAACAGGATTCTATCCCAGTCCCGGTTCATTATTATAGCCGCCTTTTTGGTTTTAAGCGTCATTTTAGGTGCCGAGGCAATATTTGGTCAGCAACTTATTGGTGGTACGCAACGCGGCGAATACCTGTTTGACTATTTCAGTGCCCCATTCTGCGAAGTCTGCCCCATGCGACCGCTAAGTGTGTTGATTGAGGGTGCTTTAGGTTATATGCGGTTGGATTACGTGTTTTCTCAAACAGCTGGAATGTTTTACGAGGCAGGGTACTATGTTTCTTCGCTTAACATCTCGATTCTGTTTGTGATTACCGCCTTGTCGTTTATGGTAAGGCGTTTTTGGTGCAGAATCTGTCCTTTAGGCGGAATGATTTCAGTGTTCAGCGTTTATCCACCATTCAAGTGGGTTGCAGGAGTTACCATTAACAAAGTTGAAGAAAAATGCACAAAATGTGGAATCTGCAAACGTGTATGCCCAACACAGGTCAACAAGGTTTATGACGAAAAAGGCGGCGACGTAACCGCCACTGATTGTATACTATGTTTCAGGTGCGTGGAGATGTGCCCCTACGAAGAATGCTTAAACATAGCGTTTGCCAGAAAACCAATCTATAACTCCAGAAACTGGTTGGACGAACCCAAAATAAAGTAGCAACATCTAAACTGCCACATTTTTTGTTTTTATACAACCCGTTTTTGTGTTCGAGTTTTTTCTTTAATCAAAAACACTTGTTAACAGAAAAAAACCTAACAACAGTGCAGAATTTATCCGCGTATCTTTTAGATTTTTCACCCAATAATTGTGGCTATTGTCATGGTGATTAATCCCAACACAATCAGCACATAGCTTTCGCGTCCTTTGATTGACCAGCGTTTATTGCCGGTGATTCTTGTGTGTGTTGGGATTCTGCTTTTGCCAAGAATCATCCAGATGAATCCTGTGCTCACCATTAGAAAGCTTAACTGATACAAATAGCCGTTCATACAACAATCCATGTTTTGAACCGCTATAAATGATTCGAACAGTTTTCGTTGAAACTAGAAACAATTTTTCAGTATGTTCAACTATACCGTTCTAAATTGGTCTTCACTCACATTTGAAAAATCTTTCAAATTTATTTTTTGAAGATAGTTACTTGCGATGTTCACCGTTCCTGTTGGTTGCCCTCTAACTGTCGAAGGGCCTACTGAAATATTGGCTATTCTTTTCTGGATAAGGCCTGGTATTTGTGTCATATTTGTTCTAATATTGAATTAAAGCGCGCGCTTCAAAATTTACGTATATACGCGCGTGGAGTCGAAATGCCAACACACAACGCTTTCGACAGTGCTCGCGCGCGCATTATATAAAATTCTATGCTGAACTCAGTTAAATTAAAATAAGCCTTGAAACTGTAAGGTTAAACCTTGAAGGGTTCAGTATGAGTGAAGAAATGCCCATTGGTGTAGTAATCTTCGAAAAGATACTTGGTTTAGTTCTATTGATTATCGGCGCAGTAATCGCGTATGCAGCAACCACCATTAACTCTGGTGACATCGTTAACTTTTCAGGGATGTTCGTAATCCTTGGCGTAGTAGTAGCAGTTGCAGGGGTACTGCTAATAGTAGTCAAAGGAAAATAACCACACAAAAAATATTGTTAAACGTTTTAGCCCTCAAACGAGGGCATATTAGTATCATATTTGAAGACTAATATTACTTCATTGTTGAAAACCACCTTTTTTCAGAAAAACAAAGCAGCACCCACTGTATTCTCTGAGGTTACCGTAAAAGTCACAGTTTAATAACTGAAAACATATCTGATTCCAATACCTTGTATAAGCAACTGCGAAGTGATGAACCGTGTATGACGTTATAATTCTTGGCTCTGGACCCGCAGGCTTAACAGCCTCCATCTACACCAGCCGAGCAGGCTTGAAAACACTAGTTGTTGCAGGTGCAATGTGGGGCGGTCAACTTATGCTAACCCGTGAAGTAGAAAACTTTCCCGGATTCGAAAACGGAGTAATCGGACCCGACCTAATGGCTGCAATCCGAAAACAAGCAGAACGTTGCGGAGCAGAACTGCTCTTTGAAACCGCAACCAAGGCAGATTTTAAGTCAAAAACATTCAAGGTTACTGCTGGCGAAAAAGTTTACGCGACAAAAACTGTAATCATTGCCACGGGCGCTTCTGCAAAGTGGTTAGATTTGCCAAGTGAAACGCGGCTGCGCGGCAGAGGCGTTTCTGTTTGTGCTACGTGTGATGCCCCGTTTTTCCGGAACAAGAACGTTGTAGTTGTTGGGGGCGGCGACACCGCCATGGAAGAGGCACTGTTTTTGTCCAAAGTTGTTAACAGCGTTAAAGTTGTTCACAGACGGGACACGTTGCGGGCTTGTAAATGCCTTCAAGACAACGCGTTTGCGAACCCTAAGCTGTCGTTTGTTTGGAACAGAACAGTATCCGAGGTTTTGGGTCAGAACCGCGTAGAGGGTGTTAAACTCAGAAATGTTGTAACAGGCGAAGAATCCACTCTTGCGTGTGACGCTGTTTTCTTGGCTATCGGTTACACACCGAACACAGGCATCTTTGAAGGCCAAATCGAAATGGATGAAACAGGTTACATCATGGTCCGCGATGAAACAAAAACCAACATCGAAGGTGTCTTCGTAGCAGGTGACGTAGCAGATTACCGTTACCGCCAAGCAATTGCAGCCGCTGGTTCAGGGTGCAAAGCAGCCCTAGATGCAGAAAAATATTTGATAGGAAAATGAACACCCAGTTTAATCGTGTAACTTGGTTTTGGGTTTAACAAAACTTTTACCCTTGAAACACCAATACTGAATTAGACATTTCTAAATGGGTTGGAACATAAAAAGGAAAAGGCAATCATGAGCACACAATCATATTCTAAAAAGTTGGGAATTGTTGGCAAACCAAACACTGGAAAATCCACGTTTTTTTCTGCCGCAACCCTGATTCCTGTGGACATCGCAAATTACCCGTTTACCACGATTAAACCCAACAAGGGTATAGGTTACCTGCGGACTCCTTGTGTGCATCCAGAGTTTAATATTGAAGATGACCCAAAAAACTCGTTGTGCATGAACGGTATCAGGTTAGTTCCCGTGGAAATGATTGACGTTGCAGGCCTTGTTCCCGGTGCATGGGAAGGACGTGGATTGGGAAACCAGTTTTTAGACGAAATCCGACGTGCAGATGCTCTTTTGCATGTGGTTGATGCTTCAGGTTCAACTGATTGTGAAGGACGAATCTGCAAACAGGGAACCCATGACCCGATGGAGGACGTTAGATTTCTTGAAACCGAGATAACCATGTGGCTAAACCAGATAATTAAAAAAGATTGGGCAAAAATGGCGCGAACTGCCGAGTCTGGAAAAGAGGATTTGGTTGCCCAGTTTGAGTCCCGTTTAAGCGGGTTGGGAATAAAACGGTACCACATAATAGAAAGCCTAAGAAAAACAGACCTTAAATCCGATAAAGCAACCCACTGGAGCGACGAAGACCTGATAACATTCTTGGATATACTACGGGGAACCTCGAAACCAACATTGATTGTGGCAAACAAGATAGACCGTCCACACGCTGAAGAGAATGTTGAACGCCTAAAAGAAAGCGGATACAAGGTAGTGCCATGTAGCGCAGAAGCGGAACTGGCTCTTAGGCGGGCAGGCGAAAAAGGTTTAATCAGTTACACACCAGGCGACTGCAAGTTAACAGTAAAAAACCCTGAAAAACTGACCCCGGCACAGAACAACGCGTTGCAGGCGATACAGGAACATATTTTGTACAAATTCGGGTCAACAGGCATTCAAGAAGCCATTAATGATGCATTTATCGAGTTGCTGCAGATGGTTGCTGTTTACCCCGTAGAAGACTGCGAACACCTCAGTGACCATAAAGGCAAGGTACTTCCGGATGTTTACCTTGTTCCCTTTGGAACTACGGCACGGGAGTTTGCTTACATCATTCACACCGATCTAGGAGACAGCTTCATCTACGCTATCGATGTTCGAGGAAAAAACAGAATCGGAGAAGACTACGTGCTAAAAGACCGAGACGTTATCTCAATAGTCAGCGCCAAGAAACGTGGATAAACCGTTTATTTTCCGAAACGCCGCTTTCTTTTCTGGTATGTTCTTACTGCACGAAGCAGGTCTATTCGCCTGAAGTCAGGCCAGTTAACGTCCACAAAACACAGTTCACTGTAAGCAGATTGCCACGACAGAAAACCGCTGAGCCGTTCTTCTCCCGAGGTTCTTATGATCAGGTCTGCGTCTTGTCTTGGCATATGTGCGGTGTAAAGGTATTTTTCGAAGATTTTTTCGTTGATTTCATCTGTTTTCAGTTCACCGTTTTTGACTTCCTCTGCGATTTTTTTTGTCGCATCTACAATTTCGGCTCTTCCACCGTAGGCTACGGCCACATTCAGGAAATGGTCATTGAACATTTTTGTTGATTCTTCTACACGGTGGATTACCTGTTGAATAGAAGCAGGTAACAGGTCTATGCGCCCGATTGCTTTGACTCTTACTTTGTTTTGGTAGATTCGTTCGTTTTCAAGAATTGACAACAGTTTTTCTTCGATTAACTTCATGATTTCCTCTATTTCTTGGGGTGGTCTGTCAAAGTTCTCAGTTGAAAAAGCGTATAACGTGATGAATTTTACGTCCAGTTCAAGGCACCACTCCATCAGTTCATCAATTTTTTTGGCTCCGTGGCGGTGACCCAGCCACGGTATCAACGCTTTTTGTGATGCCCACCTGCGGTTTCCGTCAAGAATGATTGCTACGTGTTCTGGTTTTCTGCCATCTCGGGTTTGCCACCATAACCATTTTTCGTACATCTTGTAGATTCCCAGTATGGAAAGAAAACTTTGAATCATTAGTTTACCTCGAACCTATTGGCTGTAACGTGCTAGTACAGGCAATCTACCTTTTGTGTGGTAAATATTTGTTGGTTTCTATTAATCGTTGGTAAACCCCAAGAATTAGCGTTCTTCAATATCTTCCATCATCGGTTCTGCTGGTTTGAAGTAATTTCTATACTTACGGCGTAACACCAACACAACCGAGATTGTAGCAACGATTACAGGTATACCCGCTATGATAGCAATCACCAAACTTGATGACTCAAGTGTAGGCAATATGAGAATCTTTGATGTTTCATAAAATATTATGGATGTCCACCCAACTGCAACTATTATGGCTACAGTTCGCCACAAACGCCAGTCATGCTCAAAGAACAAACGGATTGCTCTTCCAGAAAGAACAACACCGATCCCAATTGCGATAAGCAATGTAGACCCATAAAGAAAATGTCCAATGAGTTCGGGAAGTTTTGCTAAAGGGTCAGCCATTTCGTTGATTGCAGTTGCCACCGCAGTTCCTCCTAGGTAACCGCCAACAAGAATAAGCACAATTCCCGCAATTGCAGAAAAGCTTGCAATTTGAACCGTAAACGGTGGCGGGGAATACTCTTTTATCCACTTGTAACCGTTTAGCACTTCTTTGTCAAGCCTGAATCCTCGTATACAAAGAAACGCACCAAGAATTATGATGGTGGCTTGTATTGCTACGCCCAAATAACCGAAGTACCAGAGGACACCAAAAACTAGGATGAGAACACCTGGCAGACCTAAGACAACTCTGGAGTATCTTGGATTTTCTACGAGAACCTTCATGTACCTGGAGAACAGCGCCGCTGATTCCTCGATGGATTTGCTGTGTTTTATTACAATCCTTCGAACCGATGTAACGGGTACTCTTGACTCAATTAATGGCAAAACCATCTCGTCAGTGAAACCGTCTGTAACAAGGATAACATCAGTTGCAGGAAAACCCTGAAGCACCTCAGTGAGTTCAGACACAAGCTGCCGATCTGCTTCTATGCCCTCTAAATCTGAACCCGAAATTGTGGCAACTTCGTATTCCTCGTTTCCTTTAACATTCTTTTTCAGGTTATCAAAAATTCGGACAGCCTCAAACATTGCGTTTGCGTCTGCTTCCTCGGGGTCGCGGAGGGCTAAACTTGCGGCGGCGTTTACGTTATCTTTTCTTCCAAGAATAGGAGTTTTTATTCCCGCCTTCATGCCAAGGTCGTCGTCTCTGTCGACGCATAACACTAGAATACGTTCTGGTTTATCTGCTGTCGGCATGAATGCTCTCCATTATCTCTTTTATCTGGAGGGCACACTTTAATCTTGTCTTTATTTTTTTGATACAAAATCCCAAAAAAATGTTTTTTTGTGGTTAGAGCAACCCTTTTTCTGCAAGAATCTGGAACTCATCCCACATTAATTTCTCGCCCCGTTTCAGTTTCTCTAGGGCTTTTTCTTCAATTTCTTTTTTGAGTTCAGTTTGCCGTTCAACCTGTTTCTTCTCTGCAGATTGTTTCAGTTCCTGCTCAACAGTTTTAATTTGCTCAACAAGTGCGACACACTGTTCATGTGTTTGCTGTGCTTTCTGTCTTGTTTCCACATATTTTTTGTGTGCTTCATTTGCTTCAGCTTGAATTTCGCGGGCTTGATCCAAAAACCCAATCATTTTTGCGTGGTAGTTTTGGCTTTGTTCAGCTAGTTCAGCAAGTTTATTGTGGAATATTTTTGCTTCTGTTTCAAAACCGCGTTCCTCGCCGCGAAGTTCATAGATTTTGTCTTGAACTTTCTTCATTCGTTTTCGGACAACAAGCTGTGTTTCAAGTTCCTTTACCTGATTAACAAGTTCTTGTTCTTCTTTTATCGGAAGTGAACTTGTTTGAATTTTCCAGTCTATTTTTTCTATTTCACGTTCTACCTGACGGAAGTTACCTTCAGGCCTGTTTTCGTTCATCTTCTGGATTTTGTCTTGCAGACCCACAATTTTTTCGTGTTTTTCTTGCCGTCTATTCTTAATCTCATCACGCATGTTTTTCAGGTCTTGAACCTGAATGTTCAAGGCGTCTCTTTTTTCTTTGATGGTAGACGCTTCGGCTCGTAGAGTCTTTGCTTTTTCGTGGAGCGCATTCCTTTTTTCTACCCACTTTTTCGCTTCGAGGTTTAGGTTGTTTCGCTCCTCTTTAAGCGGAATCAATTCTTGGTTTAGGTTTTCGATTTTGTTTTTAGGTATATCAGACATTTTTTTTCTTTCCTATGCTAAAGCTTGATTCTGCGCTGACCTTCCAACGAGGCTTTGATATGTGAGCATGAAAAAAGGGTGTTCTGAAATAAGAGGTTTATTCCAGAATAATGCGAGCGTCTACTGTTTTTGCCCCCTTATCATACACGATTACGGGGTTTAAGTCAAGTTCCCTGATTTCTGGATGTGCCATAACCAGCTTTGAGGTGTTCACCAAAATTTTTGCTATGGCTTCTAGGTCACTTGGTGGTTGACCTCTGCAACCTTGGAGAATCGGGTATGCTTTAATTTCTGAAATCATTTCTTTTGCCTCCTCAATGGTGATTGGGGCAATCCTGAACGAGACATCTTTCATTACTTCTACAAATGTTCCGCCTAGTCCAAACATCACTGTTGGTCCGAACTGGGGGTCTTTAACTGCTCCTATGATTACTTCTGTTGCGCAAGGAGCCATTTCCTGAATAAGGATACCTTCAATTTTTGCGTTAGGAATATGTTTCTTTACGTTTTCGATGATTTGGTTATAGCCTGCTTTTGCTTCTTCAGGACTGCTGACGTTTAGTAATACTCCGCCTACGTCAAATTTGTGGATGACATCAGGAGAAATGATTTTGAGAACAACTGGGTAACCTATTTCCTGTGAATATTTTGCTGCTTCTTGTGCGCTTTTTGAGACTCTTAACTCCGTAACAGGTATACCGTATGCTTTGCACGCTGCTTTTGCATCATACTCGAGTAGGCTGGTTCTTCCTACGGCTTTGGCTTCTTCAATTATTTTGTTAACTTTCGCGGACATTGTCAACAATCCTTTTCTTTTTTGGTTGTAAACGAGGTAGTAAAACTTTCCCCTTTCTAACTCTTTCGCATTTTTTATATAGTGACCAAAGTTTTTCTTTCACGTTTTCAGGGAAAACACTGTTTTCAACAATGCACTGCTATTAGTGTCCTAACATGTCTTAGTTTTGCTGTGAAAGGTTATCAACAGGAATGCTTTTACAGTTTTTGGTTCAGGTTAAAATGGATTGGTTCGCGTTTGCTTTGCTGTCTCCAGCGTTCTGGGGCATAAACAATATTTTTTACAAGTTTTTAATGACCAAAAAGTTTCAAGGCTACTACTCAATGATAATTTACCTGAATTTCATTGACCTAATTTTTGCGGGCATCGTTTGTGTTGTATCTCCTATTAGTTTCCAGTTACCTTACGCCGTTTTTGCCATGCTAGTCGGCGTGATGCCTGTGCTCTCTTTTTGGTTTTACTCCAAAGCACTTTTAGTGGAAGAAATATCGCGGATTACTCCACTGTTTCAGTTTATCCCAATATTTGTTGTAATGTTATCGATGGTGTTCTTAGGCGAAATATTAAGTGCCCAAAAATATTTGGGAATCGCTTTGATAGTGGCAACCTCGCTGCTGGTTTCTTACAGGAAATCCGAAAACGGCGGGTCGTTATCGTCCGCGTTTAAGTGGATGATGCCTTTTTGTGTAATTCTTTCGGTGTACAATGTGTTTAACAAGTACCTGTTAGCGTACATTGATTCTTGGTCAGTATTCTTTTGGATGATGGTGGGCTCATTCTTTGCGGTTTTGGTTATGCTGGGTTTTTCAAAACCCCGAAAAGAATTCTCTGAAACGGTTCAGCATGATTGGAAAACAAAATTTGTTTCAACAGTCACATGTGAAGGACTGTACTTCCTTGGCACAATCTGTTCCCTGATTGCGATGTCGGGCGGCTACGTTTCCATAGTTTCGGCGTTAAGTGGTCTGCAGTATTTCTTTGTTTTTCTGTTTATGGTGGTGCTGAGTTTGTTTGTGCCCCAGTTTCTAAAAGAGGAAATACACCGAAAAGCTGTTGCCCTAAAAGCCGTGGCAGTGGTGTTGATGTTTGTTGGAACTTGGATTTTAACCGTGTGACTGTTGGTGCACAAAAAAATCAAGTAAAACTAACAAAAGACTGTATAAAGGCTGAAACATGAGCAAACTCAGAAGCGTGGACTTCAATACTAAAATCGTGTTGACGCTTATGGTGGTCGCAGTTTCTTTTCTTGCGTTGTATTGGGTGTTGTATGAAATTTTTCAGAAAAAAGGCCGTTTTCAACAATGAAGTAATATTAGACTACAAATATGCCCGAGGTTCTCTGGGCGAGAAGTTTTCTTTTTGTAGAAAAACAGAAAAAATACTGTTTTCAACAATGAACTACTATTAGACTACAACCATGTTCAGGGTATCAACGCCAGTTTGGCGTTTTAGCGAGTTTCTTTTTATAAAAAAACGCCACCGCGGTTACAGATGCCAGTATTGGCAAAACTAGCCACGTTGGAAACTCGGGCACTCCTTGGATGTTGGTTTTGAATACCCAGACGTCAATGCTTTCAGTACCAAATGATTCGGTTGAGCACACTAAGATGTATCCACCGTCAGAGGTTTCAAGTAATGCTGCAGCGCGGTCATTACGTTCTCCACCATAGTTTTTGGTCCACTGCATGTTTCCTTCGTCATCAGTTTTTACAAGCCAAACATCCGAGTTCCCGTAACCATACGAAGTTGTGGAACCAGCTAAGGCGTATCCGCCGTCCGAGGTTTGAATCACGGAACTGCATTGGTCATCACGTGGTCCTCCGTATGTTTGGTTCCAGAGCATGTACCCAGTTGTGTCAAGTTTTGCTAACCAAAAGTCGTATTGTGAAGACTCAAAGCTGTTTGTGGAACCAGCTATTGTGTATTTTCCGTCTGTTGTCTGGATTATTTTGTTG
This sequence comes from Bathyarchaeia archaeon, assembly GCA_041653695.1. Taxonomy (GTDB): domain Archaea; phylum Thermoproteota; class Bathyarchaeia; order Bathyarchaeales; family Bathyarchaeaceae; genus Bathyarchaeum. The sequence goes on from JBAZEV010000008.1 coordinate 14,735, forward strand.
AAGTAGTCGTTGTCGTTTAGGTCAAAGGTGTGGCTCCATTCAACGCCGCCAGTGAAGTTGAGTTTAGTTATCCACCCGTCACGGTCACCGCCAACGGGATTGGTTGAACCTACTAGAACAAATCCGCCATCAACGGTTTGAATTACATCCGTGAAACGGTTAGCAGTTCCAACGCTGTAGGTTTTGTTCCAGACCATGTTTCCAGAGCCGTCAGTTTTCACAAACAATGCATTCTCGCCTGCATCATATGCTTCGCCAACCAAGGCGTAACCGCCGTCGAAGGTTTGGGTCAACGCCAAAGCGCGTTCATAGTATTCGGTGCCGTATGTTTGGTTCCACTGGACGTTTCCTGTTGAATCTGTTTTTACCAACCAAAAATCTGAGAGCCCAGCACCATAAGAATACGTGTTTCCAGCAATCACAAACCCGCCATCATTGGCTTGAATCAGCATAGAAGTAAGGTCGTTTTCGTTTTGGCTGATTGTCTGGTTCCATTCCATGTTGCCGTTTGCGTCTATCTTTAGCAATAAACGGTCAGCAAGAATAACATAGTAACCATCCACGATTTCAACCATCGAAGAAGTATTCTCGGCGTCTGCTCCGCCATAGGTTTTGCTCCACATAACCCAAGATGGCTCAGGGTTAACCGCCAAACACGTTAAAGAAGGACTTAACAAAACACAAAGAACAATGCCTAAAAAAAACAGTTTTTTAGCAGAAGACATCGCGTTCACCAGAGAAGACAATACAGGTTTGCCTGATAAAAAAAGGTTCTTATCAAGAAACCTTGACAAAACCAACCAGCATGATGTTAACGTATTATCCACTAGCAACTAACAACGAAACACAAAACAACCTGTTAACTAAAACAAAAATTGCCTATGTTATGCTGACGTTCTGTATCTGGAAATAACGTTTTGCCAAAAAACGGATTCTTTCAGCGTTCTTGCCATTTTTACCGATGGCAACGCCCTTGTCCTTAGGATTGACAGAAATAACTGCAATCGTTTTACCGTCCGTGCGTTCTGTTATCCGGACCTCATCGACTTTGGCGGGTTTAAGAGCATTTTTAATGAACTGGGCAGGACTTTCTGAGTGTTCAATAATCTCATGTTTCTTGCCGGTCATCTTCTCCAACATGTGGATGTTTTTGCCTTTCTTGCCAATAGCCATGCCAATGTTGCCTTCTTTCACAACAAAAATGATTCTGTTGAGTTCGTCGTCAACAATGCAGTCTTTAACAGTTGCACCAGTAATACTTTGGAACAAGGCGATGTAACGCATTTCCAGACTAGTGAACTTTATCCCAGTAGCCATGTTAATCCTCCGTGATCTTAAGAATGTTTGAGTCGCCGGGCTCTTTAATGGTCAGAGCCGAAACCTCGAAAGGTTTACCGCAGACAGCACCAAGGTCTAAACTTGACCCCTTATATATACTAACCGGAATTTCAGAAAGCTGACAATAATGCTCAATGCCCTCACGAAATACGGGAGGACAATTTGAAGCAATTATTATCAGTTTTGCCTTCTTAGTTTTTGCACTCTTCAATGCGCTGTTTGCGCCAAGCTGAATTTTACCTGTTTTAACGGTTGTTACTATTGCTTTGTTGATGTCTATCATTCTTTCTTCTCTCTGTTTGCTGTTGTCATGTAAAGGTCAACTAGTCCTGTGCCGATGGGTATTGATTGCCCAACTATAACGTTTTCGGTTACACCCTTCAAAGGATCGCCTTCTCCGCGTATTGCAGCATCAACAAGGTTAGGAACAGTAATCTCAAACGCTGCCCTGGCCAACACACTGGACTTCTTACCGCTGATACCATGGCGTCCGATTTGTCGCACGTCTCCTGTTGCAGTCATAATATCAGACATCAACATAACGTGGCGAATATCAACGTCAAGACCTTGTTCCTCGAGAACAGACATAGCTTCTTTCATCAAAGCGTTTCTGGCTGCCTCGATACCAAGGGTTTCAGCAATTTCGTGAACGTTGTTGGTGGTTGTCCTTGTTGGGTCTATACCGTCAACATCAAGAACAGCGGACAGGTTCGAACCATCAGTTCGGATAACCCATTCACCAGTTTCCTCTGTGACTAGTACTCGGCGGATGTCTGGAACACCTTTAATGTGTTCACCTGGAAGTTTTGCGACAAGTTTCTTCATGTCGACTTGTTTCTTTGGTTTGAATATCAGCATGCCGTCTTCGTATGTTATTTCGTAGTTTGTCATAGCCAAAATGGTTGGCAGTTGCTCAGGGTTTACTCCGCGCTCGTTTACTAGTTCTTGGTCTAGTTTAACCCCAACGACCTCAAGTTCTGGGTCAATATAGGGCTCGGTTTCTATTACGTCACCTAAACTAGTGGCGATAACCTCGCGGGCAATCTCGGTGGCTTTTTCTTTGCTCTTGCGGTGTTCTTTATCCAAGTAAATCGTCATAATCGGCGTAGACGGGCTACGTCGTGCGTCGACAATCTCGATTAGCCTAGGCAAACCTAATGTGACGTTTTGTTCTCGGACACCAGCATAGTGGAAAGTTCTTAGGGTCATCTGGGTACCTGGTTCACCAATAGACTGCGCAGCAACTATACCAACGGCTTCGCCTGGTTCAACCATTGAACGTTTGTAGTTTTCTAGGGTCAAGTTGATTGCTCGGTCTATGCCGATTTTGCCGAATTTAGATTTAGCCAACTCAGACTTTAGTTCCCTTACCAGCAGAGGAGTCAACTGAGATTCAACCTCAGCAAGACGTTCCAACGCGTAGTCTTTGGTTGCGGGTTCGTCTTCGTCAACCATGATGTTTACTTGGTCAACGATACGGCTGACGTTTACTGCTTTACCGTGGTCACTCTTTGCGGGGTCGACACCGTCTTCTCCGTATTTGAGTTGGATGACTTCACCAGTAGAGTTGCGTACGGTTCCGTCGTATTCAACACGCAGTTGTTCAAGTGCGTTGATAAGACGTCTTTGCATGTAACCGCTCTGTTGAGTCCTAACCGCAGTGTCTACCAGACCTTCACGTCCACCCATGGCGTGGAAGAAATACTCGATTGGGTCCAAACCAGTGGTGTATGAAGCGTAAACGAAACCACGTGCTTTAGGTGTACTGTCGCCCGCCTTGAAGTGTGCCAAGGCGCGGTTTACGTAGCCTCTCATTACACGTTTACCACGAACTGACTGCTGACCAACTGAAGCCGCCATCTGACCAATATTTAGGTTAGAGCCACGGGCTCCAGTGCGGGTCATGATGATTCCGCCGTTTTCAAGTTCGAAGTCTTCGTCTGCTACTTTGCCTGCTTTGTCACGGGCTTCGGCAAGTTCGTTCATTACATAGATTTCAAAGGACTCGTTAAGTGTTTGACCAGGAAGACGCGGCAGTGTTTCGTCTTTGTAGTCGGCGATAAGTTTCTCGATGCGTTTCTCGATTATGTTCATGTTACGTCGAATCTTCTTGCGGGCTGCATCAGAGAGTTCCAGTTCATCAAACGAGAAAGTGAAACCACGCAAACTAACGAACACTTTCAACATCTGGCAAACATTGTTAAGGAACTTGCGTCCAGCCTGTGAACCGTAGTCTTTGATTATACGGTGAAGTATGCTTTCTGATTGCTCAGCACCAATGGAACGTCGGTCGATGATACCGCATTTTAGAACTCCGTCTTTAACAACTACATAAGCGTCGTTTTGACAGTTTTCACCAAGACAGGTGTTACAGTTACGGCAGATTGTTGACTTCAAAACGTAGTTGAGGTCTTTTGGCAGATACAAACTGAAAATCTGTTTGCCACTCCAAAGGGGTCTTGGTTCCTTTATTATTGGTTCAGGTAATGGGCCTTCAATACCAGATGCTACAAGTAGCCTGCAGACTTCCTCTTTGGTTAAGGTGTTAGATTTTCGTGTAAGCAAGTAAGATGCAGTGATGAAGTCTCTGATTGCGCCGATGATTGGTCCACCAAATCTTGGGGACAGTATCTGGTCTTGTACCTGCATCAATAGTCGTGCTTCTGTTTGTGCTTCTTCGCCTTGAGGAACGTGCAGGTTCATTTCGTCACCGTCAAAGTCGGCGTTATACGGAGGACAAACACACAGATGCAACCTGAACGTCTTATGCGGCAAAACACGCACAAAATGCGCCATAATAGACATCCTGTGAAGCGAAGGCTGCCTGTTAAAGATTGCAATGTCCCCATTCATAAGGTGACGTTCTACAATGAAACCAGTTTCCAACGATTCAGCAACTTTGTCACGTTCAACAACGAACTCCAATCGGACACGTTTTCCGTCGGGACGCACAACATAAAGTGCACCAGGGAAATTTTCAGGACCGTTAATGATTAGTTTACGCATTTCCTCGATGTTCCAAACTGTAACCTTTTCAGGCATCGAAAGCCTCATGGCGATGTCCATTGGAACACCAACTTCGTTAATGTCCAAGTTGGGGTCAGGTGAAACAACTGTACGAGCGGAGAAGTCTACACGTTTTCCGGACAGGTTGCTTCGGAAACGTCCCTCTTTGCCTTTAAGGCGCTGAGAAATCGTTTTCAGGGCTCGTCCTGAACGGTGCCGTGCAGGAGGAATTCCTGAGGCTTCGTTGTTAAAGTATGTTGTAACGTGGTACTGAAGTAACTCAGATAGGTCTTGGATAATCAGTGTAGGTGCGCCTGCGTCCATGTTTTCGCGCAGACGTTGATTGATGCGGATAATGTCTACAAGTTTGTGGGTTAAATCGTCCTCAGAACGAATACCAGACTCCAAAGTGATAGAAGGCCTGACATAAACTGGGGGAACAGGCAATACCTGCAATATCATCCATTCTGGGCGTGCAGTTTGAGGGTGGAAACCAAACAATATGAGGTCTTCGTCAGGAACACGTTCAAGCCGTTCCCTGACCATACTCTGGGTTAACCGCTGAGCACCCTCTTCCAAGATTTCATAGAAGGTTGTGGGTTTGGCAAACTCAATTTTTGATTGCTGAGCACCACAGTAAGGGCAGTCCTTCTTTTTGGCTTCTTTCATCACTTTTTTGTAGAGGTCATTTGGAACGTCGCCTAACAATGCTTCAGTCTGTTTAATCATTAGCTTGATTTTTTCAACACGACCATCAGATAGCAGTATGCGTCCACAGTTTCGGCATGTTGCTTGCAGTAGGCTGTGAATTATCTTCGTGAATTCGATGTGAATAATGGGAACAGCCAATTCGATATGCCCAAAGTGTCCAGGGCAACGTATGGCAGTGTTTCCACATGTTTTGCATCGCTGTCGGGGTTCAAGGGTTCCTAGTCTACCGTCCATGAGTCCAGAGGTGATTGGGGCTCCGTCCTCGTCGTAGGTGTCTGCTGTTTGTATCTCAGCAACGGATTGTCGTCTGATATCTTGTGGGGAAAAGATTCCGAAATATAGTTCGTCTATTATTTTGTTAATTGCAGGTTCTAGTGACATTTTTATGCTCTCTCCTTAAGTCTTAGACGAGGAGTTATACACAAACTCATCATCTCTTGTAACAGAAGCTTAAACGCGTATGATACAACAACTGGCGATATCTGAGCTTTGTCTTCACAGATTCTACATGTGTACTTGCGTTGTTTGATGTCATAGTATGAAATGAAGCCACAGTTCTCGCAGACATAAAGCAGATACTTGTCAGACTCTTCCAGCAGCCTGTCACGTAGCACCATTGCGGCGCCGTGACCAATCAAGCAGTCACGCTCCATCTCACCGAAACGCAGACCACCACCACGTGCACGACCCTCTGTTGGTTGTCGAGTCAACATCTGGACTTGTCCACGGGCGCGGGCATGCATTTTGTCTGCAACCATGTGGTGCAGTTTCTGATAGTATACAACGCCGATGAAGACGTCTGCAACAAATTTTTCTCCAGAAACACCGCTGTATAGTACGTCTCTGCCTGTGTGGCTGAAACCCAGCTTTACCAGTTCGGCTTTAAGTTGTTCTGGTCCTTCGTTGGCGAATGGTGTTCCGTCAACTGGTTTTCCTCGTGCTGCGGCAACCTTTCCTGCCATAGATTCAAGGAACTGGCCTATGGTCATCCTTGATGGCATTGCGTGTGGGTTGATTATCAGGTCTGGGACAATTCCGTTTGGACTAAAGGGCATGTCTTCTTGTGGGACAATCATGCCGATTACTCCTTTCTGTCCATGACGTGAAGCAAATTTGTCTCCAAGTTCGGGTATACGTTGGTCGCGGACACGAACTTTTACGAGTTTACTGCCTTCACCAGTTTCTGTGATGAATATGTCGTCTACTACACCAGTTTCGCTTGGTCGAACATCAACGGATGTATCACGCATTGTTGGACCTTTTACTTCAAATTCTTTGTATTCTTCAAGGAATCTTGGTGGACTGGTTCGCCCGATAAGGACGTCTCCGCCAGTTACCTCTGATTCTAGGCTTATGATACCGTCTGGTTCCAACATGCGGTAGTATTGTTCGCCTCGGTAGCCTCTGATTCCAGGTTCTGGAACTAGGAATCTGTCTCTTAATCCACCAAGGTATTGGCGGCATTCTGCTTCGTAGATTCGGTAGAATGTAGAGCGTACCAGACCTCGTTCGATTGAGGCTTTGTTGAATATGATGGCGTCTTCCATGTTGTAGCCTTCAAAGGATAACACTGCAACAATGCAGTTTTGTCCTGAAGGTCGTTCGGTGTAGCCGATAATGTCCATGGGTTTTGTTTTTACAATTGGAGTTTGTGGGTAATGCATTACGTGGCAACGTGAGTCTACTCGTGTGGGGAAGTTTGTCAGGTTGATTCCAAGGGCTTGTTTGGACATTGCTGCTTCGTAAGAGTTACGTGGCGACTGGTTGTGTTCTGGGTAAGGTATGATTGATGCACAGATTCCCAGAATTGTGTAAGTGGCAATTTCTGCGTGAGTATGTTCGGGAGTTATGCTGTTAAGGTCAATTGCAACGTAGATGTTTTCTTCTTCCTCAGCATCGATGTATTCGAGAACACCTTCTTTAATCAGGTCTTCCCAAACCCATTCGCCTGAACGGATTTTTTCTACGTGCTCAGACTGCAGTTTAGACACACCGTTTTCAACAACAATCAGAGGTCGACGTACACGTCCTTCGTCACAGCTGATGTAAACTTCTTCGCTTTCTCCTTGTTCTTTTGAGAAATATGCAACGTTTACTTCGGTGGAGATTTCACCAGTTCTACGTTTGCGGCGTATTTCATCTGCCAACTTCTCAGGGGTTGCACAGTAACCAATAATTGAGCCATTAACGAAAACTTTCGCGCTGGAACCTCTTATTTCTACGTCTGTTTCTTCAACCGCAATAACATCCATCGAATACAATACCGAGTTAATTGCAGCAGGGTCAACATAGATAGAAGTTGAAGCAGCTAAGGAAAGGTTCTTCACCAGACCACAATTTGAGCCCTCAGGAGTTTCGTTTGGACAAAGTCTGCCCCAATGAGTTGGGTGAAGGTCACGAGCCTCAAAGTTTGGTTGACTGCGGCTAAGAGGACTTTGCAGTCGTCTTAAGTGACTTAAAGTGGAAACAATATTTGTCCGGTCAAGAAGTTGAGTAATACCAACACGACCTCTGCCCCAGTTTCCTGTTGCAATAGCATGTCGGTGGCGGTCTGTTACAATTCCTGGTCGAACAGCAGCAGATATTGTGATAAGTTGACGTTTTACACCCATGCGTTCAAGTTGGTATTTTATGTCGCGGCAAAGGTTTCTGAAGGCAATTCTGAACAGGTCAGCCAACAGTGGTCCTGCTAGTTTGAGTCGTTTGTTTTTGAAGTGGTCTTTGTCGTCTGGTGTTCGCAGTCCAAGTTTTAGTTCGATTACTCGGCTAGCCATTTCACCAAGGAACAATGCCTTGGTTATGCGGCTGTCTTCGGTTCGGCCAATGTGTGGTAAAAAGTTGCGGTCTATGATGCTTTTTGCTTTTTGTTTACGATATTCCTCGACTTGTCCGTGGGCAACACGGTTTCCAACATACATTAGGGCGTCTTTTACTGTGTCAAAGCCTGCGGCTTTTTCAAATGATGCTTCAAGTTCGTTTTGGATAACGGGGTCAGGTGAAACGATTTCTGCGATTTCTTTGTCTGACTCGATTCCAAGTGCGCGCATCAAAATTATGAATGGTGCTTCGGTGGGAACTCCTGGTATAGATACGGAGATTCCGCCGTCAGATTTCATTCTTAGCTGAATTCTTGCTCGAAAACCTACGGTTGTTGAGAATATTTTTGCTTCGTAAACTGGTTTTGTGCCTCGGTCGTCGATGTCTACTAGGACACGGTTTGGGGCAAGGTCTTCCATTGCAACGATTACACGTTCAGAGCCGTTAATCAGGAAGTAACCGCCTGGGTCTCCTGGGTCTTCTCCGTATTCTATTAGTTCTTGGTCTGTTAACTGTGAAAGAATACAGAGTTTAGATTTCAGCATAACTGGAAGGTCACCAATTAAAACAAGTTCAGGTTCTTGTTCTCTTCCATCGATTACTGGAGTCATCTCCAGCGCTAAAGGTGCAGCATAAGTAAGATTCCTAAAACGAGCTTCCATCGGGAAGATTTCGTGTTTGGTTCCATCAACTTCAGTTCGGTATGGTCTGCTGATTTTGGATTGAGGGTCGATTACCCAAAGTTGTCCCAGTTTTATTTTGTACGGCATCTCTGGGATTTCTATGTCGATTAATCCAATTTCATCAATTACTTCTTGCAGTCCACTGTCAATGAACTTGTTGTAGGAATCTAAGTGTTGTCTAACTAAGCCTTTCTCTTTAAAGAAAGATTTCTGGAGGAGCAAAAGATTATTTTCTGTTATTACCAAATTTTTCTAAGTCCTCCCTAACCTATTGTAGTTACAAGGGAAGTTTGAGGGGTTCATCTCTATTGTTTTCAAGTTGGGAGTTTCCTCCGCTGGGGGCGGTAATTTTCCAACCCTAAAAGCCGGGTCTCCTTAATTAAGCTTCAAATTTTCTTTTGAGAGCTAACAACGTAAACCAACGTGCCCATTAATAAATTTTGCCGTCATGTTTTGTTGCTTATATTTTTTTCCTTGTTTATGTTTCATTATTTTGGAATACTGGTCAAGTTTTAACACATATACGAAACCACATTTTGGAATAACACGGCAGTTTGGAGATGAAACAAATTATGTACAGTAATCCAAACGTATCAGTGTAAGTGCACAAAAGGCGAGTTGCGTAAACAGTAGCATTCTCACTCTTTTGGGGAGGCTAGATTTTGGTTTGTTTGTTGTAGTCTTCTTCTGTTGCGGCAGAATAGATTCTCGAGGAAACTCCAGCGATTAATCCGCCGATTGCATCGTTTGCGATTGGTCCAAGTTTTCGCAAAATTCCAGGTTTTACTTGGTCGAAACGGATGAACTCGAATACACCCTTTGCGCCTGCGATATAGTTGGCGATAACCATGCCCAGCATCTCATCTACTATTAATCCGGGTCGTGTGGTGAACTGTTCTACGGGCAGCAGGGGAACTTTGCCGTTGCGGGCGTCTTCTTCGGCTCGGAAAAGGGCAACTTCCAGCACAGCCACGTTGACGTCTGAGAGTACTTCAAAGAACCCGTCCTTGAATAGTTGGGTTGCCTTTTCCATGGTTTCTATTCCGGGGTGGGGAACAAACAGTTCTAGGGCTGTGTCTATCATAGCCTGTAAGGTTACCCCGTGGTCTTCAAGGTATTTTAGTAAAGGCATATCTTTAAATCGGTCTTCCAACGTCAAAACCTTCTTGTTACTGTGTAAGAAACATTTTCAGTAACAGATTTAAATTATTGGTTGGATAATCCACCAAACGATAGGTCTGGTTGGTGAAACATGGATATGTTTGACGTAATCTTGGCGCATAACAAAACAAAGGGCGAAAAGCTGGTAAACCGTCTTGCAGCTAAACAACCGTTTTTCAGTTGCGTAATCGCCGTAACAGAAACCGCAAAAATACAAGGCATATCCGCCGCAGGAGCAAACCCACAGATAACCGATTACACCCCACCAGCAGACGTGGAACTACTACATTTTGGAAAATGCAAATGCATACCCGGCGTACCCGTTACACCTGACGGCATTCCCACACCCGCACTGATTACGATGTCGGCGTTAAAGCTGGCAGACATCCCAACCCTTGTTGTGAACGCGGGCTTGAAGATTAAACCACATGTACCATACGTGGAACTTGGCGGATGCCCCGGAAATGATATACGTTCAGGCAACGCGGTCAGCAACGCCCAAGAAGTAATGGAAAGGGCAAAAATTGTTGGAGAAAACCTAGCCAAAACAGTGGATTACCTTGTGGTTGGCGAAAGCATCCCTGGAGGCACAACCACGGCACTTAGCGTTTTGTTGGCGTTGGGAGTTAATGCAAAAGGAAAAGTTTCAAGCAGTCTGCCGCTTAATCCTCATGAACTGAAAACAAAAACGGCAACCGAGGCACTTAAAGCCGCAGACGTAGAATTTGGCGAATACGCATCAGACCCCATACAGGCAGTTTCAACGGTTGGAGACCCCATGCAACCCGCCGTGGCAGGCATTGTTTTGGGTGCAGCAAAAAAGGTTCCCGTAATACTGGCGGGTGGAACCCAGATGGCTGCGGTGTTAGCGGTTGTTAACGCAATAAACCCAGATTTGACAGATAACATTGCCATCGGAACAACCCGATGGATTATACAAGACAAAACCGCGGACATCACTGGCTTAGTTGAACAGATTGGCGACTATGCGGTGTTGGCTGCTAACTTAAACTTTGCAAACACCCAGTATAACGGATTGAAAGCGTACGAGGCAGGCGTAGTCAAAGAAGGCGTTGGATGCGGAGGAGCCTCAATCGCGGCGATGCTAAAGTCGAATGGAAAAATAACCAAAAATGTAATTCTACAACAAATTGAAGCAAACTACAAACAACTGGTTAACTCGGCGTAAACTACTGTGTTTTTTGCAGTTTCTCGATAAGTTTCTTGGTTTCTTCAGGTGCAGGATGACTAATAGCCCCAGAAGGGCATTGGCTGTCGCAGCCGTTGCAGAGTACTACGCAGTTGTATGGGTTTTTTACTACTGGACGTTTTTGTCCTTGGTTTTCTTCGAATTCAAAGGTGCCAAGTGTGCAGTATTCTACACATTTTCCGCAGTTGACGCATTTTTCGTAATCTATCGTGGGGTACCACGGTATCTTCTCACGGGGAATTCCTTTGTATGTTTTTTCGGGCACTTTTGTCGCCTCTTTAGTTAAAACCACAAAAGTTCATAACAATATTTAAATATATTTATTTTCTATTTTTTGGTAATGCTCTCACAAACCATCGACAAAAACAAGTTCAAAGCCAAAATCTTCAAGGCATTATCAGACCCAATTCGGCTTGACATACTGGATTTTCTAAGGGATGGAGAAAAATGTGTATGCAAAATTATTCCACATGTTAACCTTATTCAGCCAGTGGTTTCGCGGCACCTGAAGATTTTGAAGAATTCTGGATTAGTTAAAAGCCGAAAAGACGGCAACAGAAGACTCTACGCGATAACAGATCAACAAATATTTGACATCCTTGACGGTTTGTCCCCAGAACTTGTTAATTTGTTCATACAAAAAATGTTTGAGCACATAACATAAACTAAGTAAAGCAAGAAAATAGAAGGCACACTTGATGGATTACCCATTATGTGAACGTTCTAATTGCATAAACTGGAAAAATGGGCGCTGTACACTCAAAGACCCAGAGAAAAACGGGAACTCTTGCCTGCATTATGAGGATGCACTGGATTTTCTCAGGCTAAAAGCAGATGCAATCAAAGGAACACTCAGGTAAACTAACAAAACAGGGAGTCGTTTTAGCCGTAACATTAAACTAAACTGTTCATACCCTAAACCCAACGCCATAATAAACCGAAATAAAGCTAACAAAAAAGTGTTAGCTGGTTGGTTTTGGTTTTAAGTTGAAACGAATGAAAACCTTGACAAAGACAGACCCTAACACAGCCACCGTTATTCGAGGTAATCAGTACCAGTTTGTTAATAACGTTTTATTGGTCTACAGAAAGTTGTGGAATCAGTTTTTGTGAGCTTCAACTTGTATGCTTACTATTTTTCCCATCAACTGTGGAGAAAGCTCGATTGTGTACGGTTTTTGGGAAACAACTTTAACGTTTTTGAAGCCTGCTTGTTTAATTTTGTCCAGGTAATCGTTTTGTTCAAGTGCGCCTGCGATGCATCCTGCCCATGCTTCGAAACTTTTCTTTACTTCTTCGGGCAGTTCTCCGCGTGTCACTAGGTCAGATACCATTAGTCGTCCTGTTGGTTTTAGGACGCGGTGGGCTTCTTTGAATACCGCCAGTTTGTCTGGAGCCAGATTGATTACACAGTTGCTGATGATTACGTCCACTGATTCGTCTGGAACTGGGATGTTTTCTATTTCGCCTAAACGAAACTCAACGTTTTTGTAACCGTGTTTATTTGCCGTGGTTTCTGCGCGTGTGACCATTTCTTGGGTCATGTCTACTCCGATTACTTTGCCGGTTGGTCCAACCTTTTTGGATGCCAAGAACACATCGATGCCTCCGCCTGAGCCTAAGTCTAGGACGGTTTCGCCTTCTTTGAGGCTTGCTACCGCAACGGGGTTGCCACAGCCTAAACCTAGTACAGATTCTTCGGGAACATCATTGATGTCATCTGGAGAATAACCGATTTTCCATGCAACATACTGTGGTGGAGTTCCACAACTGTCACAACTAGATGAACAACAAGACGATGATGAACAAGTTGAACCCTCGGTTGTTGCTATTTTTCCATACCGTTTCTTGACGGCGTCTTTAATTTTTTCGTTTTCCAATTTCTTTCACCTTATATTTTAGTTGTTTTTCCAGAAATGTTTTTTCCTCAATTTTTTGCCCAGAAAAACTAGGCTTAACATGATTGGGACTTCCCAGAACAGCCCCATCGTTGTTCCCAACGCAGCCTGCGAACCCAACCCGTATAGGCTGATTGCGGTTGCGATGGCGATTTCAAAGTGGCTTGAAGAACCAATTATGACAGAGATTATGCCCTCTTTGTATCTGAGACCAGCAAACTTGGTAACTAATAGGTTAACTCCCATGATGATAAAGAATCCCAGCAACAACGGAATTGAAACGCGCACCATTTCTTCTGGGTGTTGTATCAAAACGTTGCCGTTCAAGGAGAATATGACAATCAAGGTTGCTAACAGGGCAAGAATTGAGATTTTGCTTACTGCGGGTCTGTATGTGGTTTGGAACCATTCTGCACCTTTTCGGCGCGTTAAGGCTTTCTTTGAGATGTAACCCAGAACCAACGGTATTCCGATGAAAACGAATACTGACAGCAGCAGGGTTGTTCGGTTGATTTGGATGTTTTGGATGCCAGTTAACAATGAAACAACGGGTGCGTACAGAAACATTATTGTTATCGTGTTTAATGTGGTGTTGACCACGTTTTGTTCTTGGTTTCCTTCTGCTAATGCGCCCCAGACAAGGACCATTGCGGTGCATGGACTGGAACCAAGCAGTATCAGGGATACGATTAGTTGGTCGTTTCCAGCAAGGAAATAATATGCCAAAAACGCTGTTACCAGTGGAGCCCAAACCCAGTTGGAGATTAATGTTAAAACTATTGGTTTGGGGTTTTTTGCCAGTTTTTTGAGTTCGCTTAACTGCAGATTTAACAGTGCCGGATACATCATCAAAAACAGGCATACGCCGATTGGGATTGAGATTCCAGCGAACTGCAGGTCGTTAATTGCGTTGCTTAACTGTGGTAGAACTTGAGAAAGAACAAGTCCGCCCAGCATACATACGAGAACCCAGAGTGCAAGATATTTCTCGAAAACTCCGAGTTGGACTTTTCTTTCTGCCAAAAGTTATTCACCAAAAAAATAGGATTTATTCTTGGTTTGGTTTTTGTCGTGCTACCCATGTTGGGCAGGTTGATGATTGGCAGCATTTGCTGTCGGGTATTCCGTATGGGCATTTTAGGTCTTTGCTCAATTGATTTGTTCACATCCCTGGTTTCTACAACAACAAACATATTGATGTTTTTAGATATATTTATACGTTTTGTTTGCGTAAACATATTTAGATACATCAACACAAAAGCAAGGTAGAAAACACATGAAACCAGTAGACCAACGACTAAAACGGCTAACAGAAACAGACCTTTGCCAAGCACAGGTAGCCGAAGAATACAAACAAGAACTCAAAAAAATGGCACAAAACCCCGCAGACATCAAAGCGGCAAAGAAAAACAGCAAATTCTTCAAAGCATTAGCAGACGAAAAACGGCTTAGAATCGTCAAACTTTTAGCAACCCAAGAAATGTGCGTCTGCGAACTGATGATAGCCCTTGATATGACCCAACCAAACCTTTCTCACCACATCCAGATACTGGAAAACGTTGGAATCGTTAACCGCACAAAAAAAGGAAAATGGGTTTACTGCTCGGTGGCAAACCAAGAACTGGTAGAGTCCCTTTCTAGGCTAGATTTGCTGTAAAACGGGTTTACTTGTTTTTTTAACAAACAACACCATAGCCACGATAGCCACAGCAGACAACACTATACTGTAAACAGACGCAACCGACGAACCAAAAACGTCCCATAATGACCCAAACACAGCATTAGAAACAAAAAAGGCACATCCAACAAACAGGTAATACAACCCATATGCGGTTCCCCTTAGAGAAGGCTGAACATATTGCGGGACCAAAGCCCGTTGAACAGTTTCAACAATTCCAAGGTAACCACCAAAAACGGTGGCAAGCAAAAACGCGGCAACCATGTTTACGGGAAACAAAAGCAAAACACAAGCCCCCAAAAAGACACAGAAACCAAAAACCATCATCTTTTCTTTACCAAAACGGTCAGACAACAGACCCGCAGGAATCGCAATCAAGGCATGAACTCCATTAACCAGTGCATAAACCAAAGGAATAACAGAGCCAGCAACACCAGCCTGCTGAGCATACAATAAAACAAAAGAAAAATTGAAGGCACCCAAAGAAAAGATGCCAACAACGACCAGCAGCCAGCGGAAGTTGCCAACCAAAGCAGACCGTATTCCATCCAACAAACGAAACCCGCCAACAGTGCCACTGGCACGTTCCTTAACCAAAAACAGGAGAATGAAAAGCGCAATTGCACCCGGAATCAGGGATAACCAAAAGATGTCCCGAAAAGCAAAACCAAAACCAATCATCACCGCCGAAGCAATCAACGGTCCAATTATGGCACCTGCTTGGTCAAGAGTCCGATGCAACCCAAACGCGGCGCCTCGTCGTTTCTCAGAAACAGAGTCAACCAAAAGTGCATCACGCGGCGAGGTTCGAACAGCTTTCCCAACGCGGTCAGCAACCCGTATAACCAGAACATCAAAGGGTACGCGGGCAACGGCAAAAAATGGTTTTACAGCATTGGAAATGGCGTAGCCAGCTAAAACAAAGATTTTCCGTTTACGGAACTTGTCTGAAAAAATCCCTGAAACCGCACGCAGGGCATAACTTAATGCCTCAGCGGTTCCTTCGATGAAACCTAAAACAGCCACGCTGGAACCTGGCAATCCAAGAAGAAAGGTTGGTAGAATACTGAAAACCATTTCACTGGATATATCTGTGAAGAAACTAACAAAGCCTAAAGCAAAAATGTTCCGAACTGATGACGCTTCACGTTCTTTGGTTTTTCCGGTTTTTGCCATTATGCAAGCCTTCACGAAATCAAGTTACAAGAAACGTGGATGTTCAAACGTGTATAGAACGGTCTTAACAAATAAATTGTGTGAAAGCGGCATGAAAAAAATTAGTGCCACCAACTGGAAATCGGCACATACGCCAATTTCGAAGCGTTACTGAGCCACGGCACAAAGAGGCTACTTCAGGAAGTCGTCAAACTTCCAGTAGTGTTCTTCTTCTTGCATAACGATATCTTCGAACATGCGCCGAGTTAATGTATCTCCGCGTTTGAATGCTTCTGCGATGATTTTTCGGTACAGCATGATGGCATCGTTTTCAGCTACATGGCCCATCTTCAAGAAATCGTTAGGTGTTTTGCCGACCTGCGGAAGAGGGTCAGGGAAAGGCGTTGCTTCGCCTTCAAGCAGATAAATTCGTTCAGAGATTTTTTCAAGGTGATCCATTTCTTGCATGAAAACTTCTTTGAGCAAGTTACTGACCACTTGAGCTTTGTTAACGTCCGTGATGACCTCAAGAGCCGTCTTCTTAGTTCGCAAAGCCAAAAGGCTGGCTTTTTCATGTTGGTTTGTGTATTGGACTATTGCAAAGATTTCGCTTGCAACAGCTTTGTTCAGCAACGCAAAATAGTCGTCAGTAAAGACTTTGCGCCACTCTGACACGGTTGAACCTTCTGTTTCAGGTTCATCGTTAATGTTCACGTATTCTTGGAACTTGAACAGGTGAGTTTCCTCATCTGCATAGATTTTTTCGAACAGTTCCCGAGTTTCCATGTCCCCAAGTTTTGCGGATTCCTCAAGAATCTTGCGGTACAAAACTAGTGCTTCTTCTTCTGCTTTCACGCCGTTCTTGGCAAATTCGCTTAAACTGTTTCCGATAACAGGCTTTTCCGATTTTGTTGTTGCTTCTCCACCAAGATAGTAAATTCGTTCAATAATGTCAGCGGCGTGTTTCATTTCCTGAACTGCAAATTCCCGCAGAACTGCCCCCAATTTATCGTATGTTGTTTTATCCAAGAGAATATTTTCGGGAACGACTCGTTGCACCAGTTTTTCCATCTTTGCATGCTGCAACATGTACTGAATTGAGACTTGCAGTTCTCGTGAAACTGCTTTATTCAAAAGATTAACATAATCAGAACTAATTTTAACAGACAAAACAAACCCCTCTAACTCAAATAATGAGCGCATAACTATAAAAGAGTTATCAAATTGCATCAAGCAGAAAACAAGAAGCCGTTAATTTGAACACAGACCCGTGTTTTTTCAAAATTAAGGTTTGACAAACATCAGTTATAAGAAAAAGTGAATGGCGCCTTGGCCGGGATTTGAACCCGGGTCGGGCGGGCGACAGCCGCCTATACTGGGCCGAGCTATACTACCAAGGCATTCAATTCCCTTACATGCAGAAGACTTGTACTTAAATTTTTCATTTTAACAAGGGAATAAAACAGGAAATATGGTAACTTGTCACAAGAAAATGAGTTGTAATCCGTAAAATAAATCAGTAAAAAAGAGCATAAGTGATGCTTCCTATCGGTTGGCAGTATTTTTGATACGGAATATATCCGCATAAGATTCATAAGTTATGCATCTTAGTTGTTAAGTGATCCCCACCGCTAGGTTTAGGGGTTAAAGCAAGATGTTGGGTCCAGGCGTAATTGAGGCATTAGGTCAAATAATGACGGGTTTGAAGTGCATCGGAGACGGCGTAACGTTTCTGTTAGGCTTCATACTAAACAACCTAGGTGTTACTGTGTCCCAGCAGATGATACAGATGGCAACAATCATGATTCTGTTAACCGTTGTCTGGAAGGTAGGCTCCAAACTAACCAGTTCAATATTCTTGTTCTTTATTTTGGCACAGGCAATGAGTTTTCTGGGCACAGTCTAGTTGTTTGCGAGTTTTAGTATCTCTTTTATGTTTGGCTCCAACGTTATCGGCGTGTTAGCAAACCTGTTTTCGGGGTTAAAGTGGTAATCCACGATAGCGGTAACATCTTTTAGTATGTGACCCGTTGCGATTCCGACCACGGTTTCGTCTGGTTTGATTACGCCTTTTGCCACAAGTTTTTTGGTTCCAGCAACCGTCGCAGCCGAGGCAGGTTCACAACCAAAACCGTTCTTGCTTACCATTGCCATGGCATCCATTATTGCTTCGTCAGAAACCTTTGTTACAACACCGTCAGTGAACTCCAATGTCCGCAACGCTTTCTTCAGGTTTACAGGTTTTAGAATCTCGATTGCGCTTGCTCGCGTCTTTGCTTTGATGCCTTTTATTTCCACTTCAGTGTAGTAATCGTCAATAAGGCTGTTGTCAACACATCCCTTGTTCCATCTAACCTCAAGCTCGTTATACAAGTCAGACAATGTGGGTGCACCCTCGGCAACAACAACCGCCATCCGCGGCTTCTTTTTAATCCAGCCATACTCGTAAAGTTCCATGAAAGCTTTACCAAAAGCTGAAGTGTTACCCAAGTTTCCGCCCGGAAACACAATCCAGTCAGGAACTTCCCAACGCAGATAATCAAGAACCCTGAACATCATCGTTTTTTGTCCTTCAAGCCTGAACGCGTTCAAAGAGTTTACAACGTAGATTGGGCTCTTTTTTGCTAGTGCCTGCACCATACTCATGGCAACGTCGAAGTCACCTTTGACCTGCAAAACTTTGGCGCCATACGCAAGCGATTGGGCAAGTTTACCTTTGGCAATTTTTCCTTCACCAACAAGTATCAAAGCTTCCATGTCTAACTCGTTTGCCGCAAACGCCGCAGCAGAACTAGAAGTATTCCCAGTAGAAGCACAAACAACCTTTTTTGCGCCAACCATCCGCGCGTGAGTGAAAGCGGATGCCATGCCGTTATCCTTGAATGAGCCTGTTGGGTTGTCGCCTTCGAACTGTAACCAAAAGTTCTCAGTTTTTACTCCAACATAGTTGGCAACACGGGTCAAATGGTACGGTTTTGTTCGTCCCTCTGCGCCGTCTAGGGAAACCAGTTTTTTGCTGTAATCGGAGTAGTCTTCTGTGTTTACTCCAGCGAAGTTAAGCAACTCGCGGTAACGCCACACTCCACTCTCGTTGAAGATGTTCTGGTGGTGGTTAAGGCGTTCAGAAAACGTTTCCTGCAAACTTTTTGGGAACGTTCCTTTGTATCGCACATCTAAAAGTTCGCCACAGTTACATCTGGTTCGTCGTTCTGTGATTGCATACTTTTTTCCGCAACTGGGAACTATGCATTCAAGCCAGCTTTGTGTATTCATAGAAAAACAATCTCCAGAAGTCCTTTTTATTGTTTAGTTTTCATTTCTCCTAGAACTGAGCACTAGAACAAAAGCACAGCAAAGCTGATAAATGTTTTACGATAAATTGCGCGCTATTATGAGCACAAAAAATGGTGTAGCCCCTCAGCCGCATGGCGTTCCAATAGTTCTTACTGGTTCTGCCACGGACATGAGCGACTTTAACCTCAGTCCATTCAGGGCGTTTACGGGAGGCTTCCCAACAGCTATAGTGCCAAGGTTTTTGCTCAGAAAATATTTGTACCCAAGAGTCCCCACAAACGAGGACTACACCGCTAAATATGCACCATATGGGATAAGAAAAATTGAGGCATCACTCGTCAGAGAGTTTGGTGAACAAAAAGTTGCCGTAGTTAACCCGCATGACTTGAAAAGTGTTGTAGGACCCAACACCAAAGTCATCGGAATAACTTCGATGGAACCAGCGGGAATAGGGTTTGTCAGCCGAACATATACGTCGCTTGTGGGTTTTGGAGAAGAACCCGTAGCCGCCGCAGAATTCAGGGACCTCATAACAAACCCGATACTGCACAAATGGAACGCCAAAATAATCCTAGGCGGAGCAGGCTCATGGCAGATTCACAGAGCTAAACTGCAAAAAAAGTATGGAATCGACTGCATTGTCATGGGTGAAGGCGAAAAAACTGCGATGGAAATCTTCCGTAAAGCACTCAATGGCGAAGAACTCCCAAAAGTCGTAGAAACCGAACCCCCAGAACCTGAAATGATTTGCCCCATAGTAAACCCGTCAATGTTTGGAACAGTAGAGATTACCCGCGGCTGTGGCAGAGGCTGCAAGTTTTGTTCACCGATGATGCGAAAACGTTACTCTTTTCCGATAAAACGCATTCTGGAAGAAGTTGAATTAAACGCAAAAAATGGCACACGGATGATAATTTTGGCAAGCGAGGACATCTTCTTGTATCAATGTGACAACAAGTTTTTGCCAAACAGGGAAGCTGTTGTAGATTTAGTCAAATCGATTGCAGCAGTTCCAGATGTGGAGTTTATTCAACCTGCTCACGCTGCGTTGGCGCCTGTTGTTTATGAACCAGCAATCGTAGAGGAGATAGGCCCGATTCTTCGCGAAAAATCGTATTGGGTAACAAATGGAATACGGCACAGTTCAATCGAGGTAGGCATTGAATCAGGAAGTACCCGACTCATGAAGAAGTATATGGCGGGTAAGATGCTACCTTTCCAACCTGAAGAGTGGCAGGACGTTGTAACTAAAGCGGTTTCCATAATGAACGAGAACTACATCTGGCCGCTGGCAACACTGATTGTTGGTTTGCCCGAGGAAACAGAAAACGACACAAACGCAACCCTTGAACTGTTAGACAAACTCAAACACAGCAAACTGTTCTATGTCCCGTTACTGTTCACCTCAGAAGACGATTGCATGCTCAAAAAAGCAAGCCACATGGACCTGAAACATTTAACGCCACTGCAATGGGAACTGCTGGCACGGTGCTGGCGACACAACATAGAACTTTTTGCCGCAGACATATCCGAGTGGCCAACACGCGTTGCCGCGATGGTGGCGTATGTGCTCTATTACCGCTGGAAACATGGAAAGAAGGCATTAGACCCCTTGCTGAAACTGTCTGGGATTAAAATGGATTACCATAGGGATACCGATTTAAGATAACTTGAACACAATAACATGTTTAAGGGGATTTAAAGGCTTGAAGATGGCAGGCCAATCAAAGAAAAACGTTGCATACTGTTTGATTACTTTTTTTGTTTGTATTTCATTACTTACAACCCAAGCATTTGCGCTTTCCATAGAACAGGTAATGAGCAGCAGACAATCCGTCCGAAGCTATACCAATGAGGATGTAACAAACCAACAGCTCTTAGACGTGTTGTGGGCAGCCTACGGTTACACAGGTCAGCAGCGAAACGTGCCGCAAATAGGAGTTGCTCACACTTTGATTATATACACAGTTAATCAAACAGGCAGCTACAGGTTTGTTCCAGAAACCAGATCCCTTGTTGCACACCTGTTAAGCGTGAACAAACAGGCAATACGGTCGTACATCTCAAGTTGGCCCAGCGACGCAAACGAAGTACTGGTAATAGTCTGGGACGAAACAGTAATGGATAACCACTACTTTGCATGCGCAGAAGCGGGTTGTCTTGCCCAAAACGTGCATTTAGCTGCGGGATCGTTAGATTTGGGAACATGTGTTATTGGAAGCATAAACGATGATGGCCTGCGCACTGTGCTACAATTGTCCAGCACCCAAACACCTTTGATAATTATGCCGTTGGGAGTTCCCAGTGACGTGGTTGGTGTGTCGTCACCAAAATATGAGATTATGAACGGTAATCTGCCGCAGGTTCAAGTTAGTACAACGTCTTTTGAAGATGCCCTGCAGAATATACGTTATACGCAGCAGTTGGGGTCACAGAGTCTGTCGTTGCAGCAGGGTTCTCAACTGCTTTGGGCGGCTTATGGTTATTCAGATGCAGACCACAGAACAACTCCAAGTGCGTATGGAATTTACCCGCTTGTAGTTTATGTTTCAAATTCAACAGGGGTATACAAGTACTTACCTGAAACTCATTCAGTGTCAAAGATACAAAATGGGGACAAACGGTCAGCAATAGCAAACGCGTTTTCTGGTCAAGGGTGGGCAGCAACTGCACCAGCCATCTTTGTAGTAGGCTACGATTCATCATATGGAAACAGTGATGGCGGAGTTTTAGCTCATCTGTTCATGGAAGTAAACACGGGATGTGTAATACAACAGATTATTCTTGAAGCATCAACGCAGAACCTGAAAACAAATGTACTCAGCGAAGGCACTGAACAATGGAACGGAGCAGCCGCGCAAACTCTTCGGACCGCGTTGGGGGTGTCTGCTTTGATTATTCCACTGTATGCAGTACCAGTTGGAACATCTGACGCAGATTTGGATGCGCCCACGATTGGTGTGCCGTCTCAAAACCCGAGTTCTGATTCAGTAGACCAGTTCCAAGGAGTAACAGTTACTGTGCAAGTAACAGACAACGGCGTGGGAGTCAAAGAAGTTGTTTTATCGTATAGGAGTGACGCGGCACAACCATGGACAAACGTTACAATGACCAGCAACACAGCAGACACATACACGGGTGAAATTCAAGGATACGAAAATGGAAAGTATCTGCAATATAAAATAGTTGCAATCGACCACAACAATAACGTAGCAATAGAAGACAACACAGGACAATACTACACTTACACAGTTATACCAGAACTGGAAAACCTGTTACTGGTTTTGATGTTTTTTGTATCCTCAACATTGTGCATATTTGCTTTAAGAAAAACAAGAAAAAACCGTTTTTAACTGCTGTAAAATTTTGGCAACATGATTTTTGCCTATTCTGGGAACGGATAATGTTAAACCGCATTCCACAAATACATAGTTAACGGGGGCAAAAAGTGAAAACATTTGTTTTGTCTGAAGACACCGTGAAAAAAGTAGTTTCACTTCAAGAAACTATAGTCGCGGTTGAATCTGCATTCAAAATGAAGGGGCTAGGCAAGACACAGATGCCGTCTAAACAGTATCTTTTCATGAAAAAACATAATGGTGACCTAAGAACCATGCCCGCTTACCTTGAAGAAACGGATGTTGCTGTTGTTAAAGTTGTTAACTCGCATCCTGATAATCCAAAAAAGTTTGGTTTGCCCACAGTTATGGCTACGATAATCCTAGTTGACCCCAAAACGGGTGCACCTAAAGCAATCATGGGCGGAGCATGGATAACAGCCCTACGAACAGGTGCCGCAGGAGCAATTGCAGCCAAATATTTGGCGAATCCGAACCCGAAAACTGTTGGTTTGGTTGGCGCGGGAATGCAAGCAAAAACCCAGTTGATGGGACTGTTGCAGGTGTTCAGGACACTAGAGGAAGTAAAAGTTTGGGACATAAACGAGCAGGCAGCGGTAAACTATGCAAAAGAGATGAACACTAACGAGCACGTGAACGTTTGCGCGGTTAAAAACACCAAAAACGTGGTTCAAGACGCAGACATAGTTGTTACCGTTACGCCTTCAAGAAAGCCTTTGGTTTCAGCGGATTGGGTACATGATGGAACTCATATTAACTGCATTGGAGCAGATGCTCCCGGAAAACAGGAGTTAGATCCAGCGGTTCTGGTTAAATCAAAAATTGTTGTAGACGACATCGAGCAAAGCTGTCACGGTGGAGAAATCAATGTGCCCATTACCCAAGGGTTGCTCAAACCAGAGGACATCTGGGGTGACATCTGTGAAATAGTAGCAGGACTAAAACTGGGAAGAACTTCAACGGAAGAAATCACTGTTTTTACGTCTACTGGTCTTGCGATACAGGATGCCGCAACCGCTGATGTTGTGTACCAGAAGGCATTGAAACAAAAAATCGGTGAAACAATACAGTTAATGTAATCGATGGCGGGTCCGACGGTTATCGACCGTATATACGTTCATTTATACCGCAGATTCTTCTTTGATTAGCTGCCTAAGCTCATTTCGCAGAACTGCCAACTGATGTTCAGCGATGTCTTGTTTTTCAGTAGTGGCTCCTTGGGCAAGTGCATCTCTGTTTAGAATCTGCTCTGGATTCTCGCCTAAAGCCCGTATCATTTCCTTAATGGTTTCTAGTTTGCTATGTTGGGTCTTGGGTCTTATAGCTAATCCTGCAGCTGCGTAGATGCTCCTAAGCTTCTCAATGCCTAAGCTCTGGATGTCGTGATAGGTATCGGGGATATGCCCCATCATGTAGTCAACGTATGCTTCTTGGACTCCTAAGGCGATCATTTGTGTTTTGAAGTATTTGCGTATGCTATGGGTTCTGAGCTCGTAATATCTGCCCATGGCTGGCTTGATTAGACCGGCTTCTGAGTAGAGGTCGTGGACAATTTTGCGTATTTGCTTTGGCGTGACTCCTTTGACTGTGTCGTTTTTGTTTGCATTTCGGATGAGCGGCGAATTATCGGTAATTTCCTCTGGCTTCATGTATTTGTTTTTGCCTGCTCTGTAATCGGTGCTGCCTTGGCGTCTCTGCTCTAGATACAGTTTCAGGTAGTTTACGGCTTCGGGACCGAGGAAGGTGTCGTAATCTCCATACTTACCTTTGGTGATTTCTGCTTCAACGTGAATGTGCACTGGAATAGTGTTGGCTTCTATGTCTTCTTTGACGTGTCGATAGAGGAGCTTTGAAAAGGTTTGTTCTCTGAAGCCGCCGAGGGCAAAGGCTGAAACTATGAATTTCTCCCTTAGGTCGGCTAAGTCAAGCAGTTTGGTAAGTTCTTCAGGTTTGGGTGCTCGGTCTTTGTAGGTGATTCGTCTGCTAAGGGGTTCGAGTAGTTCGATTTTTATTCCGTTGACTCGGTAGAAGGTTTTGACGCTTTTGACGTAGTTGTTTACAGCTCCAGGTTTTAGGCCGTCATCTTGAAGCTGTGCTAGGTAGTCGTTGAGGTATCCTGTGTGGTTCTGCACTCTTAATGGATCAGGGATGTTGCCGACTGGTTTTAGGTCCGCTATTATGAGGTCTGGGCTGTAGCCAAGCCAAACTGAATATTTCTGCACTTGCACGGTGTAGCCCCGGCAGCTGTCATAGGATCCGCTGCAATGGCGTAGGAAGTGTCTGGCCATCTTGATGATGCTTTGGTTGTCAAATACAAAAGGGATTAGTGCTGGTCGCTCGCTGATGAAGGCATTAATGATGTATGCAACTAGACCTTTCTCTCTGGCAGATAGCATTTTTTGCAGGTTTATTTCGATAGGTTGCTGGAGCTTGTAGCCTCTGATGCTTTTTTCGAAGAAGACGGAGTCGCCTTGGATTTTCATTGGTAAGTTTAGGCTTTTGAGTTCTTGAAGTGTAAGTTGGCGGTTGATAGCTATAGGCTTCGCTAATGTCTGCGGTATCATACGGTTTTCATCTCTTTGTGAGTTTTTCGCTCCGTTGGTCGGAACGCATACTCATCCTTAACTATGGGTTGTGGTGAATTTAAGACCCGTTCAACGGTTCTATGTGAAATCTG
>JBAZEV010000009.1:0-37999 GCA_041653695.1 Bathyarchaeia archaeon
GTAGACGTGGTATTCTTGGGGTTATATTACCCAAACGTTACTGCTCCTGAGGACTCAAGTTTTGTTCAAGGTATACTAAAGGCAGGCTACATCTTTGACCGCGTCTCAGAATCACGAGAATACGTGGATTGGCTTCTTGACCTAACTGAAACAATCCGCGCTGGAACCGAAAACATAGCCGAAAACGAAAAACCAAAAGTCTTCATCACAAACTACCCATACGACACCACCGCCACAACAGTTTCGTGCTACGCAACAGTAGACACACTAGGTCAGGTGTGTATTCTGGCTGGAGGCTCAAACGTGGGGCAGTCGCTTTCTGGCTATTTTGATTCCTCGTCAGTAAAAGTAGATGCCGAGTGGATAATCGAATCAAATCCTGAATACATTTTCTTGCACACAGTCAGATACACCTTCGGTGGAGGAATGCGCGACGACCCTGCTCAAGGCTACGACGTTGACAGCCCAACCAGTTTACAAACCTGTTTGGCTGATTACATGGCTAAACCAGAGTTTGCAGACATCACCGCTGTGAAGAACGGAAACGTGTACATCATCGCAGGAGACTTTAGAAACAACGGTATGGGCGGAGTATTGGGCGCTGTTTACCTTGCAAAGATACTGCACCCCGAAGTATTCACAGACCTAGACCCAGAAGCAGTACACCAAGAATACATAACACGGTTCATGCGGTTAGACTACAGCCTAGACGAACACGGAGCCTTCTTGTATCCTGCAATAAACATCAACAACGACCTAATTGGAATCCCAAACAACTCTGTTACTGTATTGCCGTAACTGGGAGTCTAGATTCTCCCTTTTTTCTTTAGAAAACAAAACTTTGATTTAACCACAAGGAGGTTGACAAAAAATTGGCGTTAATAAACTGGGGTGAACTATGGAAAGACAAACTCCAGAACACCAAACGAAACGAGTTAAGCACAACCGGTTACTGGGATAAACGTGCAACTAGTTTTAACGAAAACATGACAAACATGCAGGAACTAACAAAAACCCAGCTAAACGTCATGCAACTAACACCTCAATATACTGTGCTTGACGTCGGAGCAGGAACTGGCAGACTAACAATACCCATAGCCAAACGTGCAAAACAGGTTACCGCAGTTGAGCCATCAAAAAAAATGTATAACCTGCTGGAATGGAACATCAAAAAAGAGAACCTGCAAAACGTAACACCCGTAAACTGTTCATGCGAAGAGTTCATCGCAGACGTCAACATTCAACCTTATGATGTTGTGGTGTCTTCTTTTTCTTTGTTCATGGTTGACATCGCAAATGCGTTACAAAAACTGGATGAACTATCAACCAAACACGTTTACATTTTCCTTTCCGCTTCCACGTGGATGAGCCAAACCCTGCAAAGAATCGTTCGTGGGGACGCTGATTCTGTTAATTCAGGTGACTACATCTACGTTTACAACATTCTCCACGATTTAGGCATACTCGCCAACGTTGAAATCTGGAACTTTGAATCAAACGAAAGCTACAGCAACCTTGACGATGCAGTAACCAAATTCATGGAGGCATACCATGTGCCACTAAACAAAGAAACAGGACTAAGAGAACACCTCAACCAACTTTTAGTCAAAGAAAACGGAAAACTCTGGCTAAGAAACAAACGAAAGGCTGCGATGATATGGTGGACAAAAAACTAGAACCCACCAAAACCAGCAACGCAGAAACAGAAAAAAGAAAATACAAAAAACTAGTCACAAAACGGCTTCTGTTCTTGGTGTCATGCGCAGTTTCGCTTATCCTCATCGCAGGGATTTCTTTAGCGATGGGCTCAGCCTCGATGACGTTCACTGATGCATATGCCGCAGTTTTCAACAAGTTTCTTCCAGACTGGTTTCCAGTTTCTTCACTTGCAACTAACGTAGTTTGGCATCTACGACTACCCCGAATACTGATGGCAATCTTGGCTGGAGCCGTATTCGCAATGTCCGGCTCCACCACACAGGCAATACTAAGAAACCCGCTTGCAACACCATACACGTTAGGCGTATCCGCAGGCGCTGGGCTGGGAGCATCAATTGGGATAATCTTGGGACAAGGCCTGCTTGGTGGACAGCTAGTAATCATAGGAAACGCGTTTATTTTCTCCTTAATTCCAGCCTTTGTAATCCTATTAATGGTAAAACGCCAAGGCGCAGAACCCTCTACAATAATCCTATCAGGCGTCGCCGTGATGTACATCTTTTCTGCATGCAACACGTTACTGCAATATTTCGCAGAAGCAAACGCGGTCAGCGCAGCAATATTCTGGCTCGTAGGCGACCTATCCAGATCATCATGGTGGCAGCTACCCTACGTGCTGGTAATGTTTGTTGTGTGTTTGGCAATCAACATCTGGCTTTCGTGGGACCTTAACATCATGAAAATGGGGGACGACTCAGCAAAGAGTTTAGGCGTAGAAGTAGACCGAGTAAGAAAAATCATACTGATTGTTGCTTGCATCTCAACAGCAACTGTTGTCTGTTTCACGGGCGCAATCGGTTTTGTATGTCTGCTTGCACCGCACATTTGCCGCGCGGTCATCGGCGGGGATGAACGGTTCCTGATACTTGGCTCATGCCTTTTTGGAGCAAACCTGCTGCTGGTTGCAGACCTTATTGCACGAAGAATAATCGCCCCAATAATGCTGCCCGTAGGCGCATTAACCGCGTTTCTGGGCGGACCGCTGCTACTTTACCTACTGATACGCCGAAAACTGTCATATTAACCCCCTTTTAGGTGTTGCAACTTTTTTGGGGATACTTTAATTTTTTAAACTAGACTGTACATAAGCTGATGCTGGTGAGAATTGTATGCCAAAGCGGCGACCAAAGTCTGGTCTTAAAGTATTGAAGGCGGCGTCTTCCTCGTTGCGTATGCAACTTCTTTTGACTCTTGTAGACAAGGGACCGCAATCGTACACTGATTTAATGAAGGTCCTAAAACTAAACCCAAGCAGGGACGCTGGACGTTTTGCGTACCACCTGAAATACCTGCTTAACGCTGACCTGATAGAACCAGACGTTGACAACAAGGAATACAGGCTCACCGAACTTGGAAAAACCATAATCAGCTTCACTGAGGATATTCAGCAACAGTTTTTCCAACGAAAAAAGATACTTGTAAGAACCTCTCGCCTAGCCATGGAAGAGTTTGACCGAAACAAAATTGTGGAAGCCCTAGTAAAAGAGGCAAACGTTCCCGTTTTTCAGGCACAAAAAATTGCCCGCGAAACAGAAAAACGGTTACAGGAATTCAAAACCAAATACCTGACCGCGCCATTGATACGCGAAGTCGTAAACGCAATCCTGCTGGAGAAAGGGTTAGAAGAATACCGCCACAAGCTTACCCGTTTGGGTCTTCCAGTTTTTGACGTTAACCAGTTAATCGCAGTAACTGGAACCAAACTAAAAGGCGTGGAAGTAATCCACAAAGCCGCTGCCGACGCAGTAATGGAGGAATACACGTTGCTTAACGTTCTTCCACGGGACGTTGCTGATGCACACTTGTCTGGTGGTTTGCACCTCAAAAACCTTGGAACATGGGTACTAAAACCTGACCAGTTCATGCATGACCTAAGGTTTTTCCTGCAACGTGGACTACGCCGTGGCGGCTTAAACCTTCAAGAACCCTCGTACCTTCCACCAAAAAGCCTTGACGCCGCATTAATCACTGCCTCTAACGTCCTAAAACTTGCTGCCACAGAAACCTCGGGCGAGCAAACGTTGGACTTTTTCAACATCTTTCTGGCACCCTTTACACGAGGCTTAACTGATGAACAAATCAGGGATGGACTACGGTTGTTCATTTTTAACCTGAACCAGTCCCTGCTGAACGGAAACACTGTAAGCTCTTCGTTGGGGCTGGAGTTTGTTGTACCTGACTTTCTAAAAGAAAAAGAAGCCATCGGACCACAAGGAAAAATAGTTGGATACTACGGCGACTACGTAACGGAAACCCAGCGTTTAGCCTCAATCCTGTTGGACGTCATGCTAGAAGATGATGCACACAAACCCGTTTTCAACCCCCGTTTGATAATAAAAATCCGCCCCGAAGTCCTCCAAGCCCCTGAATGCGTTTCCCTTCTGGTGAAATCACATGAATTTGCAGCTCAGACTGGTCTGCCATATTTTGCTAACCTTTGTCCACCTGAACAGGCACAAGCATCCTATACTTCTACTGGTTTTCGGTTAGCCTCCAACTGGCGCGAAGACTGGGAACTGGATACGCTTCAAACCGGAAGCATCGACAGCGTAATAGTAAACCTGCCCCGAATCATGTATGAAGCCGAAGGCAAAGAAAGCAGCTTCTTCCACCTGCTGGATGAACAACTTGAAATGGCGTTACGGGCACTGGAAATCAAATACAACACAATCAAACAACGCGAAAAAGAAAACCTGCTGCCGTTCTTGATGCAGAAAACTGAAAGCGACCAATACTTCAGAATCGAGAACTCTGTTCGCCTTGTAAGTTTTGTTGGTTTGAATGAAACAATCCAATCTAAGTTCGATAAACCGATAAAACAGGAAGGCGAGACTCTGGATTTTGCCAAAAAAATAGTGTCTTCTCTTTCAGATGATGTCGATAAATATTCCAAGAAACCTGAAACTCGTGCTTTGTTGGCTATGATTCCTGCCTCCGACGCGGCGAGGCGGTTGGCGGAGCTTGACGCGGAGAAGTATGGTTGGGCGAAGGTTCGGGCTCAGGGAACTAAAGAAAAACCGTTCTACACCGACTTGACAGCGTTACCGTTAAGCACTGACCTCTTATGGAAAGACAGGCTACACGTCGAGGAACAGTTCCACAAGTTAACTGCTGGCGGTCATTTGGCGTTGTTGCCCCTTGTTGGTGACGAACAAAACCCTGAAGAACTGCTCGGAATTACCAAAGATGTTGCCTCAAACTTTGCGGTGGGACTTTACGCTTTCAACCGCGACCTAGCATACTGCGCAAGCTGCCAAAAGGTGTTCTATGGCAAACTGGAAAAATGTCCAACATGTGGGTCTGTTAATATGCTTCAGTCGTTTAGCCGCATGTAACAACGCCGCCTTTTTTGGTGTTTGTTACATTATTCAATCTTCGATATTTCTATTGAACAAACGTTCTGTTTGGGTTAACCCCTATTTATAGTAAAAATTAGCCCTAACCATCCAACTCCCCTGTTTTTCTTAACCCCCTTTAAATGAGACCCGATAGCAAAATGTCAATTTGGTTGAGCATCTATACAGAATTTTAAATCATTCCATCTAAAAAATTAAATAGAACATTTTACAGTAACCTATAACCTCGTAATTGAAAGAGGTAATTTTCATGGGCTTCATAAATGATTTCGACCCCAACCCCGCTCATACACGTGTTAACGGCGTAGTGGTTTACACTACCAGCGGATGCAACAGATGTGACATGCTGAAAAAGTGGTTAAAGAACAAAAACGCTGCTTTTGAGGAAAAAAATCTGGAAGATTCAGATGTTATGACCGACCTAGTCATGAGAAACTTTGTTGTAATGTCAGCACCAGCCATAGAAATAGATGGCGAAGTATACACAGACAACGAAATATTCGAAAACGACGGTTTGATTAAACCAGACATATCCAAAAAATTCGAGGTCATGTAAAATGACCGAGATAATTCAAAGAATGCGTCCAGTAGTCAGGGGAACAGACGGTTTCATTGTACCTTGGAACCGAAATGAAATAGTTGAACAACTCCTAATCGAAACAAAGCTGGCAGAAGAATTCTACGACACACCAGCAATAAACCGACAGGATGCAGAAAACATCGCCGCTGAAGTGGAAACTAAAGTTTTTGACTTGAACCTCAAATTCATCAGCGGACCTTTGATACGTGAACTGGTAAACACGGTTCTTTTGTCGCATTCCTCAGAGAAACCCGAGTTTGCGCTTTACCGAAACGTTTTGACCCGTGTTGGTGCACCTGTCTATAACGCTTACATGATAGACATGGGTGAAGGATTCAAAGCAAAAGAAAACGCGAACCTTCAACCTAACCCTGAAACTGCACACAAACGAAAAGCAGACTGGGTTTCCGGAGAAGAATACCTTCTATTGATGCCCCCAACCATTGCTGATGCACACCTAGGCGGGGATTTGCATATCCACGATTTGGAATATTTTGGAACCCGACCATTCTGCCAAGACTGGGATCTGCGTTACTTCTTCTACTATGGATTGATGCCAGATGGTCTAGGTACCAGAACAAGCATTGCTGGTCCTGCTAAACACGCAGAAGTAGCAATACTGCACACCGCCAAAATCTTGGCGTCTGCACAAACAAACTTTGCAGGCGGAGAAGGCTTCTACAACTTTCTAATTTTCCTTGCACCATATTTCCGAGGTCTAGGCTACGCGCGAACAAGGCAGCTTATGCAGATGATGTTCTTTGAGTACACCCAAGCATACGTTGCCCGCGGTGGACAACTGGTTTTCAGTAACATACAGGTTCAACCAGGCGTTCCAGACCTTTGGAAGAATGTTCCAATCGTAATGAATGGACGCGTCGGACCAGACGTTTACGGAAACTACGAAGACGAAGTCCGCATGATGTTCAAGGCGCTTTACGATGTGGCGGGTAAAGGCGATTACTGGGGAAAGCCGTTCAACTTCCCTAAGCTGGAAAACTCGTTAAGTCCCGAGTTCTTCAAACCCGAATACGACGACGTTTGGCTTGACGTCCACAAGGTTGTAGCCAAGTTTGGGATGCCCTACTTTGATAATCTGATGCCCGCGTACAGGGGCTACGGTAAAGGTGTTTCATGTTACCAGTGTTGTGCGTACTGTTTTGTTGAAACTCCTGAAGACAGCGAAGACTTTTACGAAAAACTGAACTTTGATAACGGAAAACACTTCACGATGGGAAGCTGGCAAGTTACAAGTATGAACCTTCCAAGAATTGCTTACAAGGCAAACGGGAATGATGAAATGCTTTTTGAGGAAAGCCGCAGACTCATGGATTCTGCTCTGCAGGTTTTCCGCGCTAAAAAGAAGTGGATGAACCTTGCCCTGCAAAGCAACCGTATACCGTTTGCGACTCAGCGCCCATTGGACCCAAGAACAGGCGAAAAAGGAACACAGGCTGTGGATTTTGACCAGTTGACGTTTACGATTGGTCTTGTTGGCGGAAACGAGATGGCTCAGTATCATACAGGTTATCAACTTCACGAAAACAGCGAATCAACCAAGATACTTGTTAAACTGATACTGGAGATGCAAAAATACAAGAAAATCCTAGAAGAAAAGAGCGGCTACAAAATAGCATTAGCTCGAACACCCGCTGAATCAACTGCTCAACGGTTTGCCATATCTGACTTAATCACACAAGATTACAAAGCCAAAGCACAAAAACTTGTCCGAGGCGACGTCCAACAAGCCAAGTTGGCGTTGGCTAACCGCAAAAAAGATGTCCCAGTTTATTACAGCAACGGCACACACCTAGATGTAAGCGCAAAAGTTGGGTTGTTTGACCGCATAAACATTGAACAAAAGTTCTTCCCACTGCTAAACGGCGGAAACATGCTCCACGTATG
Source organism: Bathyarchaeia archaeon (assembly GCA_041653695.1). GTDB lineage: Archaea > Thermoproteota > Bathyarchaeia > Bathyarchaeales > Bathyarchaeaceae > Bathyarchaeum. Next base: position 7,561 of record JBAZEV010000009.1, read on the forward strand.
GTTAGGAGACGCCTCACCAGACCCAGAAGCACTCTACAAACTGACAAAACGTATCACCACACAAAGCAACATCGGATATTTTGCATACACCAAGGACTTAACAGTCTGCAGTAGCTGCGGAAAGGTTACTTCGCCAATGCGTGACCAATGTCCAAACTGCAACTCTGGCTCTGTGGAATGGTGGTCCCGCGTAACAGGGTACTATCAGGCAGTAAGCGGCTGGAACAAAGGCAAACGACAAGAACTAGCCGACCGATACAGAACTGGAATGTAAAAACTACGGGTAAATGGTATGGGGCACCATTTATTTCCCAAAATAAGCCCCTTTCGTTCTTTGTTCAGTAAATTTAAAATAGCCCACTCATAGAACATACCGCAAGATTCCTAATCTCTTTTGAGGTGTCAAAACAGGAAAATGGCAAAAGCCAGAACGAACGGAAGCTGTAAACCTCCATCGCCGGGGTTCTCTGAGGCACGGCCAAACGATTGGACCGAGGCTCGTGAACGTCAACTAAAACTGAAACGTCAATCATGGCAGGTAATTGTTGGTAACACAATATTTCTTGAAGCCAGAAACTTGGCTCCTGTGCTTGGTTGTGAACGTGTTTACCTGAAATTTGAGGGCAGTAACCCTACTGGTACACAAAAAGACCGTATAGCCATGTTGCTTGCAGATCAAGCAGTTACTTCGGGGCTTGAAGGGATTACAGCCGCAACTTGTGGAAACTTTGGTGTAGCAGTTGCATACGCTGCACGACACTATGATATTGCTGCTAACATTTACATTCCTAAAAAATATGAAGTGCCCAAAGACCGACTGAAACGGATGGAAAGCTTTGGTGCCAAGGTACATTTTGTTGACGGCTACTACGAAGACGCTGTTACGTATTCTTCGCAGCAGGCAATAGACCAACATTGGTATGACGCTAATCCTGGACTGTATGAAGTTACAGAGATATCTTTGGCTGCTTATGGCGAAATAGCGAACGAAATCTACCGTGATTTAAGGCGCGTTCCAAACTATATCTTCTGCCCTGTTGGAAACGGAACAACTCTTGTGGGCATCTACGCTGGTTTCAATAAGTTGTATTTATCCGGTAAAACAATGAGTGTTCCAAAGATTGTTGCTACCAGCACTCGGCGTGGTAATCCGATTATTAAATCCTTTAAAGAAAACAAGCGGACAATCGTTGATTTGAAACCTGAAGAAATCCGTGAAAGCAAAGTCAACGAGCCCCTAACTAACTGGCACTCCTTTGATGGCCAACTTGGATTAGACGCAATCCACGAGTCTGGAGGCTTCGCGGAATATGCCTCTGACACAAAAATGATGGAGTTCTCAAAGCTTATACGCTCCGAAGAAGGCTTAAGCGTTCTTCCCGCAGCCGCTAGCACACTTGCTGTTATGCAGACTCTTGGCAAAGAAGGCTTTATTGTAAAAGGAACCTTTGTTGCGGTATTAACTGCCAGAGACTTCGACTAAACAACGATTTCTTCCATTTTTACAGCATGCGTTTCATCAGTAAATCCCCGTTCTTGAAACTGGAGACTACCGTGAATCCATGCTTTTCATAAAACTGTTTTAGTGGAACTCCTTTTTCGTCCTTTAGTTCTGTGTCCAGCGTTAATGAGTTGTAATGTTTTGTTTTTGCCCACCGAACCAAAAAGTCGATGACAATGTTTCCGATGCCTTTGCCCCTTTGTTTGACTGCGAAGGTGTCTAGGTAAAACGATTTTTTGTCTTCTTCTGGGATGGAGTACCCAAACAGGATGATTTGGGGAATATTATCTTCGGTGACAAACCAGAACACCAGGTTGGGGTTTATGATGTTTTTTGCTATTTCATCAAACGAGTACTGCAGTTCCCACCTGAAACCTGCCTGCTCCATCGTGTGGAACCACGTATAGTAGTGTTTGTTCCATTCTGTTGGAAAAACTATCTCCAGTTGCCCCTCGTACAGTGGCGCGAGTTCACCTAAAAGGTGCTGCCAAAACGGGTTGTGTTTTTCTGGTTGAATTATGCTTATTGCTTTAGCCAAAACGTTATTTTCTCCTACAACAAGAAACCTATAGTTTCAGACCATAACGGCTGCATGCTGATTCCAGAAGCCTGCGGATAAGTTCATCGTAACTGTAACCTGTCTTCATCGCCATGTACGGATAAAACGAGAGATCGTTTTCATGTGTATCAAAATCCATGCCCGGTAACGGGTTAATCTCCAAGAAAAACAGTTCCCCGGCGTCGTTCATGCGAAAATCGATTCTCGCAAAATCTTTGGCATCCAACACATTCCAGATATCAACAGAAAGTCGCTCAAGCCTATTCTTTAGTTCCGTTGGGATTTTTGCTGGACAAACATAGTGGTCTAAACTGTCCAGAACCGTTTTGGCGCGTTGCCCAAAAACGCCTTTTACCTCTGGAAACTTGGAAAAATCGATTTCCAAAATCGCCAGAACCTCAGGGTCTGCCTCTGCGCGTCCAAGTAGTCCTGTGCTGAATTCTCTGCCTTGAATGAACTGCTCAACCAATATTGGCTGGTTGTATTCTTTTAGCATCCGCGCCAGTTTTGTTTGCAGTTCCTGTTTGCTGTAGCACAGGTTTTCCTCTGTTATCCCAATCGATGAGCCTTCCTCGTTAGGTTTAAGGATATACGGAAAACCGTCGTCTATTTTGTTGGTTTCTTGAACGTTCTGGCAGACATAAAATCTTGGCGTAGATATACCGTGGTACAGTAACACCTTTTTTGTCCACGCCTTGTTCAACCCGATTGCCGTTGTTAACACGTTGGAGCCAACATATGGGATGTTCAAAAGCTCCAGTGTTGCTGGTACGTGGGATTCGCGGCTGTCGCCTCGGATGCCTTCTGCGCGGTTGAAGACTAAGTCTGGTTTTGCTTTTTTGATGTTTTCTGAAAAGTTTTGGTCTGCCTCAATAAAGACATACTCGTGTCCTGTGGCTTCGATGCCATGTTTAATGAGTTCTATCGTGTGTGGTGGGTCGTATTCGACCTCGAACTCTGTTTCAGCATTACGTGTATTCAAAACTAGCGCTATCCGCATAACACCATTCCCACATACACAACAAAAACAGCATACATAAAATCTTAACTATCCACGAGTTTGGGTTAAACCTCGAATGCATCCAGTTCCTCTTTGTATATCGAGTTCACAGCGTTTCTTAGTTCATGGGGCACAGAAATCGAAGTATGCAACGTGCAGAACGTTTTCCACAGTTCATCTTCTCTTGCTTGGGCTTCTTTGTATAAGGGGCTTTTCTTGAATTCTTCAACCAGTCCGCCTTTTGCGCCTTTTTTGGCTGCAAGGTAGAACGCAAACAGTTGTTCCTCTGTACCAACCTTTGTGTGGGCATACGTCATCGTAATTGATTCTCCGCCAAACAAAGTAAAGAACCGTTTATACTCTGGCTCCAGCATGTTCACGCGTAACCCAATCTTTTGTGGGTCAATTCCGCTTCCTACACACATCAGATACATTTTAGCGCAAATCGAACAGTTATGGCACCAGTGGTAGTCCCGTCCTGACTCTGTTTCGGTGAAGCAGCTCATCTGGTATTTTGCTATCTCTGGGTAACGATGAGCAAGAATATACTGAATCATCATGTCCATAAGCGGTTCAATTACGCTTCCCGTGTGAACAGAACGCCCTGAGAATGTCTGCGTAATCTGGTCAATATGTACAGTCCAGCGGTGAGACTGGTCATAACAAGGGTGAACCGTCCACCTGCCCTCGGCATCCATGTATGTAGACGCCGCAGTTTGTTCGTTACCAAACAGCAGATACTTCGTTTTAAGGGCATACGCAAACGGAATCATCTCCAACGCGTACTCGGTTGTTTGCAGACCCCAACCCATCTCAGTAAACGGCACACCAAGATACGGGTAATCGCGGAACTTTCCAGTTTCATGCTTTAATATATTCAATGTTTTGCCAAATTCGGTCTTGAAACGTTTCGCAAGTTCGGTTTTATGTTTCTGCTCATAGGTCATGCTCTGCTCTACTACATACACCATTTCTGGTTCCAGACCAATTTCGTCTGCAACGGCGTATGTGAGTAGGCTGTCTTTTCCAAAACTTGTTCCAACAAGCGAACCAGACGGTGAATCCACTGGCTCCTGTGAAGGGTACACAACATCTGCGTCTAAATACTGGTAATCAACATTGAAGAATTTTCGGACAACCTCATCTGTGCTGGTTTTGTCTACCTCAGTGCAGGAGGGGATGTCTTTGAAGAAGTTTTGGACAAAATATGGTTCCAGCAAAGGACAACCAGAATGGTAAACGATGCTAGGTGAGTCAAAAACCAGCGGCAGATGCATCGTGGCAGCAAGGGCAAGGTTGTCTTTAAGTGCGGTTTGGGTCTGTTTGGGTGTTGCCTTCCAGACCTGTTGCGGATACTTTATCGGGTAAGGCATATCCCGAAAACTAATCTCCACTCCGATATCAGTAACCTTCGAGTAAACGTGCAGCGGTTCCATAATCAATTGATTAAACAACGCTCCCATTAATACCTGCGCTTCGACAACAAACAAAAAATGTTTCAGGCATACAAAACAAAAATGTGAAAAAGTAGAGCGCCGAAGCGTTCTACAGTTCTGAGTATGGAAACTCCATTTTGCGTAGATACCTCTTGGCGTATTCGGGTTCATGGGATAGTTCTTGGCTTCTTAACAGCTGCCTTTCCAGCCTCTCTAGTGCTACGCGAAATGTTGCTTCTACTCCGTATCCTTCGCTGGAGCTGAAGAATGAACCTTTCATGGTCCTGAAATGAAGCCTGCAGTGGATTAGTTGTTGTTCCTTGTAGTTTGTTCCATGAGTTTTCATGTAAACAAAAAGTGTGCCCCTTCCAACGTTTTTTGGTATTTATTCGCGAAAACCTCAAAATCGCCCATGATGAATCCACGTTGAATATCATCTATTTCTACGCCTTTTACCGAAAACTGAACCGTGATTCTCTGTTTGGGCAACTCCATCTCTGCGAGGGGCTCTAGGATGTCTCTTTTTGTTAGTATTCCGGCGGGTCTTCCTTTGACGATGACCACTAACGAGGAGATGTCATGTTTTTTCATTGTTTCAACGGCATCTTTTAGCAACGTCTCGGGCAGTACTGTAATAACTGGCTTAGACATTATGCCCTTCACTGGAATGCTTAAAACCGCCGCTTTTTCTCCAACTATCTCGCCAACTTTTTGGCTCTCTTTTGGTTGAAAAATGCTTGCGATAACGTTTTGGATACTTATTATACCTACAAGGTTTCCGTCGCTTACCACTGGCGCATGGGAAATCCCGTGTTCCCTGAACAGGTTAATTGCTGCTCCAACGGGTTCGTCTTGTTCGATAACGTAGGGTTTTTTGGTCATTATCCCCTCAATTTTTGTGTTGCCCCATTTTCCGATTACTGCACCTTGGATAACTGCGTCGTCTGTTACTATTCCCACCAGTTGTTCTTCACTGAAAACGGGAAGCTGGTTAATTCCGCTGGTTATCATTAGTTTTGCGACTTTGCTCAAAGAATCCTGCGGTGAAACCATTGGTGCTGGACGCATCAGACTATCAACCTTTGTTGTTGCTGGTGGATGCCGTGACCTGATTATCCATCGGTGAGCAATTACGCCTGCATATTTTCCTTTACTGTTTAAAACAACCAAAACCGGTGTTGATTCATGTTTAAACAGCGACAAACAAGCCGATAACGTGTCGTCTTGATTGACGCTTGCATATTTGGTTGAAAAAACTTCTTGTACAGTATTCACACTCATCTAATTTCCCCACAAATTAATCTAAAAACTGCCCTAACAAATACTACCTCTTGGGCGGACTTTAACGTTTTGCCTGCACTGAAATCTTGGCTTTTCAACATTATTTCTGCTACTTTTTCACACCCAAAATAAGCGCCAACAACGCAGTCCGCATAACAATCCCGTTCCATACCTGCTGGAAATACCTCGCGTAGGGAGTATCATCTACTGCATGGTCTATCTCGTCAATTCTTGGCAGCGGATGCATAATAATCAGGTCATCTTTTGCGTCCTTTAACGTGTTAAGGTCAATCTTGTATGTGCCGCTTACCTTAAGGTACTCAGCGGGGTCAGGGAACCTTTCTTCCTGAATTCGGGTGACATACAATACGTCAGTTTGTGCCAAAACGTCCTCGACAACGTTGCCCTCTGTTACCTTAATCTTCTTTTTAATCGAATCCAAAACCTCCCTCCGCATACGGAGAAGGTCAGGCGAAATCAAACACAGATTCACGTTATACATCGAAAGTGCATACGCCAACGAGTGAACCGTACGCCCATACCTTAGGTCACCCATTAGTGTGATGTTCAGTTCGTCAATCGTTTTTTTCTCTTTCAGTATAGTATACAGGTCCAGCAATGCCTGCGTCGGGTGCTCCTCAGCGCCGGAACCAGCATTTATCACTGGCACTTCCGCAAACTCGGCTGCTAATCTTGCTGCGCCTTCCAGTGGGTGCCGAAGTACCAGGACATCGGCGTAGTTTTCGACAACTCTTATTGTATCTGCCAAGTTTTCGCCTTTTTTGATTGCAGCAATTTTTGGTTCAGCAAAACCGATTGCGTTTCCTCCAAGTTTGTTCATTGCTGCTTCAAAACTAAGACGGGTTCTTGTGCTGGGTTCAAAAAAGAGTGTTGCCAAGATTTTGCCGTGAAGCATGTCTGAACCTTTTTTGGCTGTCTGCTCCATTGAGGCAGCGGCTTTTAGTATATAATCGATTTCTTCCCGTGTGAAATCTTTGATGGATACTATGTCGCGTCCCTTAAACTGCAAACGTTACACCAGACACACTTTAGTTAATCGTAAATAAATGCTTAATCTATTCGATTACCGACTCAACGGTCATGTTAAGAACTATTTCTGCTATGTCCATGGCATATTCTGCTATTCTTCGAACACTTTCGATTACCAAACGAATGTTGGTTGCTTCTGCTATATCGGTTTCTTTGTAGGAGTCCAACACTTTTTTCTCTAAATCCGCTATTTTGTTGGCTTTAGTGATTACACTCTCTGCTAACGCATAATCACGCCTAAACAACGACTCTATCGAAGCCTCAAAAGACGAAATAGCCATTGTACTCATTTCCTGGATGGCATCTAAAAACTCGGTGTTCACCCGTTTCTTGAGTACCAACACGTTTTTTGCGATGTTCGTTGCGTGGTCAGCGGTTCTTTCCACCATCTTCGTAATAAGCCTGTATCCTAGGCAGTCTTTTGGTTTTTTCAGGCCTATCTCAGTTATTATACGTGTGTTCTGAATCGCCATCTTTAGTTGCCTGATTATGTAAAGGTGAAACCGGTTTACCTCGTAGTCTGTGGCTCGGACGTCTTTTGCCAGTTGGTAATCGAGGTTTTTGAGTGCAGTTATTGCATCCTTGTGCATGGACGTTGTTATAATGGTCATTCGCCGCAGTGCACTTGGAACCGACAGTTCTGGGTAACTTAACAAAACCTGCAACTTCAAATCTGTGGATGTGTCTATCACTATTTCTGTTCCAACAAGCATGTTGCGGGCAAAAGTTTTAATCGCGTTTCTTTGAGTTGAAACTATTTCTTTTTGGTCTTTTGTTCTTATGTGAATAATGTTATAGCCCTGCAAATACACAGAAACAGTTTTTCTTATCAGCGCATCAGAGCTTTCGTCTGGAGTAATTTTGATTAATGCCTCTTCGTTTCTTTCGTTTTTCCCAAGCTCTGGAGGCAAAACTGCTAATGTACCGTTTTCTTCTTGGCGCACCAGTAACGGGCTGCCTTTTTTAAGGTTATTTTGTGTGACCCACTTTTTTGGTAAAGAAATTACGTAGGTGGAGCCACCTGTTATTTGGAGTTTCCTTGTTTCCTCGTTAGGGTTAGGTTGAGAATGAGCCAATTCTTTAACCTTCATAGATGCAAAGTGATGTGCACACATGTATTTTTCCTATATAGTTTATATATATTATGTAGGGAAACTATATACTTTTTAGCGCTTTTTCTGCTATTCGAAAAACAAGGTGAAAGAATTGATTGCAAAATCAAACAAAGGCATATCAACAATGATTGCACTAATCGGAATGATAGCCCTTCTCATAGTTGGACTCGGAGTAGGATATTACCTTAACTCAGGAACAACCGAAGCCCCCACTGCTGAATTTCCCGAAGACAGCAACTGGCGAACTGGAACCCTGAATCTTGCTGGTTCAACAACCGTTCTGCCCGTAGCAGAAACAGTTGCAGTCGCGTTCATGAACCTATACTCTGGCACCACCGTAACAGTTCAAGGTGGCGGCTCAGGCACAGGATACAGTTCGACACTGGACCGAACAGTTGACATCGGTATGGCTTCTAGAGGTCCTAAAGCAACAGAAATCGCCCAAGGCGACCTTTGGTTACACCCACTTGCATTGGATGCAGTATGTGTTATCGTAAACCCCTCTGTAGCCAGCAGCATTGACCTTACATTGGAGCAAGTTTCCAAAATCTTCGCTGGAGAATACACAAACTGGAACCAAGTCGACAGTAGTCTACCTAATGCACAAATCTATGTTGTAGTCCGAGAATCAGGCTCAGGCACACGAGGCACATTTGAAGAATACACAATAGACAAATTTGGGCTCACAATCGACAGCACAATAGTCCACGAACAACCAAGCAACCCAGCAGTAAGGACAGCAGTAACAAACACTGACTACTCAATAGGCTACGTAGGCGTCGGATTCCTAACAAATGACGTAGTTGCCGCATCCTTAGCTAAAGAAGAAGGTGGCCAATACGTTGCCCCAAGCTTGCAAAACATCCAAAACGGCAGTTACCCAATCTCTCGGTTACTATACTTCGTAACTAGCGCTCCTCTGGCTAGCGGTTCATTAGCTGAACGGTTCATCGACTTTGTTCTCAGCCCACAAGGACAAGCCATTGTTGAAGCCGAAGGATTCCTAGAACTTCCTCCAAGCTACAACTACCCATAAAACATCTACTACAGGAAGTTCCGGTGAAATGAGCAATAAACGGCTCAACAAAATTTCTTCTTTTTTTGTTAATTTAAAGTCTCAACCAATGGAAATTATATTGTTTCTTTGCGCATCATTTTCGGTTATTATCCTGTTTTTGATGCTCTTTTTCGTAGCCCGAGAAGGGGCATACGCGTTTACACGTTTTGGGCCCGATCTATTTTTTGGCATGCACTGGGACCTACAAACAAACCTGTTTGGGGGATTCCCACTGTTATATGGGTCAATTATGGTCACTTTTGGTGCATTGGTTATCGCCGTCCCAATAGGCATATGCACCGCAATATTCGTTTCAGAGGTCTTGCCATATTCTTTGCGAGACCCAATTAAGTCAATAATAGAACTTTTAGCATCTATTCCCTCAGTAATCTACGGTTTCATAGGGTTACTGATCGTAGTTCCCTTCATAGCATCCACGTTTGGGGTGGTTTCAGGACAAACAGCTCTGGCGGCTTCTTTGATTTTGTCACTTATGACAATCCCAACTATCGTAAGCGTTTCTGGCGAAATAATCAGCGCTGTTCCCAAAGAATACAAAGAAGCTGCTCTGGGTCTTGGAGCAACCAAATGGGAAACAATCAAAACAGTTGTGTTACCAATCTCCAAATCTGGCATCCTAGCAAGCATCATGCTGGGTTTTGGGCGTGCAGTCGGCGAAACCATCGCAGTTTCAATGATTGCTGGTAACCAAGCACACGTAGCAACAAGCTACTTGGATGCAGTTTACACGATTCCATCGTTTATTGCAACCCACATGGGTGAAGCACCCGTAGGCAGCCTAGAATACAGCGCCTTGTTCGGGTTAGGGCTAATTTTACTCATCATCACTTTCGTGGTAAACACGTCTGCTGACATCGTAGTGAAACGAGGTGTACAACATCATGGCTAGTCCAACTAAAGAACGGGTTCTCTTCTTTGCTCTGGGTGTGCCAATGGTAATGTGTTTGCTAGCCTTTTTCTGGATTGCATTAACACTGTTCACGGGAATCGGAACCCTGAACATGGACTTTTTAACAACATCTGCCCTCAAAGGCGGAGCGCTCGAAATGATAGTTGGCACCATTTACCTGTTTTTAGGTTCAGCCGCAATCGCAGGTCCAATCGGAGTATTCGCGGCAATTTACCTCGTAGAGTATGCACCCAGCGGAAAACTAACACGCATTATCGACCAAGCGATAAACAACTTGGCTGGTGTGCCCTCAATAATTATCGGGTTGTTTGGTTTCACGTTCTTCTGCAAACAACTAGGATTTGGTATATCGCTCATAGCTGGGTGGCTAACTTTGGCGTTGATGATTCTTCCAATCGTTATCAGAGGCTCTGAAGAAGCGTTGCGGATAGTTCCTGGTTCATTTAAACAAGCAGCCTTAGCGTTAGGTGCAACAAAATGGAAGGCAATCAGTTTAACAACTTTGATTGCTGCGGCACCTGGAATCTTAACAAGCGTGATTCTGGGAATTGCCCGCGTTGTAGGAGAAACAGCAGCGATTCTCTTTACATCTTCGGTTATAATAACTCGAGGATTACCTGACTCGATTTTTGAGCCTGTGATGGCTCTTTCGTATAACATATATGTCAAAATTGTTGCCCGCGGTGAACCCGCTGAAAGCGTTTTTGGAATAGCGTTGATTTTGTTCTTTATTGTTCTCACGTTTTCGCTTGTTGCGATACTGCTTAGAGTACACTATCGAAGGAAACAACCATGGTTACATTAAACAAAAAATGGGTGAACACATTGAATAACACCTATAAAATAGACATAAGAAAACTGAACATCTCGTTTGATACAAAACACGTCATTCGAGACCTAGACCTGAAGATTCCATCAAACGCAGTAACTGCCATTATGGGTCCTTCTGGTTGCGGCAAATCAACCCTGCTTAGGGGACTTAATCGGATGAACGACGTGATTAAATCATGTAAAACAACGGGTGAAGTTTTTATTGGCGACAAAAACATCTACGCCAACAACACTAACGTCTACGACCTTAGACGCCAGATTGGAATGGTTTTCCAGCGACCAAACCCGTTGCCTAAAACCATTTACGAAAACGTTGCGTTTGGTCCAAAAATCCACAAAATGGCAAAAGGCAAAGTTTTGGACCGTATTGTGGAAAAGAGTTTGAAATCCGCGGCTATATGGGACGAAGTGCACGACCGATTACATGACAGTGCCTTTGACCTGTCTGGTGGACAACAGCAGCGGCTCTGTATTGCCCGAGCTTTAGCCGTAGACCCCGAAGTAATACTAATGGATGAACCCTGCAGCGCCTTAGACCCTGCTGCAACAGCAAAAATTGAGCAACTCATAAGAGTATTGTCCAATGATTATACTGTGGTAATCGTTACACACAACATGCAGCAGGCGTCACGGGTGTCTGATTACACCGTTTTCTTGTATCTGGGCGAAGTAATCGAAGAAGGGGACACCAAGAGCATCTTTGAGAATCCAAAGCATGAGTTAACTGAACAATACATAACGGGAGAATTTGGTTAGGTGAACACAAAATGAAGAGATTAATTGATTCAGGACTGGAACAGTTAGCAGGTATGCTCTTTCACATGGGAGAGCTTGCCCAAAAAACGGTTACAATGTCCATAACCAACTACATCGAAGGCACACACGACTACGAACAGGTCAAAGACCTTTCAGAAACGTTGTCTTCAATGGCTGACCCAATCGAGGACATCTCATTCGAAATAATCGCCAGATTCCAGCCAGTAGCCTCTGACCTTCGAATAATAAAGTCATACATGAAAATCTGTTACGACTTCAAACGTTACGGACGATACGCCTATGACATCTCACAAATCTATGAACAACTCGGCGGAATGGAACAATGCAACTTAACTTTCAGGGAAATCAGCAAAAAAATGGGTCTAGAAACCATGAAAATGGTTGAAACAAGTATCCGTGCATTAAAAAACCACGATGTAGAACTCGCAAAAACCGTGTTTACAATGGAAAAACATGTTGACAGCCTATACCGTAGTTACCTTGACAAACTAATCACAACCAAGTCCACAACTGAGTGCACCATTTCCAGTCTGCTTGTAGTACGGTATCTGGAACGAATCGCTGACCACGCCACATACATCGGTGAGTCGATTGTGTATCTTGTAACTGGAGAAAAAATGTTAAGATAAATTGGAAAACTGTAAAGGAGGGAAGAAATTGGCTAAGAAAAGTTATGCATGGTTTGAAAGACGCCGCAGAACCAAAGTGTTGGATTTAACCCAAGACCAGATAACAAAAGCACTTGACACCGTGACTTTACTGCATCAAATAATCCAGAACATGTCTGATTCAAAGACAACAGATGCTTTAGAGAAGTTTGACCACCTCTATAATGTGGAAAAAGAAGTTGACCAGCTACGAACAGAAGTCTTCAAAGAACTTTCGAAAGGCACTGCCCTGTTTACAGAATACCGCGAAGACCTCATGCACATTGTGAAACGTTTAGACACGATGGCTGACTTTGTTAAAGATGCTGCAAGATGCGTAAAAATCCTTTCTGACTCAAAAATCCCAGTAGAATTCTGGAAACAAGCATCACATACAACTGAAACCTTGGTGGACTGTGCAACTGCTTTACGTGCTTGCATAGAAAAACTTGCTGAGGACTCGGCTGCAACACTGAAGAACGCAGAAAGGGTTGAACAAATCGAAAACGAGATTGACAAAGACTACGTTTACAACAAATCGTTGCTAATCAAGTATGCAGACCAGACAAACAGCGGAGCAATAGCAATACTTAACGACCTGTTCGAATTCATTGAACAAGCTGCAGACATGTGCGCCGACACCGCTGACTACATAGTAATACTAGCAGGAAGAGACTAAACAGGCTTCTTTTTGCTCTCATTAAACCGTCTGGGTTATTACTCAGCTTACTCCCCATTTTCCGCTTTTTTGGGATTAGTCAAAATAATGTTAATTTTTCATTTTTTAACAACATATTTTGGTGAAAAATGGTTATACACAAATATGTATTTGACTTCTCAACGTCATTATTTGTACCTTTTCTTCTTTAGACCTAGGTCTTTATCTATTCACCTTTTTAGAAGCATAGTTTTTATAGAGATATTTTGATTACTAAAGAGAGGCTGGTCAGGATGGAACGGAAAAACAGACGCCGCCTGAGAATGTTCCCCAAGCAAGGATACATTATGCTTCTCATCGGAATCCTTGTGGGCTTCATGGTTTTCTTAGCTGTTTCCGCACTCACCACCACTGGCGGAACTGGGGGCTCATCACAAGAAGGCTTACCATCCAATATCAGTTTCAGGTTCCTTTACACAAGCGAAAAACAGGGCTGGCTAGAAGAAGTAACACCCGCATTTGAACAGTGGTTCTATGACCGCTTCAACATAACCGTGACTGTAGACCTTATAGTAACCGGAAGCCACGACAGCGTAAACCTGATTCTTCAAGAAAGTTCTCAACCAACCGTTTGGAGTCCAGCATCAAGCATCTGGATACCTTACCTGAACCAGAAATGGGCTTCTTTAGGCAAACAAGGAGAAATTGCTCAGGACTCAACTTCGCTGGTTTTGTCTCCTGTTGTAATTGCGGGGTGGTCTTCGTTTTTTGAGAAATATAATATAACCAGTTTTAGTGACCTGTATCAGCTAACAAAGAGTGGTGTTGACTTCAAGTACGGGCACCCTGACCCACTGTTAAGTAATGGTGGCACTATGGCTGAGGTACTAGAATTTGCTGAAGCCCTAGGAAAGGCTCCTGAATCGTTTGTTACTGCTGACTTTATGAACGAAGCAGCTTTGGATTTTGTCCGCTCCATCGAATCAATGACCGTAAACTATGGCAAAAGCACCGGCTTTTTTGGGCGGTGGGCAGCCGAGAATGGTCCAACCGCAATAGACTGTTTCACGGTTTACGAAAGCGTAGTAATTAGTAACGCAGAAAAAGCAACCCAAAAATGGGGTGACTCGTTGGTTGCTATTTATCCAGAGGATGGGACGCTTCTTTCTGATCACCCGTTTGTTATCTTGAATGCACCTTGGGTTAGTGAGTACCAAAAATTTGCTGCTTCACAGTATCTGTTTTATCTGCTTCAAGAATCTAACCAAGAAAAAGCCCAAAACTACGGGTTCAGGCCAGCTAACCCCGCTGTTCCTGTTGACGCTACTATCTTTAGTGAACAAAACGGTGTGGAGTTCGAAATAAAGATTCCAACCTTCAGGTCTTTGTCGGGTGAGGCGTTGGAAGACCTTTTGACTGTTTGGCCTTCTGTTAAAAATCCGGGAGTGTGACAATTTTTAGCCAACCAAAAGGGAAAAAATCGTTACTCTCCCGACTTGGGGTTTCTGCAACTGTAGCCAGTCTAATCCTTTTTGTGTTTTTACCCAGCTTTTTTTTGATATCTTTTACCTTTACGCGTTGGCCTGAAGTTTACACCGAAGTATTTGCTAACCCCCTTATTGGGGATACAAACTGGATTGAAATCCTGAAATATCTTGGTTTATCGTTGCGGCTTGCCCTTTCTGCTGTTGTTGTTGACCTCGTTTTTGGGATTCCGCTTGCGTATATTCTGGCTCGGAAAAATTTTTGGGGTAAGGGTTTTCTTGAAGACCTTATCACATTCACGTTAGTAATTCCCACATCCGGTTTTGGTTTTGCTACACTGATAACTTGGACATCTGCTTCTGGACTGGGCTCTCTTTTTGGGAGAACAGTGCAGATTGACTCGGTTGTTCCTTATCTTAATGTTCCGGTTTTGATGCTGATTATCCATATCGCCTTAACGTTTCCATATATCGTGAAAACCTTAAAGGCAAAACTGGAAGACATGTCCACACTCTATGAACAAGCATCTGGAACATTAGGCGCTTCGCCCTTTACCACTTTTAGAAAAGTGTTGGTTCCGTTAACGTTGCCCGCAATTTTTTCTGGAACTGTTCTGGCGTTTGCGCGGTCTTTGGGTGAAACTGGTGCTACATTGGTTGTTTCTGGAGTTTTCACAACTGCTCCAATTGCGGTTATCAGTTGGGTGTCCCAGTTCAAGTTTGGCTCTGCTGCCTTCTTAGGTAGCTTGTTAATTATTGTGGCATCTGCAATAATTTTGCCTGTCGAGTTCTTTATCCACCGAAAGGGTGTTTCATCTTTCTCGTTTTTCTCATGGCTCCATATCGAAAAAAAGCTTCAAAAGTTTGAGGATTTTGCTTCCAGAAAACTCTCACGGGTCCGAGATGTAATCGTTGTACTTTTCCTTATCATCGTGGTTATTGCGCCAATAGTTTACGTCATAAACTCTGTTGCCATTTCTTGGAACAGTGACCCCGACACTGGCAGAGCAACCGAAAGTGTAGTTTACCAACTGTTTGGACCATCAAACTATTTCTCAGCGTTGATGGACGCAACTCTAGTTTCGTTTGCTTCTGCGGGAATTGCAACATTTGTGGCAACTTGTATCGCGATTCCAACCGTGTTTTTGATAGTGCGTTCCCGTTTTGGGCGTATACTAAGGGCGTTGCTTAGGATACCGTTAATTGTACCCACATCGGCTCTTGGTTTATCGATACTGCTACTCTGGGGACCTGGAGGTATGCGTCTTTCAGACCCTGGGATTTGGCTTATTATTTTGACGCATATTGTCTTTTCAGTTCCTGTTGTTGTAGAGCCCATGCTTGCAACGTTTGAGGGCTCAGACATTCCCCTTTATGAGGAAGCGTCTACGACTCTTGGTGCGAGCTCGTATAACACGATGGAGTCTGTTGCTCTTCCGTTGCTGAAACGTGGTATCTTAACAGGGGTTATTCTGTCGTTTACCCGTTCGCTGGGTGAAACAGGTGCAACCTTTCTGGTAATGGGTAGCGATACAACAATTCCGCCCTTGGTCGTAAACATGGTTGAGTCTCTTGCGATTCCTGCGGCCTTGTTTGCGTCTACTTACTTGATTGCTCTTGCGTTTATCATGTTAATGATTTTCCGAAAGGTGACAACTCGATGAGACAAACTATTAGAGTTAACAAAATAATCTATGAGGTTGACTGAATATGCCTGAAGTCAAGCTAACCAACGTAGTGAAATCGTTCGACAAGGGACGAATAACCGCAGTTGACCATGTGAACCTGACTGTACGTGACAAAGAATACTTGACGTTGCTTGGACCAAGCGGTTGCGGAAAAACCACTACTTTACGTATGATTGCTGGTTTGGAGTTGCCTACTGAAGGTGAAATAACGATTGGCGAAAAAGTTGTTTCAAGCCTTCCCCCGGAATACAGGGATATTGGTTACGTCTTTCAGGAGTATGCACTGTTTCCTCACATGGATGTCTGGAATAACGTTACTTATGGTCCACGAGTAAAAGGGTGGACAGAAGAGAAAAGCAACAAGATTGGACGCGAAATGTTAGAGTTGGTACGGTTGTTTGAGCGAACTGATGCGCTTCCAGCTGAACTAAGTGGAGGTATGAGGCAGCGGGTTGCGTTAGCCCGTGCGTTGTCTTCTGGTTCTAAGTTGCTGTTGTTGGATGAGCCCTTAGGTGCGTTGGATGCAAGAATCAGAACTGACTTGCGGTATGAAATCAGAAAACTGGTGAAAGACCTCCAGTTAACCGCCATCCATGTAACTCATGACCAAGCAGAAGCCATGGCTATCTCTGATAGGATTGCGGTTATGCGCAAAGGAAAGATTCTGCAGGTTGGGACTCCGCAGGAGCTTTACTTGAGTCCACAGCATATATTTGTTGCAAACTTTGTTGGTGAATCAAACTTCTTGGAAGGCTTCGTTACAGACCGTGTTGAAAACAAGCTTACCGTTGAGCTTCGCGGAGACCTTTTTGTTAAATCCTTGAATAAAGACCATCACCAAGGCGAAAAAGTGGTTGTGGGCGTTAGGCCTGAAGTTTTGTCCATTGAGAAAGGACACCATAAAGTTGTAAACGCGCTTCAAGGGGACATTGAAGGCTTCAGGTTTGAAGGAAACAATGTCCGCTATGAGATACGGCTCCAAAACGATGACATGATTGTGGTTGTTCGCCCCGCTTTGATGGAAGAATGGTTTAGTGTTGGTGACGCAGTTACTGTTGGTTTTCCAGTTGAGAAAAGTTTTGTTTTCTCTTATCCTGACCGCGGTTTAAGAACGGAGTTGGCGTTAGAGTGAAAGAATGGAAAAGGTTTAAGCAATATGTCTGCATATTATTACAATTGTATGTCTAATTGTTTGAGGATGAACATTTATGGAAAGATGGTTTGCTGACCGAAGAAAGACCAAACTGTTCGAAATGGCAGATAGGCAGATGACATTGGCAATAGATACGGTTATCGAGCTTGAAAACGCGATTAACGCTGCTGAACGTTGCGACAAAAAAAACGCTATGGAGTCTTTCGATAAACTTTCAACTATAGAACACGAAATTGACGAACTTAGGCGGATAGTTTTTGAAGAACTAACCCGTGGAAGCCTTCGTTCCAAAGACCGCGAAGACATCATGCACCTAGTAAAAAGGCTTGACCAGATGGCGGACCACGTTAAAGATGCTTCACGTGCAGTTATTCTGCTGGTGGATGCACAGGTTCCAAAAGCGATGTGGAAACAATTTGCTGAAACCGCCAAAAAACTTGTTTCTTGTGCAACCACACTTCGTAAATCAATCGAAAACTTGGGCACCAACCCAACTAGGGCTATGGAACTTGCAAAACAAATCGACCAAATAGAAGGCGAAGTAGACGAAAAAACCCTGACATCAAAAGCGATGCTTCTCAAGTTTGCGAAAGAAACAGACGCTGCGACAATTATGTTGCTCAAAGACCTCATCGAAGAGATGGAACATGTTGCAGATGCCTGCGATGATACCGCAGATTATGTCAGAATCTTAACCGTTGCTAGGGAAGCCCCCTAGACTCTTCTTTTTTGTTGTTTTACACAACTTCAGTTAAAAGTGGTTTTTACCCACTCTTTTATTTCATCTCTTACCTGTCTTACTTGTTTCATAATTTCTTCTTCAGAACCTTTGAAACCAGACGGGTCATTGAATTGTTTATGAATAATTTTTTCTCCAGGAAAGAATGGACATGCCTCTTTGGCGGTGTCGCATACCGTTACAACGTAGTTGAATTTTTCATGCCGAAACTCTTCGATGCTTTTTGAGCGGTTCTTTGAAATGTCTACTCCATCTTCTGCCATTGCTTTTACTACGTGATGGTTGACTTTGGTTGGGGTAACACCTGCACTGTATGCTTCATATTTGTCTGCACGCAACATATTCAGAAATGCCTCTGCCATTTGAGAACGCGCCGAATTGTGGGTGCACAGAAAAAGAACCCGTTTTTTCATTTAAGTCCCTTAATGCTATTTACGTAAATGTTGTTCGGAAAAATTAAAAGGGTATTGGTGCAAACGTTTTGTCTAACTGTTTTTCGGTGTTGGGTACTACTAGACTTTTGATGGTTCTTGGTTTTGATGTAGGCATTAAATAAGCTCTTATTTACCTTCGTACTATAGACACTTTGAGGAGTGGATTAGGTTGGCTGAAACCACTTTACGTGTATCCAAAATAAAAGACGGCACAGTCATAGACCACATCACTGCTGGGCACGCTTTGGATGTGATAAAAATATTGGGTATAACTGGTCATGTTAACGGCGTTGTAACCGTTGGCATGAATGTGCCAAGTAAAACGTTGGGCTTAAAAGACATGGTCAAAATAGAAGGACGCGAACTCAAATCTGAAGAAGTCGCAAAAATAGCGTTGTTGGCTCCTCATGCAAGCATCAACATCATCCGAAACTACAAAGTTGTTAACAAACAGCAGGTGAAACTACCCGAAGTACTACGTGAAACCGTAATATGTGCTAACCCCTCGTGTATCTCTAACAGCAAAGAACCCGTAAAATCAACCTTCTATGTGGAAGAACAAGAACCACTGCGACTAAGATGTCACTACTGTGGTTACATTATGGAACGGCAAGACATTCCAAAACAGTTCTAGCTTTTTATGTTACTTTTGTTTGTAACCGCTGATTTTTATTACCTAATCGTAACATTTATATAAAGAGTTGGCATTATTACTTTGACGTAATAAGTAGGCGAAGGCAAATGACCTTAAAACTACAACTAGTACGAGACGGAAAAATCATACTCGAAATACCCCTATCAACTATCGACTGGACCAAAGAACAACTTGCAACAGAGTTTCAAGCATTCGAAGAAGACTTCCAAAAATTCTCCAACATTTTTGACGCTTTATCAAATCAAACCCGACTCAAAATGATGCGACGAGTACTAGAAGAAGATGGCACAATGAATTTTGCAGACTTCATGCGTGACTTGGATTTGAACCCAAAAACCGTCTGGGAAAACTCCAAAAAACTCAGCGACGGCGGATTCTTAACAAAAACAAGCAGAGGAACATACCAATGCTCAGAAGTTGGGCAATCAACATTCTTGACGTTAAGCCTTGCTTTGCGTCGCCTGCTTGAATCATTAGAAGAAATGGAAGAATATTAGGGAGGTGAAATGCTATGCCAGAAGAAAATCGTTGGTCACGATGGTTTAACAACAATCCCTTCTTTGGAACAGACTTTGATGTAGACAACGTATTCAAAGAAATGGAAGAGATGATAACAAAACAATTCGAAGAACTATCCAAAACCGCACCAGAATCATTACAACGAGAACAAACACTGCCCGACGGAACCAAAGTTCAAAGCTTTGGACCATTTGTTTACGGCTACAGCATGACCGTGGGTCCAGATGGAAAACCCCGCGTGGAAGAGTTCGGTAACTTCAAGGCAGACACTCAACTTGGAAAACCACACATGGAACTCAAAGAAAACCGCGAACCCCTAGCAGATGTTATGGAAGCTGAAGACAAAATCACCGTAATTGTTGAGCTACCAGGCGTTGAAAAAGGCGAAATCAAACTCTCTGGAACCGATGGAACGTTAACGATTTCTGTTGACACTCCGCAGCACAAATTCTTCAAAGAACTTGAACTGCCCGCCAAAGTAGACATCAAACAGGCAACATCACAGTACCGCAACGGCGTCTTAGAAGTCAGTTTGCCAAAAATCAAGAAAGAGAAAACCAAAAGCCAAAACATAAAAATCGAATAAACAACGCACCTCTAGCTCTGTTCTCTTCTTTCTTTATTCTTTTTTTGTCGAATTATAGACTGTTATAATAAAATCCGATTCCGAAAACGAAAACTGCGCATTCTTATTTTTCTGTAACACTTCAATAGAAACGCAAAAATATAACGCAGATACCTTTAAATCATCAAGCTAAAACCTATAACCGATACAAATCAAAGTGGACGAGAGGATTCATATGAGCGAAATGGCCACCAGAATCTTGGAAGAAAGCCTCGGAAAAATTGTTCTAGTTAGACTAAGAGGCGGAAAAAAGCTACGAGGAAAACTCAAAGGCTTTGACCAGCACCTAAACCTGGTCTTGGATGAAACAGATGACACAACCGACGTAGAAAGCGTAAAAAAACTAGGCGCCATAATTGTTCGTGGCGACAACGTAGTAATAATTTCTCCTCCACCAAGGTGATAACAGATGGGAAGCGTAAGTAAAGGAACTTCATCTTTTGGAAGACGCGGACGTAAAACCGTTCACCTACGTTGCAGACGTTGTGGCCGAAGAGCCTACCACGTAACCGAGAAACGTTGTGCAGCTTGTGGATACGGCGCAACAACAAAACTCAAACGGTTCGCCTGGCAGACAAAAACCCTTCAAGGGGAAAGATATCTCTAGTCTGCAGTCAATATTTTTTTTAAAAAATTTTTTAAAATAAAAAAGGAAAAAGCGAAGAAGGGTTACTTCTTCGTTAGTTTTTGGAATTCTTCGAATGCTTGTTTTGCTTCTTCGACTGAGGCTTTGTCTTCTAGTGTCGAGATGTCACCAATTGATTGTCCGGTGACCAGCGCTTTTAGTACTCGTCGCATGATTTTGCCGCTTCTTGTTTTTGGTAGTTTGGCTACGAAGTATATGTTTTCAGGTGTTGCGAGTGGACCAACAGTCTTTCGCATGTGTCCTTTGAGTTCTTTTTCAAGTTCATCGCTTCCTGAGTATCCCTTTCTAAGAACCGCGAAGACAACAATTGCTTCTCCTTTAACTTCGTGAGGTTTGCTTGCTACTGCTGCTTCTGCTACTGCTGGGTGTGAAACTAGTGCGCTTTCAAGTTCTGCTGTTCCAAGTCTGTGACCTGCAACCTTCAGGACTTCATCGGATCTGCCTAGAAGCCATAGGTAACCGTCTTCATCTCGGACACAGTAGTCGCCTGCGAAGTATACGCCTGGGAACTTGGACCAGTATGTTGTTTTGAACCGCTCTGGGTCTTTGTATACAGTCAGAGTCATTCCTGGCCATGGTTTCTTGATTACGATGTAGCCTCTTACTCCTGCAGGAACTGGTTTTCCTGAATCATCTACCACGTCAACGTCAATGCCTGGTAGTGGGAATGATGCAGAACCTGGTTTCATTGGAACTAATCCTATTCCAGGGGCTCCTGAAACCATTATTCCTCCAGTTTCTGTTTGCCACCAAGTGTCTACGATTGGGCAACGTTCTCCACCTATGTTCTTGAAGTACCAAATCCATGCTTCTGGGTTAATTGGTTCTCCAACGCTTCCTAGTAGGGTTAAGCTGGTTAAGTCATGTTTCTTGATTAAATCTTCGCCCATTCCCATGAACATTCGAATTGCAGTTGGTGAAGTGTAAAGCGTGGTTATCTTGTAGTCTTCAATTATTTCCCACCATCGGTCGGCAGTTGGGTAGTCTGGGGCTCCTTCATACATGACTACGGAGGCTCCATTCATCAAAGGTGCATACACAATGAAGCTGTGGCCAGTAATCCATCCAATGTCGGCGTTACACCAGTAGATGCTGTCTTCGTTTAGGTTGAAAACATTGTTGAATACAGAGTTTATGTAAACCATGTAACCACCTGTGCCATGGACAATACCTTTTGGTTTACCTGTAGTTCCAGATGTGTACAAAATGAACAACGGGTGAGTGCTCTCAACTGGAACTGGCTCAATGAATTCTTTGGTTGGTTTCACTGCATCGCTATACCAGACGTCCCTTCCATCTTGCATGCTGACCTCGTGGCCTGTTCTTTTTACAACAAGCACTTTCTCAACTGATGGTGTCATTTTTACTGCTTCATCAACAATGCCTTTTAGTTCAACAATTTTGCCTCTTCTGTAGCAGCCATCAGCTGTGATGACAATTTTTGCTTCAGTATCGTTTATCCTGTCTGCAAGGGCCTGTGAACTGAATCCTGAGAAGACAATGGTATGAATTGCACCTAACCTGACACATGCCAGCATTACTATGGGCAGTTCAACAATCATTGGCAGATAGAACGCGAGGCGGTCGCCTTCTTTGACGCCCAATTCTTTAAGGGCTGCGGCGACTTTGTTCACTTCCCGTTGGAGTTGGAGATACGTTAATGTTTTTTCTTCCCCTAACTCTCCTATCCAATACAGTGCTGCTTTATTTTTTCTATTTGTTTTTACATGCCTGTCCACACACAAGTATGAGGCATTGAGTTTGCCACCTGGGAACCACTTTGCGAAGGGGGACTTCCAGTCTAGCACTCGATCCCAAGTGCTGAACCAATCAATTTTTCTCGCTTCCTGTTCCCAAAATTCTTCAATATTTTCCAATGATTTATTGTATACATCCAAATACTTTTTCATTGGCCAATATTTACTTTCGGCTGGTGTTGATTCTGTTGTCATACCATCACCTATCAATAATATTTCCGAGCGAAAACAAATTATTACGATAATATATCTGTTACGGCGTTAGTTATTCAAAACTATAAAAAACAAATTGCAGTATAAAAGCTGAATCAGGTTTCTTTTGGTATCCTTTAAATGTGATTGGCGGACCCGCAGGGATTTGAACCCTGGATCTCCGGCTCCGAAGGCTTGCGCGCCACCTTTTTAGTGGCTCGACGCCTTATCCAAACTAGGCTACGGGCCCGCTTAAGATACCATTGCATTTATTGGATTAAAGGATAACGGAGACAATCTTTTTCAGTCTGTCAGGGTTCTTGCTTATTTCGGTTATGTCCGCTTGATTTTGGTGCCAAAGATTTTTGGGTTAATGCCCTTTTTTGTTGCAACTTTTCCCTTTTAGGTCATTTATCAAGTTTAGAACAGTTGGTTGCATGTTCACTTGAAAAAGTATATATATTGATATATGTGTCCGAACATTAATTGTCTGCAAGGAGTGGACTGTGTACTTGAACGCCCTTCTTTACTTGACTGCACCGCTGTGTGTTGCCAATGTGGGGTCTGTCCCTACTGATAGTTTATGTATTCAGGGCTCCTTGGTTGCCAAATTTGAGTGATGTAAAAATGTCTGTGGTAAAACCTGTAACATGTCCCATATGCGGTTGTGTATGTGACGACATAGAAATAACCGTTGAAGATGGAAAAATAAAGAAAGTAAAAAACGGCTGCGTTTTGTCCATTTCCAAATTCTTGAATTACAACTGTGCACACAGACTCATGACTCCTATGATTCGGGAGAATGGAGAACTTGTGCCTGTTTCGCTTGAAAAAGCAGTAGACAAAGCCGCTGAAATATTGGTTAACGCAAAATATCCTATACTGCACGGGTGGTCTTCCACAACTTCTGAAGCTATCGGTGTGGGCGTAAAACTAACCGAGGAAGTTGGCGGAGTTTACGACAACTGTGCCGTTAACTGTCACGGGCCATCACTTCAAGGCGTCCAACACGCTGGAGTTCCAGGCTCCACTTTGGGCCAAATCAGGCACCGTGCAGACTTGGTTATTTACTGGGGTGCAAACCCGATGGTTTCACACCCAAGACAGCTTTCTAGGTACACTGTTGGCAAAGAAGGAAAATTTGCAAGCAGTGACATATCTCGGCGTTTTAACAAGAAAGCGATGCAGGACGAACAACAAAAAGATTTGAACGAAATTTTTGATGAAAAATTCATGATGCAGCATTACCCGACAAAGTCTGCGGAAATGAATGGAGCTATAATGGATCCACTGAAAATTGACCGCAAGATGATTGTTGTGGATATTCGGATGACTCCAACTGCGGAGTTGGCTGATTACTTTTTGAAGATAGAACCTAACCGAGACTTTGAGTTGTTCCAAGCACTGCGTGTACTTGTTAAAGGCGGCGAACTGGATGTTGACAGCGTTGCTGGTGTTCCTGTGGACAAACTGGAAGAGATTGCTGATGTAATGATCAGTTGCAGGTTTGGTGTTCTCTTTTGGGGTCTTGGGTTAACTATGACTCTTGGTAAATACAGAAACACAGAAGCCGCAATCCGTTTGGTGCGTGATCTGAACCAGCGAGCCAAATTTGTTATGATGCCTGTTCGTGGACACTATAACGTTGCGGGATCCAACGTAGTTGCATGCTGGTTGACCGGTTACCCTCACTCTGTTGACATGTCAACTGGTTATCCGCGGTACAATCCAGGAGAAACCTCAATCACTGATATCCTGATTCGGGGCGAAAATGATGCTTCCTTGATACTTGGTGCAGACCCTGTGTCTAACTATCCGAAAAAGTTGTGCGAAGGTTTTGTGAACAATCCTTTGATTGTTATTGACCCTCACAAAAACATTTCAACACTGATGGCTGATGTGGCTATTCCTGTTGCGTTCAGTGGTATTGAAGCGTCTGGCACTGCGTACCGGATGGACAATGTTCCTATTACTCTCAAGAAAGTGGTTGAACCTCCAGCGGGAATTCTTACCGACGCAGAAATACTGACCATGATTCTGGCGAAGGTCAAAGAACTCAAACAGAAACAACAAAACAACTAAACCAAAATTGTGTTTCAGTCCCGTTTTTGTGGGACTAACTAATTAACGAAAGCTGCTTTTTCAGTTTTTCTATTTCTTTTCTTGTCCCCAGAATTTCAGGTAGACTTTGTTTTCGCCGAATGTTTCTGGGCCTATCATGTGTATCCAACCACAGTTTGCGCATGTTAGCATTATCTGTTCGGGGGAGTTTCGTTCGGCTTTGAAGCTTGTGTTTTCGCATATTTGGCATCTGATTTCGTTTCGCATATAATTTTTTAGGAAGTTGTTTCTTTCTGTTTCGCTGTCGAAGTTGATGATGTGCTCTGGCATGGTTTGTTCATCCTTCATTTGTGTTGAATCCAAATAGAATAACGTTCATGTTAAATAAAAAATATTGACTATTCATATATATACTTTTCTAAAAACTGAACGTATATATTGTTTATTGAATAAACATTGAACACCATCAAATTTTTGATGAACAAAAACAAGAACAAACAAAAAACAACAAAATACTAATCACACACATCATTTTTCCCATTTTCCTGATAATGCCCCAAATCTAACACAATTACACACATGCCCAAACCAGAAAAACACACAACACACGCAAAATCCTTTAATAAATGAAAGATTTTATGATGTGTGCTATGGGCTTGTAGCTCAGTTTGGCTGGAGCGTTCGGCTGATAACCGAAAGGTCGAGAGTTCAAATCTCTCCAGGCCCACCTTTACATTCACCTAGAAAATTTAGTAATTCGGTTTTTGAAGCATTAGAAAATTGGGTATCAGTCAAAAATCTATAGATGCTGTTTCCATCAGTTTATTGAGCACCTGTTTTCTTTTTCTTGCAGAATCAGGTTTACTCTTTTGTGGGTATTTCTGGGAACAGGATTTTTTTGGTGTTTGCTTTACAATTTGGGCACTCATTTAAGTTAGCCGTATAGATTGTTTTGCAATATGGGCACTCGATTCTGATCATGTCATTGAAATGTTTGTCTATTATATCCATCTTTTTTTCTTGCAGTTCTTTGTTATGCTTTTGTTTTGCGATTGAAAACGCAAACCAAAATGCGGCAACTGTTATCACCGTGAACATTACCGAAAAAATTAGAATTATTTCCCCCGCAATTGACGCCGCCATTTTGTTTTTCCCTCATTTTATTTTGATTGCACAGCCGCAATTAAGTTCGGTGTTTTCTAATGAACTTCCCCAATGTATGAAACTTAGCTTTTATGAAGCTAAGATAAATAACAATCAGAAACGCAAAAACAGGTCTGAGAGCTTGCTTACGGTGATGTCAGCGAGGTTTTTGGTTCAAATCTTTTAGTTCCGGTTTATTTTGTTTGCCGTGTTCTTAGTCCGTTTGTAAGCACCCTGATTGTATAACTGTCATACCCTCTGCAACTAGGCATCACTAGTCGTGAGGACCTCTGACTTCGATTCGGCTCTGTAACGTAAAGCCTTGGTCAATTCTGCTGTTCACTATGTTCGTGTTTCATGGTAAATGGTTTAAATCCAGCCTCGTAGTTTCATTGTTTCAACCACTCGGTTGACGGCAACTACGTATGCTGCTTTGCGCATGTTTACGTCGTATGTTTTGGCTGCGTCTAGAACCTGGTGGTATGCTTTGCTCATTTTGTTTGCTAAGCGTTCATGGACTTCGTCTAGGGTCCAGTAGTACATCGAGGCGTTTTGTACCATTTCAAAATATGAAACAGTTACTCCGCCTGCGTTACAGAGGAAATCAGGTATCACATGAACACCGTTTTCGTACAGAATAGCATCTGCTTCTGGTGTGGTTGATCCATTAGCTAACTCGGCAAGAATCTTCGCCTTAACATTTGAAGCATTATCCTTTGTAACGGTGTTTTCCAGTGCCGCTGTAATGAGGATGTCCACATCAAGTTCGAGTAGCTCGTTATTTGAGATAGTTTGCGTATTTGGAGAATTGACAACTGACTCCGTTTCTGCTTTGCAGGTGCAAACATTCTCAAGATTCAAGCCGTTCTTGTTGTATATGCCACCTTTAGAGTCACTTACCGCCACAACGTTAGCGCCAAACAAATCTTTACTTAATGACGCCGCAAAGCAACCAGCGTTACCATAACCTTGTATCGCAACGGTAGCACCCTTCAGGTTTATACCCAACTCTTTTGCTGCCTCTTGAATCGTGTACATGCCGCCCCGAGCGGTTGCATCGTCGCGTCCACAAGAACCCCCAATGCATAGTGGTTTACCTGTAATGCAGCTAAAACCGTTGCTTCCCGTAATTTTTGAGTATTCATCCATCATCCACGCCATTGTCTGGGCATTTGTATAAACGTCAGGAGCGGGGACGTCTTTGTTTGGTCCGATGAATTCCCATATCTCTTTGATGTAACCGCGGCTTAAGCGTTCTAACTCGCCATTACTGAGTTCTTTGGGGTTGCAGATGACTCCCCCTTTTCCGCCTCCAAGTGGTAAATCCAGAAGAGAACACTTCCAAGTCATCCAAGCGGCAAGCGCTCGGACTGTGTCAATTGTTTCCTGAGGATGAAAACGGATGCCTCCCTTTGTAGGTCCCCGTGCGTTGTTGTATTGGACTCTGAAGCCTTGAAATACCCGCGTTTTACCGTTGTCCATGCGAACTGGGATTGTTACATGCAGTTCGCGCATGGGGTGCCGAAGGGTTTCATGTACATCTTGGTCTAAATTGAGTATTTCTGCGCAGTCATCCAACTGTTTTTGCGCAATCTCAAATGGGTTTTGTTCCGTCATTTTTTACACCTATAAAAGATTTTTTTGTGTTCAATGATTGGCAACTTTTTTTATGCTTTTGAAGCTCAGTGGCGTTTCTTCATGAATTTCCTTGGGAAATGTTACTTCATACACATCGTTTGTGTTGCATTTTTCGCATTTCGTGGCTCTCCATCTGCAGGCAAAACAGTTTTCTGATTCTGTACCGATGCGCAGGTACAGGTCTTCAAATCCCTCTTTGTGTCCGACGATCACGCCGACGAATTCGATCCAAGTTTTTCCGCAGTGAATGCAAGTGAACCTTTTCTTGATTAGTTCGCCTGTTTTTTTTCTGTTTTCGATCTCTGCCATTACATCAGTAATTTTCAAGAGACTCGCCCAACATTATAAGCATATTGAGTGAATATTTATGTATTTTGTTCATATAATGACTTGAATTATCGACATCATAAGATAAAATCACGTGTATTGTATGTTTTGTTTGACTTTGGTGAGAAGACGTTCATGCCCTTGACATTGTAAGATTTTTCCTTGAAAATGGTATAATTTAAAAATACTGATTGTGTTATCTTGACATAGAAGGGCGTATCCATGAGCAACAATTTTAAAGTTGATCAGATTGACCGTAAACTCATCAGAGCCCTGCAAAAAGATGCGCGTACCAATTTTGCGGATATTGCAAGAGATTGTGGTGTATCAACCGATACAATCAGCAAACGGTTCAGGAAACTGAAAACAGCCGGCATCATAAAGGGGACAACAGTACTTTTGAACCCGAAAAGTTTTGGAAACGAGTGTGTTGGAAGCTTAGGTGTAGACGTTAGCTACCCACATTTGATGACCGTTGTTGAATCAATACAAAAGATACCTGAAGTAGTCATCTGCACCACCTCTATGGGTAAACATGACATATCTTGTATTGCGGTACTGAAAAATGTTGGACGGCTCAGACAAGTAAAGGACTTGATAAAGGGACATCCTGCAGTACGGGAAGTAACAACAAGCATCTGGGTTGATGAAATATTGCTATGCCCAGAAAACTTTGAATTCCAAAAATATGAAAGCCAGTGAATAAGATGGATGAAACTGACTTAATCATAATTAAACGAATGACCGAGAATGCTCGGGTGTCTTTTAGAAAAATAGCGAAGGAACTGGGAGTTTCCCCCGATACCGTGATAAGCAGATACAAGGCGTTGCAAGAAAAAGGGGTAATCCGTGGATCAACTGTTGTACTTGACCCGAAAAAAATTGGGTACAAAGGGATGGCTGCGTTTATGATAGACACCGCACCCACAAACATTATCGCAACAGAGGCAAATCAGCCTGAAGAATCGTCATCAATTTTAGAAACGCTGATCAAAATGCCCGACATAATCTTGGCCACAAAGACTGTTGGAGACCATGACATGTTGGCCATCGCCGTAATCAAGGATGTTGAGCACCTGATTTCGACTGGTGGTGAGATAGCGAAAATATCTGGAGTAAAGGATTTGCGTGTATCCTTTTGGGTTGAAAAAGCAGAACTGCACCCTAAATACTTCATAATCTGAGTATTGAATATAGATGTGAATTGTGTTTAC
The DNA here is from genome assembly GCA_041653695.1 of Bathyarchaeia archaeon. Classification (GTDB taxonomy): domain Archaea; phylum Thermoproteota; class Bathyarchaeia; order Bathyarchaeales; family Bathyarchaeaceae; genus Bathyarchaeum. Next base: position 36,679 of record JBAZEV010000009.1, read on the forward strand.
AAAATTTTTGTGGTGTTTTAGGTTTTCTAAGAAAGTACTGTTTTCAACAATGAACTTCTATTAGTATCCTAACATGAGTAACGAACATGTGAATAAACTGTTGTCAGCAACACAATTCTTTCACATTTGACAATGAATCTCAGTTGTGGTGTTTTGTCTGTTCTTTTGCATATTCTTGTCTTCTTTTGCTGATTCTAATTATGCGGCTCTGGTGGCTTGCGCTAGTTTCTTGCGTTTTTATTGGTTAAAATAAAGAAGAAGGTGAGTTTACTGCTGTTTGCAGTATTTGTCCACTAGTGCCCTCTTGTTTACGACGTTGAGTTGTTTGAAGAGGAACTCGAATTTTGTTTCAACTTCGGCTGCAATGGCATCCCGCAACTGTTGTGGCAGTCCCATGACTTCTTTCTTGAATGGGGCCATCGCCTTTTTGCGGGTCTTGTAGATGAACTGTTCTTCTGTTTCGCCTTGTTTTGCCTCGTTTGCGAGGTTTGCTTTCAACCATTCATACATTCGTTTCTTCAGGTCGTCTGGAAAGTGCCCTGACTCGTAAATCATGTTCTGAAAATCCGTGGCCAAATGCACTTCAGCGGTTCCGCATTCGACAAACTTGTGGAATGCCTCTGGCGGCAGGGTTGATGCACCGTGTTGTACGGCTCCTGCTAAACTGTATTCTTTGCGTGCAGTGTCCGAGAGTGTTTTCAGTGTGCCAAAGTCAAGCTTGACTTGTGCCATTGACCCGTCTGGTAAAACAACGCCACCATGGGTTGTTCCTGTTTGAACTGAAATCTTGCTTATTCCCGTCAAACCTTTTTCCAGTTTCTCGTCTAGGCCATCCATGTATGCTTGTAGGTCTTCTGGTGTCGAGTTTTGAGTACCAATCTCGCCGATTTCTCCACCCACCGAAACTGTGACACCCTCTGGTTCGATGCTGCGAATAAACTGTGTGAGTTTTGCGCAGACCTCATAGTTCAGAAGCTGCTGTTCTTTTAGGGTTGGTTTGGACAAATCAACAAGTGTTGACGAGTCGATGTCAATGTTATAAAATCCTGAGCTAATTGCGTCTGCAATTAATGTTTTCAGACCCTCAATTTCTTTTTCTGGGTTTTCTTTGAATTTTGCGGCGTTAACCTGGAAGTGGTCTCCCTGGATGAAGACTGGGCCTGTGTAGTTTTCTTTTATTGCGGCTGCCAGAACAATGCTTGCGTATTCGATTGGTGCTTGGTTGGTGTAGCCGATTTCAGACTTGGCGATTTCAAAGATAAACGCGCCAGAACTGTTTCTTTTGGCTACTCGGAATATTGCGCGGGCTAAATCGTAGGTC
>JBAZEV010000010.1:0-35355 GCA_041653695.1 Bathyarchaeia archaeon
AATGGGACTTGCAACAGTATTCCTAACTGAAGCCGCAAAAAGTGGACTAAGAATCACCGAGTTCCCTACAGTCTACAAACCTCGGGACGACGAAAGCCGCACAAAAATGAACAGGTTAAAAGCCGGGTGGGAAATCTTCAGAATTCTTTTATTGGGACACGCCTAAATGTAGGTATATTCCACAAATGTTATTCAACTGAATAGCACATTGCTTGTGAGGACTGAACTGGGATGAGCAAAGAGGACCAAAAAACCGTTTCATATACCAGTGAAGAAAAAACAGTAATCATAACAATTCTGGTTGCTCTGGTGATTATGTCTGCACTTGTGGTTAATCTGGTGCTGCTCACACCCGCTAAAACTGAAGAGTTTTCTGTAATCTACATGCTTGACGCAAACAAACAAACAGAAAACTACCCAAAAACCGTGATACTTGGAACTAACAGCACCTTCACGATGTGGATTGGAGTAGAAAACCAAAACGACCAAACAAGCGTTTACTCTGTACAAGTAAAGATTGATGACGGAACCCCTGAAGTTAACCCCGGTTCTGTTGAAGCCAAGTATACTTTTGAGAAATCTCTGTCAAATGGAGAACTTTGGGAGTTCCCTGTAATAATAGAACTAGACCAACTGGGACACAACAGGATAATGTTCGAGTTGTGGTACGTTAACGCAGAAAACTTGTTGGTCTACACAGAAAACTGGGTCACACTTTCAGTAGACGCAACTGAAAGCCAACCTTTCTAGACGTTAAACCCGCCCCGAACCGTTTGATGTGTTAATTTTTGCAATATTCTTGGGAGTTCACGGTTATTTTTTGGAAAGAAAGATTAAGTAATAAGTGCAACCTATGTTGTGCGTCAATATTCGGGGAATCACACCTTGAAAACACTCAACGGACAAGAAGTTGTTGTAACAGGCGGCGCCGGTTTCATTGGTTCAAACCTGTGTAGAACCCTTGTAGAGCAAGGCGCCAACGTTACCGTATTTGATAACCTTTCTTCTGGAAAATTCAAATTCATAAAAGACCTCCTAGATAAAGGACTAAACTTCATCGAAGGCGACATAAGAGACCCAACCGCAATAGACGCAGCAACAAAAAACTGCAAAACCATATTCCACCTAGCAGCACAAACAAGCGTCCCATTCTCGATGGAAAACCCCAAAGAAGACTCCGAAATCAACGTAATCGGAACATTAAACGTACTAGAAGCCGCCAGAAAAGCAAACGCTCGCGTGGTCTTTTCTTCGTCATGTGCAGTTTACGGAAACCAAAAACAAAGACCAACACCTGAAACATACCCCACAAACCCAATCGCGTTCTACGGTTTGTCAAAACTACTTGGCGAAAATTGTTGCCACTTCCACAAAGAAAAATACGGATTAGAAATCGTGATGTTTCGCATCTTCAATGTTTATGGTCCAGACTGCCACGGTGTAATATACGATTACCTGAAAAAACTCCAGAAAAACCCCACCAAACTGGAGATTCTGGGAACAGGCGCCCAATCCAGAGACTTCGTTTACGTATCTGACATGGTTGACATCTTAATCAGGGCTGCAACTATCCCTGAAGCTGCTGGGCAGACCTTTAATGTTGGAACTGGAAAAACCACGTCTGTTGCTGAGTTAGCGCAGATGGTTATCAAGATTCTGGGATTAAAGAACGTTAACATGGTTTTCAAAGGCGGAAAAGCATGGGAAGGTGATATGGACATCACCTTGGCGGACAACCGAAAAGCCATTGAAGTTCTTGGTTGGAAACCGCAGGTTAGTTTAGAGGAAGGACTGCAAAAATTAATAAGTTCAAGACGATATTAGGCTCGATTTAAATGGCTTCGTTCAACAAACGGCTCAAAGCCGTCTTTATGCTTCTTCGACCACCTTACTGGCTTATGACGGGTGGTTTATCAGTTTTAACAATAATCGCTCTGGAACGAGGCATACCCGACCTTTACCTGCTAGGATTGGTTGTATTATCGGCAATCTGCATCACATCTGGCGGATTTGCCTTCAACGACTACATCGACCAAGAATCAGACAAAATCGTCAAAAACAACCGACCAATCCCATCCAAAGCTTTGGCACCTTGGGAAGCCATTGCAACAGCAGTAATACTGTTCACCATCGGACTAGTTGCATCATTTACACTCAACTGGCTCTGCTTTGGGTTAGCCCTTATGGACACACTTCTTCTTGTGGCATACTCAGCGGTGATAAAAAAACATGTAGGCGTAATCGGAAGCTTTCTGATGGGCTTTCTTATCGGAACATCCTTTGTCTACGGCGAAGCCGCAATATCCGGCACATTCAGCATTGCTGCTTTCTCTTTATCGTTCATGAGCATGGGCAGCATCGGCGGAAACGTGCTACGGGATGTATTAAGCTTGGAAGGTGACCAAAAAGCTGGATACGCCACCTTAGCCGCTAAACGTGGTCCAAATTTTGCAACACGTGTTGGAGCAATATTCTTTTTGCTAAATGTACTTGGGTCTCCGATACCCTATTTACTAAACGCCGTTGGTTGGGCGTATCTGGTTCCCATAATAGCGTGGGACATTATACTCGTGTTCTCAGGGTTTTCGCTGCTGAAGAACCCAGATATTAAAAATGTAGTAAAACACGAAAGATTTGTAACCCGAACAATGATATTGATACCTATCGCATTAATCGCAGGGGCTTTGAGTTGACAGAACAAGAACCCAAAATTCTCAGGGAAACCTTCAGTGTTTGCCCAGTATGCCTAAAAAAAATCAAGGCACAAGTTGCAGAAAAAGACGGAAAAGTAATCATACTCAAAGACTGCGACGAACATGGACACTTCACTGACACATACTGGAGCCGCGCAGACCTTTATCACCGCGCAGAAAAAATCAAAAAACCGTCCAAAACACCGATTCAGGACAACTGCCCAATTGGTTGCGGAGTAAACGACTGCCCAAACCATCGTTCCAGCACCGTTATGGCAGTAATCGACGTAACCAACGAATGCGACCTACGTTGCCCAATATGTTTCGCAAACGCGTCACAACCAAGCGACATATACAAACCCTCGTTGGAAACCATTCACGGCATGCTAAAGTTTTTGAAAACCCAAAGCCCGTCACCACTCGCGGTAATGTTTGCTGGTGGCGAACCCACAGTCCGTGACGACATAGTTGAGATTGTGCAGATGGCACATGACCTGAAGTTCATGATTCTTTTAGCAACAAACGGAATGCGAATGTCCAAAGACCCTGAGTTGGTTCGAAAACTCAAGAAAGCAGGATTAAACATTGTATACCTCCAGTTTGATGGTTTAACCGATGCGCCCTACGAGAAACTAAGAGGCGCAAAACTGCTTCCACACAAGCTACGGCTAGTTGAACTATGCCGAAAACATGACATCGAAATAATTTTGGTTCCAACCCTGCAAGGAGAAATAAACGATAACGAAGTAGGCGCCATAATCAAATTTGCAGCAAAAAACGTGGACATCATACGAGGCATAGTATTTCAGCCAATGTCCTTTACTGGACGAACCCCAGAACATGTTTCCAGACAAAACCGCGTTGACAACTCGTTGCTTGCCCAAAGAATAGCGGAACAAACCAACGGCATGATATCCGAAGATGACCTGTTTCCTGTTTCAGTTATGGTTCCCCCACTTAAGGTAATGAACACCTTTCTAGACAAAGTATGGCCACCATTCACGCCAACGCCTTATTGTGGTCTTTGGAACTGGATTCTGGTTTCAAAACGCGGAAACCACATGTTCACTCCACTTAACCACTTCTTGAACTTTGATGCCTTCATGTCAGATTTAACTGCGTTGGACAAACAGATAGAAAGCGGAAAAGTAAGTAAACTGGGCATTTACATGAGGCTGTTTCTTGCATCTTTTCGTTCATTAGATTGGAGAAAAGTGCAACGCGAAGCTGGGCTGCTGAATGCAATAAAAACGTTGGTGAAAATCCACACAAACCCCTCATATGATTCTCTTGGGTTCATCAGGCGCAGGTTGCTGTTAATTGGGTGCATGGCGTTTATGGACCCTTACACCTTTGATGTGGAACGGGCTCACAGCTGTGTTATTCACTACATTACACCTGACAACAAGATTATGCCCTTTTGTGTATACAACATGATGTACCGAAAACAAACCGAACACCAGTTCTGCATGCCCCAAATCAAAGTAAAACACAAATAGCCCCCTTATTCTGAGGGCTTTTCTGCATTCTTTACAGTAACTTGTAGTGGGCTTCAACCAAATGGTGGTAATGCTCAGGGGGCATCAACGAACGAAAAGCCATTTCAACAACTTCACTTAGTGCAGGGTGAATATGCATACCTGATAGTATCGGTTGGGCGGTTTGTTCAGGTGTATACATCAACGCAATGATTTCGTGGATAAGAACAGACGCCTCAGGCCCAATTATGTGCGCACCAATAATCTTCAGGGTTACCTGTTCCACGATTACTTTAACAAAATAGTCCTTGACATCCATTGCTTCTCCTTTTGCGGTATCCTCGTATCTGTAAAAACCAATCAACACATTTTTTGCGCCATACTTTTCGATTGCCTCTTTTTCTCCTAAACCAACCGAAGCAATCTCAGGATACGTAAACACCGCATGGGGCACAGCATGGTAATCTGCTTTTATTTTCTTTTTTTCTACCACATTATAGTAAACAACGCCTGCCTCGTAGTTCGCAACATGCTTGAACGGGTACTGGCCATTGGCATCGCCAAGCGCCCAGACATTAGGTTGAGAAGTCTCTAAAAATTCGTTAACAACAATCCAGCCCTGTTTGTCTGTTTTAACTCCGCCTTTCTCAGGCTTCAAAACATCCGACAAGGAACCTCTTCCAGTGGCAATCAGTATCTGGTCTGCGGTTAGCTCCACTTTCTGTTTGGTTTCACGGTTAACTGCAACAAGCATCTTTCCGTTAGAAACCGTTTTTGCTTCCAGAACTTCATGGTTGGTGTAAATCTTGAAATGTTTTTCAAGCTCTCTTTTGGCCAACCCTGATACTTCTGGTTCTTCTTCAGGAATAAACTGGGGATTCCTTCCAATAACAGTAACCTGTGAACCCATAGCTGACAGGAAATGACCATATTCTGCGGCTATGTAACCACCACCAACAATTAACACGCTTTTGGGCAACTCGTTAATCTCAAGGATTGTGTCGCTGGTCAGGTAACCGACTTGCTCGATTCCGTTTATTGGCGGAATAACTGGTTTAGACCCAGTGCCCAAAATTATCGTTTTCGCGGTGATTCTTTCTTTTCCAACCTGCAACGTGTATGGGGCAACAAACTCTGCTGGTTCATTGTAGAAATCCACGTTTTTTGATTCAGCAAGCACTTGGCGAATACGATTTATGTCCTCTTGGATAACGGTTCTCATATGCTGCATAACTCTCTTGAAGTCAACACCTGTTACTTCAGAGTCGATTCCAAACAGTTTTGCCCTTTCAATAGTTCTCACCAACTCCGCGGGGTACAATAGAAGTTTGGATGGAATACAACCCCGCGTTAAACAGATACCGCCCGGTTGGTCTTTGTCTATGACTGCGACTTTTATTTTTGGGTTGTCGCTGATCATTGCCTCTACTACACTTATTGCTGAACCTGTACCAATCGAAATCAAGTCGTACTGTTTCATAACAAAGCCCCCAGAATACTCTAATTTAACGGCGGATGGACTTAAATCAGTTCCTTAACGGGCACAAAACTGCCCGTTGAACATTTTAAGTGTGTTCGTGCCCTTTGTTTTCTTCTTTTATGTGGTGCGCCACGTGAATTCCTAAAACCGTTGCAGCCCCTGCGGCTACACCAAGCAGTAACTCGGTTAGTAATTCACTTTGGTAAAACAGGGCAAAAACTGCCAGTGCATCAAAAACCAACGCCACAACTAGGTATTGGTAACACCAGCCTTTCATGCTTGTTCCTCCAGTAGGGTCGTTGATGCCAACAAGTAACATCAAAACAAAGAGCACCGCAAAACCGATCAAAAAGTAAATCAAATCATTTCACCAAACGTTAAATTTACGCAGTTGTTAAAGAAACGGTTTTGCTGTGAAAACCAATATAAAGTTTCTGCCACAATGCGGGTTTTGTGCATGTTGGCTAACATGCGGCTGTTTTTGGTGTATGACACTTTTTTAGCAGAAGATTTTAAATGTTGCAAAACATTAAAACAGCAAAACGCTCCACTAAAGACATCAAAAAGGAATCAGCATGAACGCACGGATTACAGTCGGGCAACAAAATTTAGATTGGTTAAAAGAAGACGGAGCTAGCAAAAAAGAATGAAAAATCAAACTGACCCAGTAGTTGTTTACGAAAAGACAATGCATTGGCCACCTTACACTTACCGTGATTACCCAGCTGTTTCATGTGATGCATTGCAGTCTTTTGTGGACTTTTTAGGAACCGAAAACACCAACCGTGGACGTAAAGAGTTACAGCCATGGTTGCCTTTCTGTACTCAAAAATGTAATTTCTGTTATTTTCCCACTGAACTCATTTCTAATAACGAGATGGGCTACTATCTTGAGGCACTGAAAAAAGCTCTTGGCATGTATGCACAGACAAAATATGTGCAGACAAGCACTTTTTCTGAGGTGTATCTGGCAGGTGGAACACCAAGCATAATGTCCACCGAACAGACAATTGACCTTTTAGCGTTTTGTGAAAAAAACTTTGACATAAACGAAAACCGTGAAATCAAAGTTACTGGTTGCACACACGATTTTGATTACAACAAACTTAAGGCGTTATCAGAGTATGGTGTTGACCAACTGGATTTGGGCATACAAACCTTTGATGACAACATTAGGCGGTTCGTAAACCTGCGCGACAAAGCACACACCGCCGAAGAAACAATCAAAACCGCACACAAACTGGGGCTACGCGTCAGCATTGATTTGATGTATAACCTTCCTGGACAGAACCTGAAGGTTTGGACTGAAGACATTCAAAGAGCCCTAGCATTAGATGTGGAAAGCGCTGACTGTTATGCACTGGAAGTTTATCCTGGAACAAAAATATCCCAGCAACTTAACTCTGGGCATCTGCCTGCTCGTGGAGACCAAGAAGATGAAACGCAGATGTATCTTGAAGCCCAAAACATCTTCAAGTCTGCAGGATACGAAAAAACATGCCACAACCGTTTCTCAAGAATTCCCGAAGACTTCCAAGAACCCTGCATGGAAGTAGTTGGCACTGGTGCTGGGTTCTTCATGGGAACCCTAGGCAGATACTCGTATGTGGACATGGAACCTGCCAAAGCATACATTGAAGCAGTTTCAAGTGGAACTTTCCCTGTTTCAAAACTGTCTGTGAGTTCAGAAGACGATGAAATGCGCAAGATGATGATGCGACTTTACATCCGTTTGCCTGTTGACAAAACAGAATTCAAGACACGTTTTGGCAAATTGCCTGAAGAAGCTTTTGAAAATACCATAAATAAGCTGTTGAATAAGGGTTTAATCGAAGTTGACGAAAAAGAGGTAAGATTGACTAAGTTGGGTGATGTGTGGAGATACAATGTTTGTTGGGAGTTTTCGCCTCCCACACGAGAAACTCCGCAGTAACCACGGTGGGGGTTGATGTTGAAAGCTTTAACAGTCTTTAGAGGATTGATGGCTTTTCTTACAGTCATACCCTTTAAGATGGATGAAAGCTTCTTGGACATCGCCGCCCGTTACATGTATCTGTTTCCCGTAATCGGTGCCGTGATAGGATTTCTTGTAGGTGTATATGCACGGTTCACAACAAGCGTCATGTTTTACGTTTTCAGCACAATAAACAACGTCCTGTTTTCTGGGGCTCATGAACTCTTTTTTTCTTTTGCAGCCAAAGGAATCGCAAGTATAATGACCCTTGCCTTTTTGCTTGTAATAATCGGGCTTCAACACACAGATGGACTAGTTGATGTGGGTAACGCGTTAGGTATGAGAAAAGCGTCCCTTAAAGAAAAAATGGACATAGCCCATGTTTGGACTGTAACACGGGCAGGAGCATTCTTTGCACTGATTGTATCCTTTTTCACGCTTTTACTCATCTTCTTGACACGAAACGACCTTGTCATACAAGCATTCATAGTGGCAGAAGTTTCAGCGAAACTGGCAATGGTTACCTCTGCATGGCAAGGGCAGTCCCCTCCGCAACGGCTGGAAGATAAACGAGGAAAAGGCAGAAGCTTCATCGATTACATGAACAAAAACAACAAACTGTATGTGGTCTCATTACTGATTTCAGGTGTTGCTGGTGTTGCGCTGTTTGGTGTTTGGGGTATATTGCCTTTAGTGGCTGGAATCTTGGTTGGCGCAATAATGATAGTTTTGGGTAAACACGTTTTTGGAGGAGTAAACGGCGACATATTCGGCGCAACCAATGAGATTGCCCGAATGGCTGCATTGTTTGTGTTGGTGATTGTAGCATGCATATTGTAGCATTGATAATGGCAGGCGGAAAGGGAACCCGTTTCGGTGGTGACACAGAAAAACCAATGGCGATGTTTCTTGGTAAGCCTCTTATCAGTCGGGTTATTCAAGCTGCTAAAGAATCAAAAAATATTTCAGATGTTTACGTTGCTGTAACTTCATACAGCCCACAAACAGCCCAAGAAGCAAAAAAAGCCCAAGTCAACGTGATTGAAACCGACGGCAAAGGATACCACGAAGATTTACAGCAAGCAGTTAAAAAAGCCAAACTCAGTTGCCCAGTTTTAATTGTTTCATCTGACCTTCCTTTACTAACAGGAGCTTTTCTGGACGAAATAATAGACCAATACAAAAAGTCTGGCAAACCAGCGTTAACCGTGATGATTCCTGAAGAAGCATTTCGCGAGTATGGTTTATGTGCTGTTTCTCTTTACGAACATAAATGCAAAATGTATGGTGTTTCTGGGATAAACATACTTGACGGCAGTCACATCTTAGATGAACAAGACCAAGAAGTTGTAATCAGCAAAAAGCCTGAAGCAGTTTTTAACGTGAATTCATGCAAAGATTTAGAATCTGTAACTGAATACCTGCGAAAAAAGGGGCTTCAAAAAAGTTAACCCGTTTAGCAGCCAGACGTTGGATTCTTTACAGTCTTCATTAGTTCTATCAGTTTTTTGTTTTCTTCGGGTCTTCTAACTGTAACCCTGAAGAATTTGTCATCCAAGCCATCAAAGTCTTTGCAGTCCCTGATGAGAATACCCTTCTTTGCCAATTCCTCTTGGAGTTGTGTCGAGGTTAAGTCTCCTTGAATAATCTCTGACAGTATGAAATTGGTTTCAGAAGGATACGGCTTCAACCACGGGATTTCGTTCAGTTGCTGCATCATCTCTTTTTTGCAGTTAGAAACAATAGACCGCGTCTTTTTGATGAACTCCTCATCTTTGACCGCTTCTGCTGCTCCAAACATTGCGGCACTGTTTACGCTCCATGGCATTCTTGCTTTCTTCATGTAATGTGCAACTTCTGGGGAAGTAATGCCAAACCCGATTCTGGCGCCTGCTAGACCAAAGAATTTCGTTAACGTCCTTAGTATGAACAAGTTGTTGTATTCGTTGACATAACTTGCCATGGAATACCGTTTAGTGTCATCAACAAAATCGATGTAGTCCTCGTCCAGTAACACCATCACATTCTTTTGTGCAGCAAACTTGATGACATCTAACAAATCGTCTTTGTTGTAAAGGCACCCCGTCGGGCTGTTCGGGTTACACAGAATAATTATCCGCGTCTTATCCGAGACTGTTTCCTCTAATTCCTTAACATCAATCTGGAAACTCTTTTTCGAGTCACACTTCAGGAATACCATGTTGCCGCCCGACCGTTCTATGGCTCCTTTGTATTCACTGAATGCAGGAACGGGAATCACTGCCTCGTAGTCGTTGCCAAGAAAGATTTCAGCAAACAGGTAGATTAACTCGGTAGAACCGTTGCCAACAACTATGTTTTCAGGTTCTACACTTGCAAAATCTGCAAATATTTTGAGAAGCCACTCATGTTCTGGGTCTGGGTAGTGGTGTATCAGGTTGATGTGTTGGCGGATTGCTTCCACGGATGTTTTGGGTGCACCTGTAGGGCTGGTGGATATGCTGAAGTCGATAAGTTGGTCTACAGGAATTTTGTATTTTTCTGATGCCTCCCAAACGTTACCGCCATGAACATAGGTTGTTAAATGTTTGATAGAATCCTTAACAAGCTTGGAAACGTCTACCATCGCGTTGTCTTCCCTTTGAAACTTTCAGACCTTCGTATTAGTTAGACGGGTATAAAAGTTAACAGCAAAAACACGAAAACTCAACTCATTTTTTCGTCAAATGCCTTAAGAAAACGTAGCATTTCGTCCTCGTTTTTCCATTGCATCTTAAAGTGGCTGTTGTAATCGTTAAAAATTCGGTACAACCAATATGCAGCAGCCAAACCCAGTGACCCAACGCTCAGGGCAATGTATTTTCCTTTTGCAATGTTTGGTGTAGTTGTAAAACCGTGAACATCTAAGGGCAAGTCCGACTGTTTCGCTAACTCGATTACCTCCACCAAGAAATTGTGTTCATGCTCCTCATGCTTGCGCAGGTCCCGTTTTAGCACATAAAAAATGTAAAACGCGGGAACAATCAGAACCGTGGCAGCCGTCCACACAACCGCATTCAACTTTGAACTACTTTGTACTTTCGGGGAATCAGCATCATTCTGTGGGCTTTGCGTTTTTCTGAGTTTACTCAAAACTAATGTTTCTAGTTTTTCTTGTCGGGTAAAATGTTCATTTCTTCTTTTGATTAAATTGTAAACCATCGGAAACCAAGCCACTCCAAAACTTGCAATCGAAACCGTAGCCCACATCGAGAACCACATAATTCTGTCTGACAACTTTCTTGAATCCATGTTTTGCTCGATTTCCAGCAAAGACTGTGACACTTTTGGTTTTTCTCTCCAACTCGGCTGCGCAATTCAGTTTGAACTGCATCGCTGAACTACATCAACCACATTTAATATAAAAGTTAAACCTTCAAAATGCACCCGTAACGATTGACAAACTATTTAATTCATGAAGAAGAAATCTCTGAACCAATGGCAAACCATAACGGCAATAGGGAACGAGAAAATTTTTTCGTTTCTGTTGTTATTCCAGTGTTCAATGAAGAACAAACAATAGGCGACATAGTTGACCGAACAAAGAATACGCTGGAGAATATGGGCGTTTCCTATGAAGTATTGGTTGTTGATGACGGTTCATCTGACCAATCAGCAACTGTCTGTAAAGGAAAGCAAGCTAATGTTTTATGTTGTGTGCATCAAGGGAAAGGTCGTGCACTTCGTTCAGGGTTTGAGGCTGCGAAAGGTAACTTGGTGGTTACTTTGGATTCTGATGGCTCACATCAACCAGAAGAAATCCCAAAGGTTCTTCAACCCATTATGGATGGTGCAGCCGATTTTGTTATTGGTTCAAGGTTTCTGAACTCTAAAGCCAACAAAAAAAAGATACCGAAAATAAACCGGATAGGAAACCGCCTTTTCAACATTATAACGGGCTACATTACGGGCACAAAAATCAGTGACTCACAATCAGGGTTCAGAGCATTTCGGGCATCTCTGGTAAAGAAGATGAACCTGCGTTCCCGCGGCTACGAGGTTGAATCTGAGATGCTTGTTAAGGCGTTGCGGATGCGTGCACGAGTAACTGAAACCCCGATAAATTTCGTCCAAAGAACCGTGGGGACATCCAGACTCGACCCGATACAGGATGGAGCACGAATACTATATGCCATATTAGCATCTTATGTATCATAAACCGTTACGTTACCAGAAAACGTTCAAGGGGCAAATATTTGAAAACCCAAACACCACAAAGTGAGTTCCTTCCAAGCGTCAGTATAATAGTGACCACGTTTAACAGTGAACCAACAATTGACGAGTGTCTGCGTTCTATTCTGGAATTGGATTACCCAGAACAGTTGCTTGAAGTAATAGTAATCGACGGCGGCTCAGTGGATAAAACAACTGAACGCGTACAGCAGTATCCCGTTAAACTGGTTTTCAGTCAGCTTAATCCCGCAGCGGCTTACAACCTTGTTTTGAAAGACGTAAAAAATGACGTAATCGGGTTGATTGACTCAGACGCCAAGGTCGAAAAAAGTTGGCTTAGAAAACTCGTGAAATACCTTGATGCCCCTGATGTTGCGGGTGCAAGCGGAACCGTGGAAACATGGAACAGCGACAAACTGGTTCCACGTGTAATCGGCTACGAACTTAACTACAGGTATCAGAGGCTTCCAAACACTGTGGAACGGGTTGCCACAATGAACCTGTTGCTGAAAACAAATGTAACCTTGGAGCTTGGCGGTTTTGACGAAAACCTTCCAACCCAGTACGACACAGATATCGGCGCAAGGCTGGCAGAGGCAGGTTGCAAAATAGCTTTTGATTCTGAGGCGAAATGTTACCATTTTCACCGTTCAACTTTGCGTGGGTTCTTTAAACAGCAGTACAAGTATGGACAAAACACGTGGAAACTATACTTCAAGCACCCAAAACTTGCAAGGGGCGACAAAATAACTGATTGGTGGATGAACATACAACCCATATTATACGGGTTTGCTGGAATCTTTCTAATTGCAAGCATTCTTACTGGTTTCAACGTTATTCCGTCTGCTGTTTTTTTGGCAATCATAACCGTAACCTTGTTGCATTACCTTTTTTCAGCCATAAAAATTTCATACATTTTCCACGACGCAACCGCAATGTACCTTGTGGTAATCTATTTTGTTCGAGCATTTGCGTGGACGTTGGGAGGAACAACCTCATTAATTCATACCGCATTAACACGAGAAGAGGATAACTCTTGAATGTCTGCTTTGTAACCCCCGAATATTTCCCGATTTCAGGTGGAACAGGAGCCTACGTGTATTACCTTTCTCATAGCCTGCAAAAACTTGGACACAACGTACACGTAGTAGCAAGAGACCAACAAAACTCAGAAAAAACAATCAATGGCATTCAAGTTCATTACATAAAAGGCACAGGAAACGCCTTAACCAAATATTGGCGGTTTGCACGGTCAGCTTGCAGTAAAATTAAAGAACTTAACAAACAAGCTCCCTTGGATATTATACACGCTAACCTTCCGTTAGTTCCAAGTTTTGCTATACCCTCTGATGCGTCTAGGGCTGTTGTTTGTGCTGTCCACTCAACTTGGAAAGGCGAAGCCATAGTAACCAAACGGGACAATCCCAACGAGTTGAATGCAAACGAGAAATCGATGCTTCGGTTCAATTTTTTGCTTAGGATATTCGAGAAACGTTTGATGAAACGTTCAGATGCGTTGATTGCAGTTAGCAAGTACACCGTTGATGAATTGACTCAACTTTACGGTATCAACAAAAAAAAGGTTCATGTTATCTACAATGGCGTAGACATAAACCTGTTCAAACCAAGACCAAACCGGGCAGAGTTACGAAAAGAATTCGGATTAGACGAAAAAGAGAAAATAGTTCTTTTTGTGGGTCGTCTTTATCACCGGAAAGGGTTAGAAACCCTGTTACGTTCGGTTTCACCCGTCCTCAAAGAGTATGGCAACGTGAAATTTGTGATATCAGGAACAGGTTTCAAAGAAAAAGAAGAAAGCCTGCGAAACCTCGCAAAGGAACTAAACATAGAAAACAACGTAAAGTTTCTGGGTTACGTCCCAGACGACAAACTTCCAAACCTTTACTCTGCCTCTGACATATTCGTGTTGCCTGCAATCTACGAAAACTTCCCCTTTGCAATACTTGAAGCCCAATCCAGTGGACTGCCAGTTATCTCAACCAAGGTTGGAGGAATACCAGAGTTTTTGGTGGATAAACAGAACGGGTTTTTAATTGACCCCGGCAACCCCGAGCAGTTGACACAACGAGTGTTAACCTTGTTGCAGGACCCTGAACTCGCAAAAAAGATGGGCACTCGTGGAAGAGCCCTGATTGAAGAGAACCTTGATTGGCGTTTGATTACTGGGCAGGTTATCGGTTTGTATCATAAACTTTTGGGCACATCTTAACGGGGTAACGAGTTATCCCAGTGTTTGTCCATCCACTCTTTTCCTTTGATTTCAGTGTCCACTTTTCGGTAGACATTCATGCAACCCTGCAGCATATTCAAGAATGGTGTGCCAAAACATAGCCGTGTTAAGAAATAGTTTTTGTATACCAAACGTTGAGCCCTTACCGCCAAATCTGCATACGGCAACAGAAATGGGCGTTTTACAGTTTCAACTTTTTCGCCGACGATTTGGGTCTCTCTTTCTTCCCGTTTCAGGTGCTTGTCAATGAAGTTGATGTAACTGATGCTTGACCAGTCTATTTCCATGATTTCACAGCATATCTTGTCCATCGTAAGTAAATCACTGCTTGTCAAGACTAGTTTCATGGGTATTGCTATTCCCCTGTTTGGTCCGTTTCCTTCCATCGCTGTTGTAGCGTCCATAACAACAAACTTTGGTTTCAACAGAACCAACAAATCATGCATAACCATGTCAAAATGAGGATGAAGAAAAATGCGTCTATCATCTGGTATGCAACCAAACAGGTTCTTTATTGCGCCACTATAATTTGTGAACTCGTGGGTCTTCATCACTGGAACATCAACAATCGAGTCAGCTTCAACCAAAGTTTTTGGCAGCGGAAAATTCTTCAAAACCAAGGCATCAGAATTATCAACATTCACTATCTCATCGTTAGACAGGTTGATGGTTTGTCCGCCCGCTTTTTTCACAATATTTTCCACACCTGTCATTGCTAGGGCATCGTCACAGCAGTAGTTGTAGCCGTTGGATTCACCAACAATTACCTCTTCAGCGTGGTCTCGAAGAAGACTTACCAGATGAAAAAGAACTAACGGGTTTGTAACTGCACCCTGAATGTAGTTTTTGGAACACAAATTCGGTTTAATAAAGACCTTACCCCGAACATGTTTTTCATATTCTGCCGCTTTCAGTGCATCTTTAAGGGCTGACTCTAAATCGTTGTCTGTTCTGTAAATTCCAACTTTTACTGTTCTCATTTTCAGTCACCCTTTGAAAGTTTCCTGATACAACCAGGGTCAGATTTCAGGTAATCATCCGTATATGCATAGGCTCTTGCTCGGCAGCCACCACAAACATACTTGTACTCGCATTTGCCGCAGCGACCTTTGAGCTTTTCCCTGTTTCGCAGGTCCTGCAAAACTGGGGAATTAGCCCAGATGTCTTCGAATTTCTGGGTTTTCAAACTTCCAACAACCAACGGCATAAACACACATGGTTGAACATCACCTTCAGGCGAGATTGCACAGTAGAATCGTCCTGCTCCACATCCACCGATAAAGTCTGCTAATGCACGGGCTCTTTTGCTTACTTTTGCTGCTTGCATATGCGCAAGTGGCATCATCATATCCCCCTCTTGATTTGCGGAACACTGCAACGCTACACGGGCAAGTTGAGGTGTCGTGCTTAGTATCGCTATTTTGCGGTGCTCTGAGAGTTGTTCATTAAGGTAACTTAGAATCTGTTCGCGTTCCTGCGGAGACGGGTCCTGTGCAACGATGTCTTTGCCCCTGCCTGTAGGAATGAAATTGAATAACGTGAACCTGTCGATTCCCATACTCTCTGCCATATCCAGAACAGCGGGGACTTCTTTCAGGTTGTTCTTCGTGGCAGTTACTGCTATGCACGTGCAGATTTGCTTATCTAAACAGTTCTTAATCCCTTTGAGTGTTTGGTCAAATGCGCCTGGTTGTCCTCTGAACTGGTCATGTGTCTTTGGGTCTACTCCATCTAGGCTAATTTCCACGTAGTGGACTCCTGTTTCTTTGAGTTTTCTGACTGTTTCATCATTAAGCAACGTTCCGTTTGTAGCCAACGAAACATAAAGCCCCAAATCAACCGCGTAACATGCAACTTCAAAAAAGTCCTTACGCATCAGAGGTTCTCCACCTGAAAAAGCAAGGGACGTAGCACCAAAATCGGCTACCTGTTTTACAACTTTTTTTGCTTCTTCGGTGGAAAGCTCATTTGTTGAGTTTTTTCCAGAGTTTGAGTAACAGTGTTTACAGTTAAGATTACATTTGTATGTGAAATTCCATACCACCAGAAACGGGGCATGAACCTGTAATGGGCGATTGAAACCATATTCATCAAACCCTAACACGATACTGTTTACTGCTCTTCGAACATAGAGGTCACCAAAAAGTTTGGTCACGCGGCTTTTTTCTACGCCCAACGCCCTTTGTATAAACAGTATCCAGAACTCTATCACTTTAACATAACTTGCACATGCAGAACATTTTGTTGAGTTCTTGCCCGAATAATTATCAAGTGCCGTTTCCAGCGGCATTTTATTGCATTCTGAACACTTTTTCAGGGTGTTCTTCAGCATCCACTTTACTGGTGGCGTTTTCAGGACAGCATTCCAGATTTTTTCGTTTGTCAGCAACCTCATTTTGATACTGTCCAAAATTTTTGTGTCTGCCACATTGTTGTTATATAACTGGTAGATATGCAAGCAATAAGTTTACCGCGAAAAGTATCGGCAAAACTATAAGCAGTATGAATATGACGCAAACAACGTTGCGTATTTTCATGGTCCGCAGGATATGTTCCGAGTTAAGTTGCTCAGTTGGGTCGCCTACTACATACTGACCTGGTTTTTCCAGTTGAACATTAAGCACTCCCGCAATAGCCGCCATCTGCCATCCGTGGTTTCTGCTTGGTGTGTTTGTTTGGTCTCGGAGGGCAATTTTCCAGCCGTTTTTGTAGTCTTCGCCCAGAATTGCTCCTGCTATTATTATCAAAACTGCTGTTAACCTTGCTGGAATATAGTTAACGATGGTATCCACCACTGCGGAGAACCAGCCAATGTTGATGTGTTCTTTGTCTTTGAATCCCACCATTCCATCAAGCGTGTTTATTGCTCGGAACGCGATTGCGCCTGGAACACCAAAAAAGGCGAAATAAAACAT
Organism: Bathyarchaeia archaeon; assembly: GCA_041653695.1. Taxonomy (GTDB): domain Archaea; phylum Thermoproteota; class Bathyarchaeia; order Bathyarchaeales; family Bathyarchaeaceae; genus Bathyarchaeum. The sequence goes on from JBAZEV010000010.1 coordinate 16,963, forward strand.
GGGTGATAAACGGAAATCAGTCAAGTTTTCAGCAACAGACTCGATAACAGACGACGCAATCTGTGAACCAGTTAACTCTTTGTTGTTTCTTCGCGAAAAATGGGCATATTGCCGGGCTTCTTCTAGGTTGTCTTCTTTGATTGCTTTTGCGGCTGCTATGCCCCAGTCTGTTTCAAGTTTTAGGCAAATTGTTATCTTCAACACGATTACGGCGATGAGTATGTAAACCAGAAGTCCCAGATACGTGTAGGCTGCTTTTAGCCCAAAATATGTTGGAATCGTAAAAGTCAGTATTACTGCAAGACCCAAGAGCACTCCGTTGAATTTTTCTATCTTTGGGTTAGCGTTCTTGAAATGAGGTTCTAACGCATGAGTGAATTTTCCCATCCAAACTGTTGGGTGCATCTTGAATTGGATCCGCTCAGGGAAATTGGGAGATGGGTCACCAATAATCAGGTCTAACACTAACGCTAAGATTAGAATTGCCAACGCAATCAATACACTTGTTGTTAATGTTACTATCATCGACCAAACACTGCTACATTCTGATGGTGAGCAACCCGATACCGATTAGTGTCAAGAAATGTTACTTAAATCGATTGCCGTAACCCAGTCAAAAGAATAAAACGCAGTTACTGAATTGTTTCTGGTGGTTTTTGGTAAACAACCTTTCCGCCGACAACCGTCATCATTACAGTTATTTCTCCAATCTTGCTTGGCAACATTGTTTGTGGGTCACCTGAAAGCACAGTAACATCCCCCAGTTTTCCTTCCACTATCGAACCCTTAGTTTGCTCTTCATCTGTTGCATATGCAGCATTAACAGTGTACATCCGCAGGGCATCATCAACGCTGATTCGTTCTTCAGGAAAATATTTCCTGTCAACAACTGCTTGTATACCAGACAATGGGCTTAACGGTTCCATTGGGCAATCTGAACCACCAATAACCCGAATGCCTTGGGTGATTAACGTTTTTAGCGGATACAGCCACCTTGCCCTTTTTTGTCCTAAACGTTCAACTGCAGACCAAATTGCATACTCCGTGATAACACACTTCGGCTGCACTGAAACAATCATGCCCAGTTTTTTAATCCGTTGAATCAACTCATTGTTCAGAACCGATGCATGCTCCAAACGGTGGCGGCTACCTTCAGTTGTATCCTTAACAGTTTTTTCTATGGATTCTAAAACCAAACCGATTGCTTGGTCGCCCATTGCATGCATGACCAAACGAAAACCCGAATTGTAACCTTTAACAACTAACTCATCCAATTCCTCTTGAGAATAAAGTAACTGTCCCCGAGTCACATTATCGTCGCTGTAAGGTTCACTCAAAGCAGCTGTCCGCGCAGCTAATGAACCGTCAACAAAAACTTTCAGCCCCCATCTGGTTCCTTCAGAACCTAACTTAGAGTCATCTTTGATTTGGTTCAAAATGTTTGCAGAAACTATTGGGTAAACCCTTAACGGCAGTTTGTTATCTTTAATCAACCGTTTAATAACCGAAACCTCAGTAAAAGACGTAACTATCCAATGAACACCCGTTACTCCAGCCTCCACAATTTTTTGGCAAGCCAAAGCACAGGCTTCCATTGCCTCGTCTTCAGTGGGTTCCGGTATTTTATTCCACACCAAATCTGTTGCGGTTTCCTGCAAAATTCCTGTAACTTCACCAGTTTTTGGGTCTTTTTCAATTACCCCGCCTTCTGGTGAAACTGTCTGGTTTGTTACACCCGCCAACTCTAACGCTTTACTGTTAACCAAACAGACGCGCCCACACTGGTGATACAAAACTACAGGATTATCTGGTGACGCCTCATCCAATTCCTTTACGGTGGGGTAACGTTTTTCAACAAAACCTGCTTGGTCCCAACCGCTACCGATAACCCATCTGCCTTTAGGTATCTTCTGGGTTCTTGCTTTGATTTTGGTTTTTATTTCTTTGATAGACTTTACATCTTTCAAGTCAACCCATGCCAAGAACTTACCAAAATCCCCAACATGAATGTGGCAGTCGGTAAAACCTGGGACAACAGTTTTTCCTTGCAAGTCTATTACCTTTGTTTGGTTTCCGATGCACTGTTTGACTTCGTTGGTTGTGCCAACTTTGACGATTACCTGTTTTTTTATGGCTACTGCTTGAGCACTGGGCTGCGAAGAATTCATGGTTATAACGTTTCCATTAATCAACGCCAAATCTGCTAACATTGCACCTCACCGTTAACAATCGGCAATTTAACATGCAGAAACGCTAAACGTTGTCTGTGTTTGCCTACTTTTTCTTTGTTTTTCCTGACGCGTCACCTTTAGGCTCATACAGGCACGCTGGGTCAGACCCAAAATATGAACCAGTAAGAGCATACGCCCGGGTTCTGCAACCGCCACACAGTTGCCGAAGTTCACAGATTCCACATTTTCCTTCCAAGTTGTCTGGGTTTTGCAGTTTCTGGTAAAACTCCGAGTTCTGCATTTTATCCCAAAGCTCTTTCAGACTGTTTTCTTTGATGTTTCCAATCTTCAAATCCTCGGAATAGAAACATGGAATTACATCGCCGTTCTCAAGGACACTCAGGTATCCGCCAAACAGGAAGTAAATGCATTTGGCTGTATGCGTTTCTTTGTTGACCCATTCACAGAAGCCTTCAGGGTCTCGGTCTCTGAAGACTCTGATGTAATGTGGACAATGTATGTTAAAATCGAACTCAACCTTGTATTTCTTTTTAGATAAATCGTACAGGTGACTCAGAAACACTTCATACTGCTCAGGCGTAGGCTCCAAATCCAAGTGGTGTTTGGCGCGTCCAGTTGGAACCAGATGGTTAAACCAAACAAACCTTGCGCCATACTCCTCGGCTAGGTTAACTATGTGGTCAGCTTCGTTGAGGTTCCGGTTTGTTATTGCCATCGATAAACCGTTCAAAATTCCAGCCTTTGACAATTTTTGGATTGCTGCCAAGGCCGCTTTGTATGAGCCCTCGCCCCTTAACGAGTCGTTTGCTTTTTCTGAACCATCTATGCTGATGGATGTGTAAACGTTATATTTTTTCAGGTTTTCAAGGATTTCTCCATCAACATAGTAACCATTTGTCAATAATAATACGTCAAGTCCGCGGTCTTTCGCGTGCGCAATAAGCGTGAAGATGTCTTTTCGTAAAAGCGGTTCTCCTCCCTTTAACCCAAACCACTGAGAACCAAAATCGGCGATTTGGTCAACAAGATGCAAACCCCATTCTGTGTCTAACTCGTCAGGAGACCGCTTCATGTCTGCATCTACGTTGCAGTATACACAGTTATAGTTACAGGCACCTGTTGCTCTCCAAGAAGTAATCATCAATGGACCATTCAGTTTTTTCGGCGGACCAGGACAAGCCATTTAGATCAACCTTCAATATCAATAGAACTGTAATATTTTTTGCGATTTAAAAACAGTTCCATTATTCCATGTTTGCCAAAAACGTTGGTTTTCCTGTTTGCATAACAAGAACTTAACTACCGTTGGAATTAAATCGAAACAATAGAAATAAAAAAAGAAAAAAAGGGCGGAGATTTGCTTTGGTGCTTTTTGTCTAAGTCATTTGGCGCGGACTAAATCCGTACCATCCAAAGACTGTAGCAAATATTGGAACAATGATGCCATAGATTATCCTTGGTAGCAATGTAATGAATACTGCATATACAACATCATCAATCATTGAAACCGATGACAATCCACCCAAACTTGGTGGCAATTGTGCCCAAACTAGCATCAAAGCAGAAATTATTCCCGCTATGAGCGCTGATACTACCATTCTCTTGAAGCTGAAAGATCCTCTGTTCAATGCTCCGGCCATGTAGCCAACCAGCATTGCTGTAACTACGTATGCAAGAGTACTGACGTCTGCGACCATCATTGTAGTCGGTTCTACCATTTGGAAAGCAGCGTATGTATCGTTAACGTATAGTGCATAGACGCTTCCTAGCAGAAATCCTGCTGCACCACCTGCCCATTGGTTCCATAGTAAACCAAGAAACAGTGGGATTGCAACTGTTAGAAGTGCTTCTCCGAGTCCATCTACTAGTATGGCTGTTAGGCCACCGCTTGAGTCTACGCTGTTCAAAACTGAACGTAGTTCTGTTGGGAAAATGATGATTAGGAACGCTATAACGAGTGGCAATATCAGTCCGAAGACTATGTCATTTCGTTTCCAGTCCTTCCAGTCTGACAACTTTTTTTAACTCCTTACTTGTCTTTTTTATTATTGTTCAGCATTTATATTTTGTGTATTCACCAGGTTGTCGTTTGGCTTTGAATTTCGCTGACATTTTAGGTTGTTTTATAATTAAAAAACGATTTAGTAAAGCATAAAGTCAAAATATTCTATTAAAATGAAAAATAAAATACAAATAATTTAAAAGAAAAAAGAAAGGAGTGCACAGAAAATTGTGCACATTAACAATAGTAACCAGAGGCTGCTATGTTCTTGTCAGAGCGGTCCTTCTTCATTACGGCTAGTTTGGTAACTTCGTCTACGTTGACTGTGCCTTTAGTCAAGTCAAGTTTCGCTACGAGTTCTTTGCCTACATCTGATCGAACTATTACTGTTGAGTATCCGTCGGCACTACCAACTGAACCTACAGAGATGTCAGAATACATTGCAGTGAAGTCAGGGCATGATAAGCACCGTTTTTCGGTTGCTGCGCTCAGTTCTTTTACGGCTACGGAGTAGTCTTTTCCTTTGATTGTAACTATGTATTTTCCTTTGGTTATCTGTGTCTTTTCTGCGTCGTCAAGGTTGACTTTTAATAGGCGTTGTGTTTCTTCTTTGAGTTTCTTGTAGTCAAAGATTTCATAGCAGAACAAGCCGATTATGGTTAGTTCTAGGTCAGGATACTTCTTTTTAAGAACCTGTTGTAGCCTTCTTGCGGCTCTAACTTGGCAAGCTGTACCAACAATGGCGATTTTTCGTTTGCCTTTTGCTAGTAACTCTCCAAGTTTTTCCATCATGCTGACACGTACGTATTTAGTGCCTTTGGCCTTCAACAGATCGTCAACGTTTTCTGCAATAACAGCATCTGCCAAGTATCCATCAATGCGTTGAACCACTATGGCTGCGTCGAAGAGATTCTTCTTCATGCCTGAAGCCAATACTGCGGTTGCAACTCCACCATCCTGTCCTGCAATTGAGCTTTTTGCTGCAAAGATGTCTGAGTATACACCAAGGGTTTCGTCTGCTTTACCTGTCAAGAATTGTTCATTGATTGCGGTTGCTTCTTCTGGCATCAAGTTGTATCCAAGAGTGTTGCCTTCTAGATGAATTCTTGCAGGGCAAACTAGGTTGCAGTTTCCACAACCTGCACAGTACTCTGCATTTAGTTTCATCAGTTTGTTTGCGTCATTCTTGGCTCGGGCTTGTTTGATCAGTATTGGGCTTAAACCGTTAACACAAACGGTCATGCATGCACCGCATCTAAGGCAGTCATACACTTGAGCTGATTCGAAGTATTGAGTGTTTTTAGGAACTGATGGTTCAACTGATGGTTTTCCTGGACGCACCTTTCCGATGTTATCTAGAACTGGACATGTTAAGTTCATGATTACCAGTGCAAGGATAGATCCACCCAAGAAGCCCGTGTATGTCTGAATGAGTATTGTTAGTATGCCTAAGCCTACACCGAATATGAGTTGGCCTTTACGTGTTATTGGAGTCGTTGCGGGGTCTGTTGCCATGAAGAATGCCATGAAAATTGAGCTTCCCATGAACACGTGGAACAGAACACGGAACAATATGTCTCCACCATAAATGCCACCCATTACAGCTGCGAATACTGCTGTGGTTACAAGGTATGATAATGTGATTCTCCATTTAATGTATCTGCGTAAAAGTGCAAACAGAATAAGTCCTACTGCCAATACAACAATGCTTGAACCGCCACCGATCCAACCGTGACCTTTTGCAACCAGCATCGTAAACAGAACATCACCTACGGGACTGTCCGCTTGGCCTGTGAAGAATGGTACGGCCATTGGGTTAGTCGAGTAGCATGATAACAATGTATTTGCAAAAGGATTGGTGTCCATTGGATAGAAATCTGGACCACCAAACATGTCTGCAGTTAGTGGATTCTGTAACATTATTGAATTTGTGTGGTCTGAAGGTATTAGTGCTGAATAGCCTGATAGTGCTGATGTGACGGGCATAAAGAGTAAACCAAGAACCAGAAGTTTTGCTATTGCAGCAGGGTTAACGTATTTACGTCCAGCCAATCCTGCAATTTTCTTGAAAACAATAATACCCACAGCTGAAATCAAGGCAGGGTACAGGTATTGTTCAAGTCCACCTGCTAGTGTTGGTATTTGTTCTGGCATCATCATTTCTGGTAGTCCTAACGAGTAGGACATTGCAACAATTAAGCCGAACACAGCAGCAGACGGTCTGTCACTTGGTGCTTTAGCGCCCATTACTTTGGCGAGTACGAAGTCGCAAATTATTGCAACTCCAACACAGACTATTGATACTGCGAGTGATTGAAGTCCAAATATAAAGTATGATAAGAATGCAATAAAGAACAGCGCATAAAATGTGTATGTCATCAGTAAATTTTTTGTCATTGGGCTATTTACATTCGTTTGTATTCCCATTTTTTATTTTCCTCTTATGGTTTGTGTTGGCTAGCTTTTTAGACTTAAATATTTAAGCTTTTGGACACATTCTTATTATCTATTGAACTCAATCCAAGCATCAGTTGAACGTGAAAAAAATGAAGATTAAACTGATTCTGGCAGCGTTTTTCGTTTCACTGATTGTAATTTCTTTATTTTGTGAACTTAAAACCGTAAATAATGATTCGTCGCAGCATGACTTTTTCGTTGGCGTTGATACCGCATATGATAACGTGGCAGACATCAAAGTGCTTGTCGATAAAGTGAAGTCTTACACAAACATTTTTGGTATCGGCAGTTCTGGGGTGGCGTTTAATCGCACAAAACTGAACGATGTTTGTCAGTATGTGTATGATTGTGGTCTTTACTTTATAGTTTATCAGCATCCGCCACCAAACAATGAGATTGATCAAGCGCAGTGGATTGCTGAGGCTAAACAACGGTGGGGTGACCGTTTTTTGGGGATTTACCTTTTTGATGAATCTGGTGGCCGTCAAGTTGACAGGAATGAATACCGGTTTGTTGAGTCCGCTGATAATTACACCGATGCATCTGAGAAGTATGTTGGGGTTTTGGATCAAAGTCTACGGGTTTATGTTGATTATACTTTGAATTCTGGTGATTTACCACTTTTAACTGGGGATTATGCTCTTTACTGGTTTGATTATGAAACACGGTTTGATGTTGTTTTGTCCGAGTTCGGGTGGAACCACAGCCGGTTGTTGAGTGTTGCACTTAATCGTGGTGCCGCAACGATGCACAATAAGGATTGGGGTGTTATTATTACTTGGACTTACTGGAATGCGCCGTACCTAGAGTCTGCTGATGAACTTTACTACGATTTGTTGTATGCTTACTTGAGTGGCGCAAAGTATGTGCTTGTTTTTAATTATGCGAAGGAAAAGCTAACCGATTACGGGACTTTAACTAATGAACACTTTGAGGCAATTGAACGGTTTTGGAACTATATCCGTGTTAATCCCAGAAAAACTTCAGATGATTCCATTTCTGGTCGGGTTGCTTATGTGTTGCCAAAGGATTATGGTTGGGGTTTTCGTGGTGTTGATGACAAGGTTTGGGGTTTTTGGGTTGACGAGTTATCTGCTCAGATAGGGACCGATGTAAACTATCTTTTGCACAGTTATCAAATGGGTTTGGACATTATCTATGACTACCCGCAGTATTATGACCGCATGTGCGGTTACAATAAACTCATTTTCTGGAATGGAACCGTTACCTAACCTGTTTACCTGTTTGGTATTGTTATCAAACCATAGAGCCCAGATTTTATCCAAAAAATGTGTTCTTGAACCTTTTTGATTTGGGTTTGAAAACAGTTTTGTTTTATCTGCTTACGAGAAAACACATATTCCCTTAAAAGGAAAAAGATTAAATATAATCTTCAAGTTTCTAAATCAATCTGGATGGTCACTTTCCATGCAAACAACCGCTGGGGACAGACCCCTTCTGTACATGATGACTTGGCGTTGTACACGGGCTTGTAATTACCACTGTGTGAATTGCAGTTTCGGTTCAAACCCTTACCCTATTAATGAGATTGACACTGAGGGCGGCAAGCGAATAGTAGATGAACTTCATGAAATGGGTGCAAAATGGTTCGGTTTGAGTGGAGGGGAACCTCTTGTCCGAAAAGATATTTTTGAAATTATTGCTCATGCTAAAGATCTTGGCATGAATATTAGCCTAATATCAAATGGCTACTATGTTAAAGGTGACATACTTGACCAGCTAATAAAATACGAGGTTATGACTGCAATAAGTGTTGACGGAACTGAAGCAACAAACGACCTTACCCGCGGAAAAGGTTCATATGCAATAGCTCTTACTGCTATGAAAAACTTGTCTGATGCTGGAATTTTTGACTGTATCGTGTCTACACTCAATAAACGCAATTGTTCAGAAGTTGATCATATTGCAGAGCTAGGTTACAAATATAATGCCACTCGTGTGGTTTACCATAATTATGTTCCAGTTGGTAGAGCTCAAGAACATCTGGAGTTGGCTCCTACACCTCAGCAGTATGAGGTTGTCCTGAACCGAATCTATGATTTGATGATGGAATACAAAGATAAGATGAATATCAACGTATATTGTCCGTTCTTTGCGCGTATCGCAAAACAGCGTGGTATGCCTGATTTTGATTACTGGTTCAACAACGTTTTCTTGGGTCAATGTTTCATTGGCGGCAGATACATGGGGTTACTGGAAAACGGTGACATTCGCCCCTGTGGCTTTAATGAAGGTTACCGTATGGGTAACATCAAAAACAAGTCCATGGCTGAAATCTGGGATGCGATGCAAGACACAGATTTAACTCTTAATCTCAGAGACCGCAGTAACCTGAAGGGAAAATGTGGTGTTTGTGAGTACCGCGAAATTTGTGGTGGTTGCAGAACACGCGCAGAAATATACACTGGCGACTTATTTGCTTCTGACCCTGCATGTGCTTATGTGCCTAAAGTTTTGCGCGAAAAATAAGTTAAAAAGTTTTTTTTACTTTTCTGCAAATTCCCATGCGATGTTGGCTTTCCAAAGGTCACCTAGCTGGGTTAGTTTGATTTCTTTGTCGGTTATTTCGATTAAGCCTTTGCTCTGTAACCTTTTGAGTTGTTCGGGGTAGACGTCTTCTGGGAGTTTTCCAAACTTTTCTTGGAATTCCAGTTTATCCACGGGTAAGCGTATGTAAAGTCTTGTCATTACTTTTCTCATGGTGTCTTTTTCTGTGGATTCTGACAGTTTAGCGATTGGGAACTGTCCTTTGTTTACTGTGGCAATGTAATCGTGTGCGTTTTCGATGTTAGAATAAGAGAACCGTTGCAAATAACCCATGAAACATCCTGCACCAGTTGTTAGGATGCCTGCCCATGGCCAACCGTTTATGCAGTTTTCTTTGGCGTGCCACTCTTCCCGTGAGTAGCGGTCGTGACCGATTGCTTTGTAGCCTGCTTCTTTGAAAAGGTCGTATGCTGCAATGTACATTTGTTTTTCTAGTTCTGGGCTACATTGTGGTGGTACTTTGCCTTCTTTGATTTGTTTGTCCAGAACTGTTCCGGGGCTGACTTCAAGGCAGTATGCATCGACTTCTGCGTCCAGTTCGATTGCTTTCTTTACTGAATCCGTCCAGCTTTCAAGTGTTTGTCCTGGTATGTTGTACATTATGTCGATGCAAACGCACAGTCCAAGTTTTCGGGCAAGTTTCACTTCGTTTGCTACATGTTCTGCGCTGTCTGGGAGGTTAAGCATTTTTCTTAGTTTGTCGTCAAATGTTTGGGCTCCCATGTCTACTTGGAATACGCCATATTCTGCGGCTGCTACCAGTTTTTCTTTTGAGAAGCTTCTGGATGAGCCCGTGATTTTGATGAAGTAGTTATCTACTGTGTTGAAGTTGTCTTCACAGAATTTGATTAACCCAAACATCTGTTCTTTGCTCATGAGGCTTGGTGTTCCTCCGCCAAGAACTATTTCGTCAAACTCGCTGGTTTGGACGTACTTTGTTTTGGCGTACATCATCAACTCCTTTTTCAGTGCCTTAAGATATGGTTCCATCAAAGACATTGAATATGGGTTGTTTGGGTAGTAACAGAATGTGCACCTAGAGTCACAAAAAGAAATCCATGGCTGGAGTTCCATGACTTTATTGGAAGTGTTCTCTGTTGAGAGAAACTCCATAAACGCGTTGTATGTTTCTGGTGCAATATCTGCGTAGTCTCGGTAAGTGTAAGGTGGCCAACTCTGCCGTGAGTCGTAGGTGTTCTCTTTTTCTTGGAGGGAGTCTGTCATTTTTGGTTTTTCTCCCAGTTTCATCGGTTTACTAAGGTATTCGCGGATAATATAAAGTTGCTTTTTCCCTTGAGCATTCAAAATTTTTGTGGTTCATTAATGATTCTTGTTTTAGTTGCCACATTTTTTGATGGTTGTGCAAAACACGCTTAGGTCTGTTCCCATTATTTGTCCTGCCTTGGTGTCTGAGGAGTATAACCTGTTTTGTGGTGGCTGTTCAGGCAAGATTCCCAGTATCTTGCACATTTTCTGGTGTTCCCCTGGGTACAGTCTGTGAGGCGATTTTTTTGGGCTCATGTTCACGTCAAACGTTAAAACAAGTATGCCGTTTGGTTTCAGGATTCGAAGCAACCCGTACAGAAAGCCTTTCAGAACAACCTCTGTGCCATCTTTTAGTGGTTCAAGTATGTGTTCAAGGGTGGAGATGCAAAAGACTCTGTCAAATTGGTTGTCTGGGAATGGTATGTCCAGTATGTTGCCGTATGTTGGGTACAACGTGTTGAGGTTGTTTTCTGTTTTGAATCTGGCTACCCGCCTGAGCGAAAACAGGTCTTGGTCAAAGGCGTAGTATTTGATTCCTCTTTTTCCAAAATACAGTTGCAGTGGACCTGCACCTGCACCGCAGTCAATTATCCTGAAGTCTTTTGGTGGGTTGTTTGGTAGTTTGCTGTTGATTACTGTGTAGGGGTACTCGTATCTTCGGCTCCAATGAAGCGACGAGAGAACACCGCCCATAAGTTTGTAGCCGATGCTTTTGTCAAGGTCAACCAGTTCTTTTGTTATATTCTGGTATTTTGCTTCCGTGAAGCATTCCTTTGTTGCCCACCTTGAATCAGTAACCTGAAAAGGAAAACTATGTTCTGCCATTTTTTTGGCAAGCTCCAAAGTTAAGCTGTTTTGTTTACGGGTTCGAATCCTCCTGTAAACTGGCACCCTAGCCAATACCTGAGAAAAAAACCATGTTCCCATTGGAGGTGCAAAAATTATGGACATATTCGACTTAGTTATTTTTGGAAAAATATAAAACCTTTGTAGCTCAGCCGAGGTTTAACAACGGTTTTAGCTTTTTGCGTATTTGATGCCTTTTTGCATCACGTTCCAGAAGCCTTCACGTTTGATTTTTCCAAGAATCCTTTTCGGTGACTTGTTGAAGTTTATGTGAAACTGTTTTTGCACTTCCATCAAGCATTCGTAGTTGAATTCGTCTGTTTTTACGTACGCCAAGAAGTCTTCTATTCTGTCATATTGCTTGTTTTCGAGTATTTCTTTGTACAGTTTGCATCCGGGGTATGCGATGAACACGTTGAATTGGTGGTAGTCTGGGTCTAGTTTTCGTGCAAACTTGAAGGTGGTTTCCATGTCTTTTCGTGTTTCGCCGGGGATTCCCAGCATCAATGAGATGCCTGTTTGGATGTTTTCTTCTTTACACAGTTTAAACGCGTGTGTTGCCTGTTCCACTGTGATTCCCCTGTTGATTTTTTCCAGTATATGCGGGGAACCTGATTCGACTCCAAACCAGATTGTTTGGCAACCTGCATCTTTCATTGCTTTAAGAACATCCCGTGAGACGATGTCTACGCCCGTGTCGCATGCCCATACCATGTCTAGGTTTCGGCTTTGTATTTCTTTGCAGATTTCGATTGCACGATTCTTGTTAAGTGTAAAGTTGTCGCCAACAAAGTAGACTCCCTTTGTTCCGTATGTGCTGTTTATGTGTTCCATTTCGTCGGCTACCCGTTTTGGGCTAAAGGAGCGGCTTTTTGCTCCCCAGATTTCTTTTACGTTGCACCAGTTGCAGTTGAATGGGCAACCCCGCATCACGTTCATTACGTCTACGGGTTTGTAATCCAGAAAATATGCTTCCCGTGTGTAACGGTCCATCGGCAGCAGGTGCCTAGCCGGATACGGGACTTCGTCTAGGTTTTCGATGAATTTTGGGGGATTTATTGCAACTTGTCCATTTTTTTTGTAGGCGATACCGGGAATGTTTGCCAGTTCAGAATCCTTTTTTCCCGTGGTAATGTGGTCTGCCAGTTCCACCATTGCACGTTCGCCTTCACCCATTACTACGTAGTCTACTTCTGAGTATTCCAGCATACTTTCAGGCATAACCGAGGGGTGCGGTCCACCCGTAACCAGTTTGCAGTTTGGTAGGGCTTCTTTGACTGCTTTGGCTGTTTCTATTGCGCGTTTGTATGTGTTTGAACTGCATGATACTCCAACGATTTCGGGGTTCAGGTTCTTCAGTTCATTTTTTAGTTCTTCAGCTGTTTTGTTGAGTAAATAGTTGTCCAACAGTGTTACTTTGTAGCCTGCTTTTTCGAGGTTTGCCGCAACAAAGGCTAGTCCTATTGGTGGGATTCTGTTTGCGGTTCCCCATGGTGAGTTTTCGGGCTCAGCGGTGGTCATCAACAAAATCAAATGTTACTCTCTCCGTTTTCCCCAATGTTTGTTGGATACGTGATTTTACAGAAGGCATTCACTGGCGATTTCATATAAATGTTTTTGATTCTGTTAGCTGCTTATGTTTTGCTATATTCTTCAAGTTTTTCCAAGATTAACTGGGTAATCAAGTTTGTATTTCCTGAAAACCGTTAACGTTCAGCTTGTTGGACAACTTAAATATACGAGGTTCGAATGCTTTTGCATATGTTCTGTGACCATAGTTTATTTGAAAACTGTGAACAAAACCAAAAGTGTTGGCGGTCAGGTGAATGAAGAGCAAAGACTTCCAGAGTTTTATTGAGCAACTCCCAACGCATGAGAGTTCGCTTCATTTGCTGGATTATGCTTCTTTGTTTCGGCTAAAACTTATACACGGTTTTGTGGGCGACATAAAAAACAAAACGGTGCTTGACCTTGGATGCGGAAACGGGTCGGTTTCTTATCTGCTGTGGTATCTAGGCGCCAAAGTGTATGGTTTAGACATCTCTAAACAAGCCTTAGTTGGTACCAGAAACTTGGGTAACCCCAAACAGGCGGGCAACGGTTTTGAGTCTGAACTCCTTCAAGGTGACGCAACAAGGTTGCCCTTTCAACCGGAAAGTTTTGACCTAGTTTTTTGTATCGAAACCCTTGAACACATACAAGACGACATAGCCGCCGTAGCGGAAATCGAAAAAGTAACCAAGTCTGGCGGAACCGTGGTTTTGGCTGTTCCTTTCAATAACCGCGTTGCGGGTGACGACGGGTCTTTGGCCCAAAAATACCGTTATTATTCAACAAAAACCATCAATGGACGCCTGTTTTCTGGGCAACTCAGGTTAACACGTGTACTTTTTTGGTTTTTCCCCCTGCTAAAACTGTTAGAAATGCTAAGAGTGCGCAGTTTCTTTGTTGTTTTAGGGTATCTGGTAGACTCTTCGTGCAACCGCGGCAAACTGGAACGGGTTGGAACCCGTGGTGTTTTGGCAAACTCGTTGACCACATTTTATAATACCCGTTTTTGGCGCAAAGTGGCTACCCCTTTGTTGATGCATGTTTTAGATTTCAACATGTTGTTCAAGAATTTGCCTATTTCAGACGATGTCTTCTTGATTTATAAAAAACAGTAAATTAGGCGTTGTTTTTGTTTTGCAGTTCAGCTTTGGTTATGTTAAGTATGCTGTAGCCGTTCTTTGACACTACGTTGCTTTCCAGGATGTTCAAGCGTTTTTTGAATATTGGGCCGTCTACAACAAATGTGTGGTACTCGTCACCGGAAACATGTATGCCTTTTTCGCGGCGAAGCTTCATTATTTCCTTCAAAAATTCGCGGTCAATTCTGCGTCCTAGGTACTCGTCGCCTAGGAACTCTTGGTTAACTACTACAACTACGACTTCGAATCCGTTGTCGATTAAATCGGTTAACACCTGCTCGGGGGCTTTATCCCACAACGGCAACATCGGTTCGATATCTAGGTCTTCGCAGACTTGTTCTACCCACTCTTTTTCTGCACGTAACTGGATGTAATCTTCCAGTTTTTTGCTGCTTTCCAGCTGAGGGTCACCCGGAGGCGCGATTCCCCAAACCATTCCGCCAACTTTTTTGTCCAAGTTGTGGACGGTTATCTTGATTTGTTCCTCAAAAGTTCGCCAGTTAACTTTGGGCTGCAACATGGGAATATCCATTGCCTGTCCCTGCAATGCAACCATTTCCGGCGAGATTTCGTGCCAAACCATTTTTTTTGCGCTTTTGAACGCGTAGTTTAACACGTTTGCTATTTTGTTGGGGATGAGTTTTCTGATCATCATGAACCCTGTGTTCATTATTTTTGAGATTCTGCGCGGGAACTTGTTTAGTATTTCAGATAAAACAAAGTTCAGCAAAGTTGCAACCTTGAACGGTGTAGACCTTCCGATGTCAGTGAACACGAATTTTATGAGATTTGACATTTTGTATTGGGTACGTTTTTCGATGTCTGTGAAAACAAAGTTTAGCAGGTATGAAACATCGTGACCATTCTTGATGGCTTCGTAGCATGCCAAGCAGCAGTCTTTACCACCGGTCCAAGTTACGGCAACGCGCAGGAAAAGTCCCTCGTGAGAAAAAGACATCGTTGGTTAATAAAAAGCTTAAGGTGTTGCCCGATTTTTTTGGGTTGTTGTTTTGTTTTTCTGAAAAATACTGTTTTCAACAATGTACCTCTATTAGACTACTACTATGATACAAACATGGCATGTTTTCTGGGGTTTGCCGTTTCTGTTTGTTGGGTTTTCTGAAAAAAGGTGGTTTTCAACAATGAAGTATTATTAGTCTTCAAATATGATACAAATATGCCGTGTTTTCTGGGGAATCGTTTGTGCTGTTGTTTTGTTTTTCAGAAAAAAGGCCATTTTCAACAATGAACTACTATTAGACTACTAACAGTATCGAACACCGAGTTAGGTTCTCTTGTGTTCTTAGATTTCATATATAATCGGTTATTTCTATGCTGTTTAGATATTTAAAACACGTTATGCGCTCAATCTGGACAATGTGGCTAAGTAATACTCACCAGAACCTCGTTTTTCGGAAATCGTGTATTTTGATTCTTTATCTACTCTATAAATGCCACTAGTTTTTATTCCAGCTACCGCCGCCATTGCTATCCTAATTTTTCTGCCTCTTGCCATAACATAGAGTTTAGGTATTCCTTCGTCCCAGCAACGTTTAGCATAGTTGATATATGGTGTTGGGTTTATTACGTTATCTCTAGCAACGAGAATTATTCCAAAATCAATGATTTTCCCTCTGTGATTAGGGTTGATGTCCACTCCTTTTTCTTTATTTGCTAAATCTCCCATTACCTTCATAAACGATTGGGTCTCTGAAATTGCTCGTGGGCTAGAAGCCACTGTTGATAGTTTTTCTCCTATTTCAAACAACTCATTTAAAACTAATCTAGTAAATCTTCCTCTAGAATCTAATTTTTCCATAATATTAACATATTTTTCCACTAAATCAGATTTTTCAATCTCTGGTTGTAAAAATTCTTCATTGAGGCATTTGAAAGCATCAATTTTTCTATCCAACATTAACATCTTTCTGGCTGTTGTAATGCAAGCTGATTTCATAACTTTGGGGTCAATGAATCTCTGAGACTCTCTAATCAAATCTGCGGATGTATAAAGCATAGTTGCACGGGCTAAGTTTCTTGCTTCATTTTGGCTAGATTCAAGGCACACAACTATTTTATTATCTTTGAGAAACGCATCTCTATCTTTGCTTTCAACCCATTTTACGTCAATTCCGTGTGGTAATATCTCAAACCCTTCATCATTCAACTTCGATGAAGATGCACCAATAGTGCCCTCTAATCTTTTTTCAACAGCGCTTCTTTCAAACCAGAAATTCACTCCTCGTAATGCTTTGTAAATGGATGCAAGAATTCCAGTTGCTTCATTTGGTTTTGCCAAAGCACCAAATAGAAGGGTTTCAAAAATTCCCGCAATTAAACCGCCTATTCCAAAATACCACACAAATGCAACAAAACTTATGATTATTATGAAAATTAGTGGTAACCACTTCTTAATCTTCATTCTTCTTTGCCTCTCGTTTTTTAGCCATAAACATACACTCCGCTCCTCTACAACAAACAATAATGGTATCGCCAGAAGGAATTATCAAGCCAATATTATCGAGCGTAATTGGATGTTCACAAACAACACATTTTATTTCGCCTTTCTGAAGCGATTCCAATAATCCAAGTCCTTCTAGGAACCCCTTCAGTTTTTGTTCATGAACAGCGAAAAAACTTCGTTTACTCATAATGCTTCATCTCTTTGCATCCTATTGTTTCAATTCTTTATCTTTTTGAACCGCCGAGACAATATGCACAGTTATCATAACCTTCTCGATGTGCTTGTTCGAGTGTGTCTGGATAGAAGATTCGTGCATGACCAGCTTTTATTATTTCATTAATTTGGCATTCGTTTGCACCAGTTTTTTCATTGTCTAAATCGTGAACTTCATTCTTGTCAGTATTGCCAACAAAACGGTGTTCAAAAGTGGGGCTTCCTTTTCTCCTCATTGTTTCACCTCTACACAGTTTATAATTCTATGTTATTTATAACAGGATATATTTAAGTTAAATATCTTGAAGAAGATGAAAATAGTGGAGAGATTAGTGAAAGTATTCATATTCGGATGCGGAATAGCATCACGTTGTGACAAAGTTTTAATAACGAAATTAGTTTAGTTTTAACTTTTTCTGCATTTTTAGTTATTCCATATTACTTAACTAGTTCTTCATCAAAATAAATATGAAATAGAATATGTCAAAAGAGGATAAGAATAACGAAGTTCTAAAAAGGTTAGATGAGTTAGAAAAGCGAATAGACGAAAAAATAAAAAAAATTGAATCATCTCTAGAAAAAATTGAAAAAAGTTCAGCTCTAGCTACTGATGACCAATTGTTCTTTGGGATTGTTTTTGCTCTTTTAATCCTCTTATTTCAACTTCCAGAATTTGATTTATGTGACATCTTTAAGCAAATTGGTATATCTGTTGAACCGAGTAGCGGTTTTATAACGGCAAAATGGTTTTTTATATCGTTCTTGCTTTTTTCAAGCGTCAGTCGGTATCTTACGGCATTAACAGCAAATGACATCACTAAAAACAAGTTAAGGATGATTTCTGTAAGTTTTTTGTTAGGATGTATTTACTTCATTATAGCTGACTGGGCAATTAGAGCATTATCGGCACTTTTAACAGAGATTAATGTATTCTTACTTGTTCTCGCACCATTGGCACTCACATTTATCATAATTATTATCGGACATTTTGTAGAAAAAAGATGGAATGCAATTTATGGCGGTAAAGGTGCACCTATTGCTTTTGTTTTTGCTTATGTTGGAATCGCTATAACTGTCACATATTATATTGGAATGTTTGTGTCTCTTCTAATTCCACTATCACAATCAATCATTTTGGCTATTATTGGCGGTTCATTTTTACTTACATACTTACTTCTTAGATTTGCTTCTTCAAGGTCAAATATGGGTAAAAAAAAAGAAAAAGTGAAAAAATGACCGATATTAAAACTGAAAACGAAGCAAAACCACAAAACGAAAGTAAGGATAAAGCAAAAAAGAAAGTTACTATTGGAGATTTCATTGAAGAAAACCACAAACTGTTTACTGTTTTGGGTGTTTTCGGGGGATTAACTGCTCTTTTCACTAGACTTGAAAACAGTTCATATCTTGCCGCTATATCCTTTGTTTTACTTATCCTTTTAGATTTTGAACTTTGGATAAAGTTCCCAAAAAGTGAAGAAGCTACGTTTCGGTTAAGAGTTTTCGAAGTTCTTTTGCAGTTTCTTCTTATGGCGGTAGGGCTTTACATAGTTCAAGAATATCAAGATTTTGTATTTGCATTCATGCCCCTTATCTTCATGATAATCTTTGGAGTAATATTTATCAAACTTTTCGATAGATTTGAAGTCTTCAAGCCGATTCGAAGAATAAGCCAAAAATCTGAACGTTTTAAGA
>JBAZEV010000011.1:0-1852 GCA_041653695.1 Bathyarchaeia archaeon
AACCAAACTGCCCAGTCCAGTAAACTCCTTCTTTTTGGCAAACTGCGGCTTCTTAATCTCCCGTAACCTTTTCATCACTATTGGGTGATTGTTTTCCAAAACCTCCAAGACACTACGAGCCTTCTTTTCTTCAAACTTCCAAACAGCCATATGCACCTGTTGACAACCAAGCGCCTTCAAACGTGTCGGAATGGCACTTCTACCCGTAGAGTCTATGGGCGTTCTATACACCACATACAGGACCATGGTTCTCGTAGCCCTCACAGCATCTCAAACTTTTATCTTTTCCCACAAAAGCGGAATAGATTCCC
Organism: Bathyarchaeia archaeon; assembly: GCA_041653695.1. Lineage (GTDB taxonomy): Archaea > Thermoproteota > Bathyarchaeia > Bathyarchaeales > Bathyarchaeaceae > Bathyarchaeum. Next base: position 312 of record JBAZEV010000011.1, read on the forward strand.
CTTCAATAAATATCCATGTTGGTGTTACCGTTTATCAGTTGCTCTTTTTTGTTGTGACTAAAACGTTTAATCTGCCTCTCCCGTTTCATGGCTTGGCTGCGGCTTTCGTGTTCTTCAACATAAACCAGTTTTTCAGGTTCATGTATACGAGTATATCTTGCGCCCCGTCCTTTTTTGTGCATCTCAAACCGTTTCTCTGCGTCTTTGGCATGTCCAGTGTAGTAGGTGCCGTCTTTGCATAACAGGATGTAAACGTAGTATTGCACGATTTGTTCCTCAAGGTTGTAAAACAATGCTGTGTTTTTCTGTCTTAAAAGAATTGGGACGGGTCAAAGTTTTGTGTAACTCACCGATGTTTGTACCGTCAATGTACCGTAAATGGAAAAGCTTTTAATCAAAAACAACAACTATCAAAAACGGATAAACAACAAGCCGAAAAAACAAACAAAAACTTCCATCAGGGGGAGATTTTGTTGACACAAAAATTGTTTGAGATGAAAGTTGAAGATTTGCCCAGAAAAGTTTTGGAAACAGCAATCAAACTAAACGACCCACTAAAAAAAGTCTACATAACAATATACTCATGTGACAAACCAATAACCCCCCGCGAAATAGCCAAAAAGTTGGGGTACGCCCGAGCATACGTTCACATGCGCTGTTGCCAACTTGAATCAATGAACCTAGTAAGACGCATAGAAGAAGACCGAAAAGTACACTTTGAGGCAACCTGACTGCGTTGGAACCAATGTTACTGTTTTTTGCAGTTCACTGTGTTTATTTTGGTTGGAAAAATTGAAATACATGAAAAGTTCTGGCTACTATTGGCGACCTTGATGAACCAAATGGACTCATATGTTTTGAGGAGTCTTGTCTTAAAAACTGTTGAAGTTTACAACCGTTACCGAAGCCCAGAAGTAACCGCAAAACTTGTTGAACTAGAAAACAACGGGTTCGTAATCGACTTTGAAGGAACATTTTGCCAAACCTGCGGAGTGAAAGACTACTTCGACGACTTCAGCGCTGAACTAGAAGACATAAACAAAACCGAGTACTTTGAAGTAATAAAAACTGACCCCACAGGTCCGCAAAGCTTCAGGGTACACTACAAAGTAAAAGACAAACAGTCCACCGAAGCAGATGAAGACGCGTTTTTCAGGGAATTCTTGGTGGAACGGGGATTAACATTTAATGAATACCTTGAATACAACACATGCACAAAAGATGTTATCCTTTTCCAGTTCAGAACATGGTTGTACGAAAAAAAGCAGACACCAGACACCTAGAAACTTTGTTAACTAAATAACCACGTTGATGCACAATCAATATTTTTGGTTCCTAAGACTTTTACATATTCAGAAACCATAAACAAAATCATGAAACACACAAGGCTCTGCTGGACCATTGGATGCTGGATTTCCCTGTTCATTGTATCTGTTTACCACAGCATTATCTGCCAGTACCCAACAGCATACCCCGTGTGGTACGCCACAATCATAACATGGTTTTCGGGATATGTTGCACTTTCTTCGATGGTAAAAAAC
>JBAZEV010000011.1:1862-17198 GCA_041653695.1 Bathyarchaeia archaeon
AAACGATTTCAGTTAACGGGTCTAAGTCTTGCCTCAACCAAAACTATAGACTCAAACGCAACCTTAATTTGAGCAACAACCTTAGCATCCAAGTTTTGTTCATTAAACATTTCGATTGTTTTGTTCACATCAGAAAGGGAACTTTGCACAAGCCAAACCCTGCCACCTAACGCCAGAAACTGGGGCGCATCTGCTATGAAACGGTCAATAACATCCCGCCCCGTAGGTCCGCCAGCCCATGCTTTACCGAGCCAAGTTTTCTCTTCATTGGGGTCTGAAGGCAGATACGGCGAATTGAAAAGTATCAAAGAAAACTTTTCACCACATTTAACAACAGAAAACAGGTCGCCACACCGAAAATCAACCTTGTCTTGTACACCGTTGGTTTCTGCATTCTTAACAGCACAACTAACCGCGTAAGGGTTAACGTCCATAGCAACCACCCGCTTTGCCTTCATAGCAGCTAAAACAGCCAAAATACCGCAGCCAGTTCCAACCTCCAGAACGGTGTCGTTTTCTGTTACATCCAAGTTGTCGGCTACCAGATACGTGTCCTCGGCTGGCTCGTATACGTGCTTGTCTACCAAGAAAACATATTCGCCAAAGTAAGCCTTTTTTGGGTAAACCATCCATTTCCCGCATTTATGGTTGTTTAATTTTGTTTCCAGTTGCGTCTAAACGGTATTTGCCGAACTCGTCTTTGACGTTTCGTAGCTGCTCAGAAGAAAAAACGGGTCCATCTTTGCATACACGCAGCCTGCCGACTTGGCAGCTTCCACACAAACCGATGGCACAACGCATCATCCGCTCCAAACTGGCTTGCAACAAAACATTATACTGTTCAGCCAAACAGAAAACCTTGTACATCATCACTTCGGGTCCGCAGGTGTAAATCATGTCAAATTTTTCCTGTCTTAGTTTGAGTTCAACTTGGTCTGTTACAAAACCGCATGACTGGTAACTTCCGTCCTCAGTTGTGAAAACCGTTTCAGAGTCCACACAAGAACAAACCTGACTGATACGCTCCAAAAACAGCAGGTTCTCCTTACTTTTAACACCACTCATAACAGTAACCTTGTCTGCAACATTCACTAGCAGTTCCATAAGCGGCATCAACGGACCAATACCAGTTCCACCGCCAACAACCATCACGTTGCCTTTCACGGGAACAAAACCGTTACCAAACGGTCCACGTATGCCGATGATGTCTCCTTTCTGTTTTTGGTTAAGAGCGTTGCTGGCGTCGCCAACACCGTGAACAGAAATCAAGGTAGTTCCGTCACCGCTGATTCCTGAAAGGCTTATGGGAATCTCGTCAACTCCGGGTACCCAAACCATAACAAACTGTCCAGACTCTGCCGCTTTGCATAGGGCATCTTTGAATGTGAACGTTTTAACTGCACAGTTTTCGGTTTTCACGCCAAGAACTTCAACTGTTCGCATGCGGTTAATTGCATCAAATTCTGGTGGTATAGGCGACCCTTTTTTGGTATGCACAGACATTGTTTGTTTCATCCCGCGTGTTATGTAACTGTTTTACTGTTGGCGCATATTAAATATATAATGGCACATTCTAGGCTGAACCGTTTTCGTAAGGTAATCCAGCAAGTTTTATAACACATCCAAAATTACGGTAACCACCAAGTGAAACATATGCAGTTCATCACCCAAGGAATGCAAAAAACTCAATTCGGTCCATCGTTTTATCGGCTATTCATACCTTGGGCTTTGCGGCATCCACGTTACCTGTGGTCTGCACATTCCATGTTGCGTTCATTTAATCAAACCACACAACTGCGAAAACAAGCCGAGTTAAGCGGGTTAAAGGTGCCACCCACGTTGATACTTAGTCTTACTCAGCACTGTAACCTTAGTTGCAGTGGATGCTTCGCGGCAGCCTCAGGCATAACATGCAATGGCGGCAACCAAAAAGGCAGGCAGAAAAAGCCTCAACTTGACTTGGATGGATGGAAATCTATTGTTTCTGAAGCCCGTGAGTTGGGTGTTTTTTGTTTCTTTTTGGCGGGCGGTGAACCGTTTCTGTTTCCCAGTTTAATTGACCTGTGTGAAACATTCAAGGACAGGGTTTTCATAGTTTTCACCAACGGCACAACAATCAAAGAAGCAGACTTTGAACGCCTCAAACGGTTGTCCAACACCGCCATAATTGTCAGCATAGAAGGCGGAGAAGAGGCAACAAACAACCGCAGAGGGCAAGGTGTTTACCAGAAAGCCACCAACACGTTGCAGCGCCTTACCGCTTTGGGGACACCTAACGGGGTTTCTGTGACGATTACACGTTTAAACTACAAGTATTGGATGAACCCCGAACGCATCGATGAGTTGTTGGCTCAGGGGGTTAGGGTTGCACTGTTTTTGGAGTATATTCCGGTTTCGTCTGCGCCCGGAACATGCACCAACGCAAATAACAACGAGAACACGGTGCTGGAACAACGTGACCATTTCCTGATGTTAACCAAAGATGAACGTGCACGGTTCCGTGAACAAATACTTAGTTACCGTAAAACAAAGCCGCTCTATATTGTCCACTCGCCTGGTGACGAGGAATATTTTGGTGGTTGCGTGTCTGCGGGGCGGGGTTTTGCTCATGTTACACCGTCAGGTGATTTGACGCCTTGTCCAGTTTCGAATGTTGCTACTCATAATCTTAGAACTTCATCGTTGCGTGAAGGGTTTGCCAGTCCACTGTTTACGAAGATTCGGGAAAATGAGTCACTACTAGAAAACGAGGGCACACCCTGTTCGCTGTTTGCTCACCCTAAAGAGGTTGCTGAGCTTGCGAAGTCTGTTGGTGCGTATCGGACGGATCAGTAGCCTGTTTTAGATGGTTTCTGTTAGTATTCGTTTGAAGATGGTTATTCCGTGTCTGGGTGCTAGTTTCTTTTCGCCTAGTCTGGCGCGGTATTCGATTGGGATTTCAGATATGCCGTAGCCTCTTTTTTCTACGAGCTTGTTTAGTTCTACTTCGATGTCAAAGCCCGTGGATTTTGGTTTCCAGCTGTTTACGATTTCTTGGCGGACTACTCTTAACCCTGTTAGTGGGTCGTCTAGGTCTACGCCGTTGAGTAGGCTGTGTGTGAACGACAAAAGTTTGTTTCCGATGTTGAAGATGTTTGGCATTACGTCCATTTTCAGGTCTTTGTATAGCCTGTTTCCGCATACCATTCCGATTTCGGGGTGTTGTTCAAGAATCTGTATCATGTCGGTCAGGTATTTGGCGGGGTAAGTGTAATCGGCGTCGATGAACGCTACATACTTTACGTTCATGTCTCTTGTGTGGCTAAGTGCAGTTGCTATGGCGTCGCCTTTTCCGGTTCCTTTCTGGAAAAGGGTTTCTACACCGTTTTCTTTTGCAACTTCAACAGTGCGGTCTGTACTTCTGCCATCAACAACCAAACAAAGAGGGTTAACCAAACTGGTTTTTACTTCAGCTAATGTTGGACCTAAACCCATTTCTTCGTTTAATGTGGCAACTATTACCAACGTATCTTCAACGCCGTTGTTCTTTATCATTCCTAAGACCGTACAAGCACCTCGGTTTAGGATAATAAAAAGCGGTATTCAGAATGCAACATTATTACAAAATGGGTAATATTGCACAACGAAAACTATGGTGCAACAGTTTTTATCTGCATTAAAGCTAAAATTTGTGGGCTAATCCGACTAGTTCTTTCACGTCTTTGAGTTGTTTTCTTTCAAGATACTTTTCGATGCCATTTGGCACAGAACCAAAAACATCCAAGCCCTTGAATGCAACAGCTGTTCCTATCTGAACCGCAGATGCTCCCGCTTGAATGAACTCCACGGCGTCCTGCCAGCAGGTTATTCCGCCACAGCCAATTATTGGAACTTTAACTGCTTCGTAGATGTCGTAGATGCACCGTAATGCGATTGGTTTTATTGCAGGTCCAGATAATCCACCAAATTTGTTTGCTAAAATTGGTCTGCCCGTTTCGGTGTCGATAGCCATTGCTTTTACTGTGTTTATTGCGGTTATGGCGTCTGCGCCTGCGGTTTGTGCAACTTTGGCGATTTCAGTGATGTCCGTGATGTTTGGGGTTAGTTTCACGATTACAGGTATTTTGACCTGCTGTTTTACTGCTTTCACGATTTCCTCTAACAGTTTGGGGTCTGAACCGATTTGTGCCCCCGCTTTTTTAACGTGTGGACACGAAACATTAAGTTCTAAGGCGTTTGCGCCGATTGTTTGTGCTGTTTTGGCAACCGACACGAAGTCTTGGGCGTCAAACCCGTATATGCTCACGATTATTGGTGCATTAACTGTTTTGAGTTCTTTCATTTCTTCCCTGAAATGCTCTATTCCGGGGTTTGGTAAACCCATTGCGTTGAGTAACCCGCAGTCGGTTTGGACAACGGTTGGGTTAAGGTAACCTGCTCGGGGTTCGGTTCCCATCGTTTTTGTTACAACGGCTCCTGCTCCTGCATCGATTACTGTTTTCATGGATAACCCCGTGTAACCTAGGATTCCCGCGGCTAGTATCGTGGGGTTAGAAAGTTTTAGTCCAGCTATTTGTGTGGCGGTTCGTGTGTTCATTTTGGGTCACTCTTTCGTAGTAAAAGTTATCCACTGGCAAGATAAATGTTAGGAAACGTACTCTAAGACGCTTTAATGTTGGATGGAAAAATTGGTGAAAGTTACAATAGTTGAATCGGTTATGGGACTTTTTGGTTTTGATGCAGACCACAAACTTGTCGAAAAAGTGTTGTTTCCCAAGAACCCACAGGAAACAGCGCAAAAACTTCGGAACATAGAAGAAGGAAAAATAGTCGACGAAATCGCTGCGATGGTTGATAAGCTTCGGGCTAAAGGTTTTGCTCAGTTTGTTTTTGAGAATCAAGAAACAGCGAAGATAGTGAACGAAAAGTTCAGTGTCGAAGTAACCGTTGAGTCTACCTCTGCTGCGGGTATGATGTTTCGCGAAAACTTGGAAAAATATGCAGTGGAATCTGGTTTTGTGGATAAACCTGAACTGCTTCGGGTTCAGCTTCATAATGTTTCGATAGAGTTAGCCAAACTCAAAGTAAAACAGACAATCGAAAAACGGGATTTACTGGTTGCGCAGGCAGTTTTGTCTGTTGATGACATCGATAAATCTTTGAACCTGTTCATGGCGCGGCTAAGGGAATGGTATGGATTGCATTACCCTGAGTTGGACCGTCAACTGGAGAAACATGAAACATATGCTCGGCTTGTTGTTAACTTGGGCATAAGAAACAAATTTACAGATAAAAACTTGGAGAACGAAGGACTACCCCAAAACAGGGCAGAATCCATAGCAAAGGTTGCAGCGGCGTCTATGGGCGCAGATATAAGCGGGGACGATTTGGTTAAGATTCAAGACTTAGCCCGACACATTCTCGCGTTGTATGATGTTCGGCAGTCTCTGGAAAAATATGTAGACACAGTAATGGAAGAAGTAGCACCAAACCTCCGCACTGTTGCTGGTTCACTTTTAGGTGCACGCCTTTTGGCGATTTCAGGTGGATTAATGAACCTTGCAAAGTTACCCGCAAGCACAATGCAGATACTAGGCGCAGAAAAAGCGTTGTTCAGGGCACTGAAAACAAAGGCGCGTCCGCCAAAGCATGGAATTATTTTCCAGCATCCAGTTATTCATGATGCAAAACGGTGGCAACGCGGAAAAGTAGCCCGCGCCTTAGCAGGCAAACTCAGCATAGCAGCAAGAGTTGACGCGTTTAACGGAGACTACGTTGGCGATAAGCTGTTAGCTGATTTCGAGAAACGTGTAGAAGAAATAAAACAAAGATACGAAAATGCTCCACCGACACCTGTCCCTGAACCGAAAAAGTTTGATAGACGAAAGAAGTTTTCTGGCAAAAAGTATCCTCCTCGGAGAAAGCAACGTGACAATAAACGTTGAGCCACACCCCCTTTTTCCTGAGGTTTACTGGGTTACAGTAGAAGATGGACACCGAAAGCTTGGAACCAAAAACTTGGCTGAGGGACACGCTGTTTATGGTGAACGCCTAGTCAGGTTCGAGGGTGTTGAATACCGTTTGTGGGACCCGTTCCGTAGCAAGTTGGCTGCGGGGATACTCAAGGGATTGAACACGGTTCCGATTAAACCAAAACAGAACGTGTTGTATCTTGGGGCAGCGTCAGGAACAACTGCAAGCCATGTTTCAGACATCATCGGCGAAGACGGGCACATTTACTGTGTGGAGTTTGCCTCACGTTCACTGCGAGAACTTGTTAACAGTGTTGCCGTTTACCGATACAACATGTCTCCGATTTTGGCTGATGCCCGAATGCCCGAAACATATTCGCGGATGGTACCCCACGTGCAAAGCATATACTTTGATGTTGCACAACCTGAACAGGCACGGGTTTTGGCGGATAACGCTGACCTGTTCTTGAGTTCAGGCGGCTGGGTATTGTTGGCGATAAAAGCTCAGAGCATCGATGTTACCAAAGACCCATCTGTGGTTTTCAAGAACGAAACCGTAGTGCTTGAGGGTCGAGGTTTTCGTGTTCAAGAGATTGTAGGCTTAGAGCCTTTTGATAAAGCACATGCAATGGTTGTTGCACAGAAAATCTAGTTGTTGCTTGTTTTTCAGAAAAAAGGCCGTTTTCAACAATGAACTACTATTAGTCTTCAAATATGTTTGAGGTTTCAATGCCAGTTTGATGTTTTGGCTAGTTTCTTTTTATAAAAAAAGGCTAATGCTGTTACGGTTGCCAGAATTGGCAAAATCAGCCATGACGGAAACTCTGGAATCACGGTAGCAGGGTCAATGGGGTTGATTAGTGGGTAGTTGTCTTGGTTGTTTTCGTCAAGGATGTATGGTGTGTCACCTATGTTGTCGCCGTTTTCGTCTGCTCCGCCGTAAACGTCCCAGTAGTTGCCGATGGTGCCGTTATTCCACTTGATTATGTCGGCACCCATGCTGTATCCGGGAAACTCGAAATTAAGTTGAGTGTAGTTTAACTGTTCAAAGTTTTCAGCGAACAGGTTACCAAAAACAGTGTTGCCAACGCCGCTGACGACTACGTTTCCGCCGTTTGGGAAAATCAGCATCATTATGGCAACGTTGTTTTGTGAAATGTTGTTTCCGTAAATGGTTGCGTTGTGGCATCCCTCTGCAAACCTGATTCCTTCATTGTTTTGTGTTATGTTGTTGCCATAAATGAAGTACGGTCCATGTAAAACCAGATTTAATGCGTGTGTGTTGTTTGAAAAATTGTTGTTACAGACGGTTACGTTTCTTGATTCCCATATGTATATGCCGTATCCGTTTTCGGTCATGTTGTTGCCAGTGATAGTGATGTTTTGTACACTGTATCCTGCTATACCCTTTCCGTTATCGGTGATGTTGTTTTCGGAAACAAGCAGGTCATTTCGTCGTGGTCGGATGCCCTCATAGTTGTTTACTATGTTGTTGTTTGTTATTTTGCAGTTTAAAGGATAAGGTTCTTCGTAATAGTTCGCTGTTTGTATAGCAATTCCGAAGCCTGTTATTGTAAAACCTGAAATTATTACGTTTGGGGCTGCAACGCGTATTGCAGGTATGCTCGAAGAACTTTTGCCAAAAACTCCCAGAAGCATAGTGTTCTCTGGGTCTTCGCCAATCAGGGATAATGTTTTGTTAATAACAAGCTGCGTCCCTTCAACTATTTCGTAGACTCCAGTTTTCACAAACACTGTATCCCCATCTGAAGCGCTGTTTATAGCAGCTTGAATTGAAGAAAAATCGTCAGGAATAGTAACCGTGTTAGCCTGTGCCTTCGTGGATACAACATTTGAAAAAACAACTAGTAAACCACAAATAAAAAGCAAACAAAACAATTCTAGTTTAGGGCTCTTCAATTCCCACCAAAATATGGGTAATCCGTAACAAGTAAAAGGATTTTTGTCAAGAAACATTGACTAAAGTAATTTTGTTGTGCATTGATTATCAGAAGGCATAGTGAAGGGTTTTTGTTATATACAAAAGGCTTGTTTTTGGAACATTTTTTAAGTTTTAAAAGTGTGAATGGCAACATAGTGTTTACGTGTTTGCGGGTTTAATGAAACGGGGAAAAACGTATGAAGCCTTTTAGTTTTGTTCATGCTGCTGATGTGCATCTTGGTTATGCCCAGTATAACTTGGATGTGCGCCGCAAAGACTTTAACAACGCGTTTGCGGAGCTTGTGGACAAAACAGTTGCCTTGAAACCCGATTTTATGATATTGGCAGGTGACATCTTTGAGCAGGCACGCCCAACTAACTCCACGCTTGAAGAGGCAATACGTAACCTTCGCAAACTCAAAGACGCATGCATCCCCGTTTTGGCGGTGGATGGTTCGCATGATTCTGCTCCGAACCAGATTACCAGCACGATTCTTAACCCGTTGGACAGCGCGGGTTTGATTTATTATCTGCCCAGACATGAAGGTGCATGCTGGCGAAACGAGAACTGTTACGTTTACGGTATTCCAAACTTTCGAACCGCCAGAAAAACAGAAGAAGAACTGCCAGTGTTTCTGGAAAAGTGCAAGCCAACACCAGACCCATCGTTGTTTAATGTACTGGTTTTTCACATGACCTTGGACATACCCGCGATTAAGCCACCAAAAATGGAGGCAGAAGCACACCCCGAAATGCTGCCTGAAGGCTTTAACTACTATGCGGGGGGGCATATTCACAAGCCGTATAAGTCTAGGTTCAAAAACGGAATCCTTGCATATAGTGGGAGCACAGAAACCGCCAGTTACAGGGAAGCAAAAACCGCCAAAGGCTTCTACCATGTAACGGTAAACAAAAGCGGCACACCAAAAATAGACCGCGTAATCCTTGAGTTGCCACGAAAATTTGTTATCCTTAAACATACGTTCACGAATTTGACGCCTGCCCAGATTACAGAAGCCGTTGTGAAGTCTGTTCAAGAAAACGATGTCCCCGACGCAGTTATTGTTCCAGTTATCCGCGGTGTTTTACCCGCCGAGGTTGGACGCGGAGAAATCGACCTAGCCAAGATACGGCAAGCATCCAAAGCGGCGTTGCTGGTTCACCCTGTGGTCAGGCTTACAGAAACCGAGATTTCCGACGAAATAATCCGCTCCATCTTCGGGGCAGAAATGAAGGACATGAAAACCAAGTCCTACGAGTATTTTACACAAATTTTTTCTGAAAGCTACAACCGCACTGAAAGCGAAAAAATTGCGCGTTTAGCGTATGACCTGCTTAACCCGCTGGTGTCCAAGCATGAAAAGCAGGTGAAAGATAAACTGGAGGAGTTTTTGTGAAGTTTGAAGCCATAAAACTGGAAAACATCCGCTCCCACGTAGACTCGGAACTGGTGTTTGGCAGCGGCTTCAACTGCTTGGTCGGCGGTTTGGGACAGGGAAAATCCACGGTGTTGTATGCAATCGATTTTGTTTTATTCGGCGACCCTCTGAGCAGAAGCTACGATTACCTGTTAAGAGAAGACGCCCAACAGGGAAGCGTTACAGCGGTTTTTGTTCAAAACGGCAACACATACAAGATTCACAGGGCACTTAAACGCCAAGAAAAAGGCATCAGCCAAGACATCGACCAACTAAAACTGTACAGGGATGGCAGACTGATTGCAGGCAACAAAAACGAGGCAGTAGCCGAGGAACTAAAAGCGTTAACTGGGTTTGACAAGACCCTTTTCAGGGAACTTGTGTGGATACGCCAAGAACACCTCAAAGAACTGCTGGACATAACTCCGCGGGAGCGCCAAAAAAAGCTGGACCAACTATTCGGTTTGTCCGATTACGAGTTAGCGTGGAGCAACCTGCAGATGTTCCAGAGAACCTACGAAACAGAAAAAGCGGTTCTGGAACGGGACATCGACGTTGTACGCATCGCCAAACTTGACGGGGACTACAGCAAATCGGTTGAAGAGTTTTTGTCAGTTGGAGAGAAACTGGAGAAAACAAAAACCAAACTTATGGAAGCCGAAGCAACCCTGAAACAGACAACAGAGCGCCTTGCTGATTTGGAGGAGTTGCAGAAAACAACCGAGACACTACAACGCAGAGAGGTTCAGCTTCAAACAAACATCGCCAACAGTCAACGCAGAAGCAGGGAACTGCTTGACCAGAACATCACAAACAAAAGACGCCTCGAAGAATACACGAACCTTTTGGAGCAGCTTCAAAAACAGAAAACAGCCAGCACACAAACACTTTTGCAGGAATGTTTGGACCCAGAAGGCAGCCTGCGGGAACTACGAAGCCACCTTAACGAGGTTGAAGACCAGCTCAGGAGCATTGGTGGGGAACAGGAAGCTACAAGACGGGAAATGAGTGCGTCTGTGAGCAAGATTTCCAGCATAATAACCGAAAACAAGTGCCCCCGTTGTCTGCAGGACCTTACTGGAGAATACAAGCAGAGCCTTAAGGACAGCTTGGAAAAAGAGCAAACAGAAAGTAAACAACGGTTAGGGGAACTGCAAACAAAGTTTGATGAACTCAAAAAACATCACAGTGCAGTAAACGGCGCAGTAACGAATCTGCAGCAGTTAACACCAAGAATCGAGGACATAACCAAGCAGGTTGCAGAAAAACAGGAGCAGTTAACCAAGTTTTCCAGTCAAATCGAGGAAACAAAACAGGAAACAGCAAAGTTTCAGCAACAACTCGAAGAAACGCGTGCAGAGATTACAAAATTTGATGTAACCGAATTGGAGTCTGCACGTGAACAAAACAAAGCCGCTTTTCGTGACCACCTGAACGCAAAAAATGAAGCCTCAACATTGGAGCAACGCAAAACGGAGCTTGCGGTGCGTGTTGACGAACTTAAGGAGCGTTTGGATTATGCGCAGCAGAAGGTTGAACGCAAAGAAAGAATTGGCAAACTTGTTGAAGTCATTGAACGAATCCGCGTTGCATACAGGAGTATCCAACCTAAACTACGAGGCGAGTTTGTTAACTTTCTGGAACGGGCAGTCCAGCGAATGCTAAACACATTAGTTGGCGATGTTGGACCGCGGTTAACTGTGAACATTGACGAAACATACTCCCCGTATGTGTCCAGCGAACAAGGCTACGACCGCGAAGTAACCAACCTTTCAGGCGGAGAACGCACCTTGCTCGCGTTTGCGTACCGAACTGATAATGCAGTACCGCGCAGGACACGGCTTGTATATGCTATTGTTGGATGAACCCACAGAAAGTCTGGGACGCGAGGATGGTTCGGTGGAGCGTTTAGCCGAGGCGATAAGTCGGTTGAAGACTATCGAACAGATAATCGCGGTAACGCATAACGAGGCGTTTGCAGAAAAAGCAGAACATGTTATCCGCATCGAGAAAGAGTCAGGCGCAAGTCGGGTTTACGTTGAAAAATAAGGGTGGTTTTCAACAAAAACGGGGCAGTAAACTGTAACAGTTTGTCGTTTGCCCACAAGCCATAAAACCGCAATAAAGAATATTTAATTACTGGTTATTAGATGTCAACAAAATTTGCAGTGAACATGATTTGTTTGATTGTAATTGGCAGTATTCTGTTTTCTGCGTCATGTTTTGCCGACGTTTCGATGGGGATTAAACAGGGCGACTGGGTCGAATACAACGTAACATGCAACGGTCCAGTTCCAGCAGAACACGACCTAACGTGGGCAAAAATGGAGTATGTGTCAGTTCAGGGAAAAACCGCTGAAGTCAACATCACATCAAGGTACACCGACGGAAGCGAGGCATGGGTAATCTTGGCGTTGGACCTTGAAGCAGGCGCAACAGGCGACAGCTTCTTGATTCCCGCAAACCTGCAAAAAGGCGACACCTACAAAGAGCAGTACCACGGCAACATAACAATACTTGACGTTGAACAGCGAACATACGCGGGCGCTAAACGTAACACGGTGCATGGTGCCACAACTGAAACACAGTTCTACTGGGACCAACAAACAGGAGTCCTGCTGGAAGCACGTTCAACATATACAGATTATACCATAGACACCGTTGCACAAAAGACCAACATCTGGCAACCAGAAACAACAGGAATCGACCCGACAGTTCTTCTTGTGTTGCTTTTTGTGTTGATAGCCGCAATCATAGTAGCAGTAGCTGTAAGACTGAAAACGAAAAGAAAATGAACAAATAAAACTACGCGTCAGAGCCTTCGATTGGAACAGGCAAAGGCGGCGCAGTAGACGCTAATGCCCAACCAACCCAAGCAACCAGAAACAGGAACACGTAAACGATAACCAGCACTGGAATAAGAACAGCCCACTGAGCAACAGTTTTGCCCAAAACCAGTGCATCCTGCGGAGCCAAGAAAACTAACCAGAAATACCCAATCATACCCAGCAACGCCAAAGAAAGAAACAGCGCACCCAGATATCTGTTTTTTAGCAACAAGTTTTTTGCCTCGAACAATGGCTAAACAATCTTAACCACTTAAAAGTTTCTGGAAAAACATTGTTAAGAAAACAAAAAAGGTAACTAAACGGGTGTCTGCAACGATACGGGTGGTCTTGCCTCAAGGTATGGACAGTAAACAAGGTTGTTGATGTATTCGTTTAGGCGTTCACAGTATACCCGCCCATAAGACAAAACAGAATACTTGCAGGCTTTACATTGGCGGTTGCCGTGGATGTTTCGCCGTGTTATCTGCATTTTTTGGTACACTCCAACGTAAAAATTGTTGAAGATAAATATGTACCAAAATTTGGGATAAAGGTTATGAAAACAGAATCAGTACCCAGAATCAGTGGGTTACTCGGTGTAAACCTTTCGTTCTTTGATGATGTAACTGTTTTCTCCGCCAGAGATAACCCTGAAATCGTCAGTTAACGATTCCTTGTGCAAAAACTTGCGAAGAAGAACCCGCAAACAAGTCCTTGAGGCTTCTTTGCCTTCTTCAAACTCTAGTGTTACCTCTTTTTTTGTGGCAGTTACTGTTCCATCAAGTTTTTTTCCAAGAAAATCAGTTAAACCTTTCACGTTACCAGAATCAAAGCTTTGAAGCTCAGAAACGTCAATTACAACATTTGGCATATGGCAAACCTCACATCCAGAATCAAACGTGTACTGGCTTTTAAATTATCTCTTAGTAACAACTCAACAAACTTAACGTTTCTTTAGTTCGGCCCGTCTGTCCACAACATCCAATGTTCCTGGACCAGTACCAAGCAACATAACAGGAACTTTAAGCTGTTTTTCGATGTTCTCAACAAACGATTTAGCGGCTCCAGAAACTTCATCATACGAGGTTACGCCAGCACATTCAGGAAACAGAACATCAATCTTTGTAACAGCAAGCTGAGTAGCACCATTCAACATAACAGCACGTTTTGCCAAATCAAAATCAAACGGCGCAGCCCTTCGTTTTCGTCCAGTATTAGTTGCAATCTCAGCCCATCCGCGGCGTTCTGCTTCTTCCCATGAAAGCTCACCGTTAAGCGGTCCAGCACCAACACGGGTGTTATACGCCTTGAACACCACGATAACGTCATCCACGTTTGTTGGACCAACACCAACATCAGAACACGCAGCCGCGGCACACACATCCTTGGAGGTACAGTAAGGGTATGTTCCATGGAACAATGAAAGGTAGGTTCCCTGTGTTCCTTCTATCAAAACGTTTTTGCCTTCACATATGGCGGTGTTTACCTCGAGTGGAACGTCCACCAGGTAATCTTTGAGGTTTGGAAAGTCCCGCGCTAGTTTAGCGATTCTCATTACGCGGTCAGAGTTACATGGACCAGACCCTGAGCCAGTGGATTTTATTTCTTGGGCCAAAAAGCCGTGTTTGTCTGCTTCCATGTGTTTGGGTTCAATTACGGCACATTGAGGGTCAATGCCGACTCGGCCTTTAACGCCTAAGGCGGTTACTTCGTTTGCAAATATGTCGGGGTTAACCAAAACGCCTGGACCAATTAGAAGACGGCAATCAGGTGCAGTGAAAGCGCTGGGTAACATTCTGAGTTTGTATGTTTTGCCTTCATAAACCACGGTGTGACCAGCATTGGGGCCAACTCCGGCGCGTGCGGTTACTGCGGTTTTGTCTTTTAATGCTAGGTACGAAATCATTTTTCCTTTTCCAGTGTCTCCAAAAAATCCACAAACTAATACTGTACAGGGCATATCCATCGCTCCTGCAAATTCAACGTGGTCTGTGATTCTTAAGTTTTGTTGCAGTAATCGTGGATACTAAAAGTTTTAGAGAGAAACCCCGTGTGTGTGAAGTTTTAAATCTAAAAACAGATAAAAAGACTAAAAGTGGCTAAAGATTAAAAGACTACTAAAACGATTTAACACTAAAACAAGTATTGATACCTGTTTGGTTGAAACAATCCAAAACAATCTGATGTTGGGGTGGACAATAATTGGATATCTTTGAGTTAATAAAACAAAGAAGAAGCATCAGAGCATACACAAACAAGGACGTCCCAGACGAAATAGTGGAACAGCTAATAGATGCTGCAACTTGGGCGCCGTCTGCGGGTAATGTTCAACCATGGGAGTTTGTGGTTGTAAAAGACACTGAAACAAAAAATAGGCTCTTTCAAGCAGCAGGCAACCAAAAGTCTGTAGTATCCGCACCCGTGGTGATTGTTGTCTGTGCGGACTTGAACCGTGCTAAACAAATTTATGGGTCTCGTGGAGAAAACTTGTACTGTATACAAGATACTGCTGCGGCTACACAGAACATACTGTTAGTTGCCCATGAGTTGGGTCTTTCCACGTGTTGGATTGGCGCATTTGAAGAAAAAGCGGTTGCGAAGGTGATTAATGCACCAAAAAATGTTAGACCGTTAGTAATGATACCTGTTGGTTATGGCGCTCAAACGGGTAGAGTTAGATCACAAAGACCAATAAACGAAGTTGTTCACCACGAAAAGTTTTGAGTTGGAGGCAAAAACCGTTGTTTGGTGAAAATAAACTGAAAAAATTTGCGGTTGCTTTGGGCGGGTTTCTTTTATTAGTGGGAATAGTCGTTATGGGCGTTTTTGTTGCCAGTTTTTTGGGGTTTGTGGACTTTCTTGTAATTGAAAACGAAAACTTTCAAACTCTTTCGCTGTTACTTTTGATGGCAGTTGGTTTGGTTGATTTGTTAGCGGGAATTATCTTGTGGCGGAGGTAAAATTTGGTGCAAAACAAAAAAATGTTAACCACAATAATGGGTATCGCACAGGGAGGCGTAGGACTGCTGTTTGCAGTTTTTGGCTCGTTACTGATTGTTGACACTGTTGAGTATGAAACAATTTTTCTTTTACCACCAGAACTTTTGCCAATCTGTGTAATGGTTCTGGCTCTGTTGAGTATCTTTTCGTTTGTAAGCGGTTTTTACCTTATCCGCGACGGGTGGGAGTAACTGAAA
>JBAZEV010000011.1:17208-34052 GCA_041653695.1 Bathyarchaeia archaeon
GTTGGGTGAAGAAAAGAAACAAGGCCTGTTTAGTGCAGTCGTCACAGCGTTAAGCGGTGCGATTGGTTTTGAAATCTTTGTGTTACTAAACTATGCCTACTTTGATTTGGCTGGACCCAGCATGATTTCTGCGTTGCTGTTTTGTGCCGTGATTAACCTGTTTACCATGCTCAGTTACAGTGAACTCAGCGCAGCACTACCCGAGGTAGGAGGCGAATACACCTACACGCGGGTAGCATTTGGGGGATTCATATCATTCGTATCGGGTAGCTTAAGGTGGTTGGCAAGCATCTTTGGTGGTGCCCTTGCTGCACTGGTTTTTGTTAACCAGCTTGGAGTACTCTTTTCGGTGTTTGCACCAACAGTTCAAGACCTTGTTTTAGCCAACGCTTCATTGCTACTTATCGGGTTTGTTATTATTCTTATAGTTCTAACCATCCGTGGAGTACAAGAAGCAACCACGTTTGTGGTTGGAGGTTTCTTGACGATATTTATTATTTTTCTGTTCACTAGCATTGGTTACACGTTAACTCCACAAAACATAGTGCCCCAAGTCTCAGGGGACGGCATAGCGGTCTTTTTTGCGACTGCAGCTTACCTTTTTCCGATGTTTGTTGGTATGAGAGCATTAATAGCGAGTGCGCCCCAGATTAAGAACCCTGGCAAAAATGTTCCCAGAGCGTTAATGATAACAACCGTTGTGTTAACAGTTGTTTATCTTGCTGTTGCGTTTGTGGCTGTTAGCGTAGTTCCCGTTGATACTCCAATAACTTCAGAGTCTCCACCGTTGCTTAACCTTGCCGCTGCAACGATTATGGGTCCGATAGGGGCAGTTCTTTTTGCGTTAGCTGGTATATTTGCTAGTACCTCATCGGTGGGCACAGCCATGAGTGTCCAATCCAGCATCTTAGGTGGAATGAGCCGAGACGGATACATACCAAAAATCTTTGAGAAGGCACATAAACGGTTTGGGACACGGTACTTCTCGATTATTGTCAGCTCAGTTTTTGTGATACTGTTTGGCACCAGCGGAGCAGTAGTATTTCTTGGTTACGCAGCGAGTTTTGGTTCACTGCTGGTTTTTGCGTTGGTTAACATGTCGTTAATCCAGCTCAGAAGAAAGATGCCACGACTGGACCGACCGTTCAAGGCGCCGCTTTACCCGATTACGCCGATTGTGGGAATAGTTATGTCTGTTTTGTTGCTGACGGTTCCAATATTTCTGGGAGACGTTAACGCCGGAAGCGCTTTACTTTCAAGTCTTGGCATGATGGCAATAGTTTTGGTAACATATTACCTTAGAATGGTGAAACGTGAAATCGACTTCAACCGTTTGCGGGTTGCGTTAGGCGGAATATGTTTGGGTGCAGGTATTACAGTAATTGTTCTTTCGTTAATCGTGATAAAAGATTACCTGCAAATCTTCGCAGTTATCGCGGGGGTAATCACCATTCTTGGAGGTATCGTAAACATACTTTCATCTGGACGTAAAGTTGATTAAATAACCAAAATAACACTGAAGGTGAGATAAGTTGGCGAAAAAACGGAAAAAAGAAAACGAGATTTCTGTTCGTGCACCAGATTTTATGCCAAAAAAAGAGCCAATTTTCAAGGATACAACAGGAACAGAAGCACTAGACGTTTTCAAGGTTGTCAGCAGCATCGGCAGGATATTCTGTTTTGTGATGATTGCAACTGGAATTTTTGTGACAGTTTTCGCGGCATACAACATTGTTTACTCGGTTAACATACTGTGGAATCCGCTGTTCATCGGTGTATTAGGCTTGATAGGTGTAGCGAACATCTTCTGTGGGCTGTTACTGCTGGCAAAGAAGTAGCACAAACAAAACTAGGTCAAAACGGGTTTATATTTAATATACATAAGCATCTTTCTAGTTGTGAGGACGTTTCCCGTTGAAATACTCCATTATCGCCGATGCATACGAAAAAATTGAGGCAACAACAAAAAGGCTAGAGATGACCGATTACCTGGTTACACTTCTTAAAGAAACCCCAACCGAGCTTATCGAAAAAATTGTTTACCTTACGCAGGGCAAACTGTACCCAGACTTTGTTGGAATAGAAATCGGAATCGCAGAAAAACTGGCAATAAAAGCAGTAACCAAGGCTTCGGGTCACAGGGAAAAACTCATAGAAAAAGACGTCCAAAAAACTGGAGACCTCGGAGAAACAACTCAGAAGTTTATGGCAAAAAAAGCGCAGTCAACATTCTTTTCAACGTCGTTAACAATGGAACGGGTCTACGAAACATTAGACAAAATAGCCAACTCCACGGGTTCAGGTTCAGTTGACCTCAAACTCTCACTGTTAGCAGGGTTGTTGTCTGATGCTTCGCCCAGTGAAGCAAAATACATAGTTCGAACAGTAACAGGCAGCCTTCGGTTAGGAATCGCAGACATGACTGTACTGGACGCGTTAGCAGTAGCGTTTGGGGGCGGAAAAGAAACCCGCGAACAACTGGAACGTGCATACAATATCTCGTCTGACCTGGGCAGAGTAGCAAATGTTGTTGCTCACCAAGGAATTAAAGGAATTAACAAGTTCAAGGTCATGCCAAGCGAGCCGATTCGTCCAATGCTTGCAGAACGGTTAAGCACGTCTGCGGAGATTTTGGAGAAGCTTGGCGGAAAATGCATTGCCGAATACAAGTATGATGGGGAACGTGTACAGGCTCATAAAACTGGCGATAAGGTTGTTTTGTTTTCGCGTCGGCTAGAAAATATCACTGACCAGTACCCAGACGGCGTGGAATATATCCGTGACCACGTTAAAGCCAAAGAGGCAATCCTAGAAGCAGAAGCTGTTGCTGTGGACCCGCAAACAGGTGAAATGAAGCCGTTTCAGGAACTCATGCACCGCAGACGAAAATATGGCATACAAGAAGCCATGCAGGAACACCCCATCACATTGTTCGTTTTTGAGGTTCTGTACATAGACGGCAACGATTTGACATTGCAGCCGTATCCTGTTCGTCACCAGCGCCTCAAAGAGTTAATCGACGAAACCGACAACATCAAAGTAGCCCAGAGCATACTTGCCACAAACGTGGCGCAACTGGAACAGTTCTTCGAAAAAACCATCGAAGAAGGAAGCGAAGGAATCATGTGCAAATCCACAAACGATGATTCGGTGTATCAGGCAGGTGCACGGGGTTGGTTGTGGATAAAATACAAACGTGATTACCGGAGCGAGATGACGGATACCGTTGACTTGGTTGTTGTTGGCGCGTTGCATGGCAGAGGAAAACGAGCGGGAACATACGGCACGTTTCTTCTTGCGGCTTACAACCCAGACAGGGACGTTTTTGAAACAGTAACAAAGGTTGGAACAGGATTCACAGACGCCGACCTGCAAAAGCTGCCAGAAATGTTGAACAACCACAGAATCAGTCATAAACATTCGCGGGTTGATTCAATGCTCGAGATGGACATCTGGTTTGAGCCATCGGTTACCATAGAAATCAGGGGCGCAGAACTAACTCTTAGTCCCGTGCATACATGTGCCATGAATGTTATCCGTGAAGGCAGCGGAGTTGCGATACGTTTTCCGCGGTTCACAGGCAAATACAGGATAGACAAATCTGCCGAAGACGCCACAACAACCCAAGAACTTGTTGAGATGTACAGGAATCAACTCAAAAAAATTGAGGGCTAACAGTTCTGTGGGTTAGCAGTTTTCAGTTCTTCTAACCGCGTAGAAACGACGCTAACAAGTTGTTCCCGCAGTGAACTGTCAACGGGTTCCAACAGTTTTACTGCACTTATTCGGTCGGATAACTTGGTGTCTTCTAGGACGTCGGATGCCCACCGTTCGAAGTCTCCACGGTAGAGGTGAAACTCCAAAGAGGTAACGGAAACTTCTTCGAGTTTATTGAGGAAATCTTCCATGGACATGGCGCTTATGCCAGTGTAGTTGCCGTATGATGTAAAGAAGTAGAATCCAGTCTCGCGTGACAGGGTTCTGAGGCTTCTAGTTGCAGATGAAGTAACCAAACTCATGCATCCCCCTTTGAAAAACAGGTCATAATCTAACTAGATAAGGCGTTAATTATCTTTTATAGTTTTCATTTTCAGTAACAAGAAAACGTTCATGCTTGATTTTCTTTGTAATAATTAAAGTCCGAATACGCAACACACCCTGCAACGGTGCCACCTTTGTTGCAATAAACGTATGCAGTTCCTCTTGGTTGTTGGCTACAATCTTTGCGTGTATCAGCAAATCTTCAGAAAGCGACATCGAAACATCCAGAACCTCGTTAGCCTCAGAAAGCGCTTTGGCAACGTTTTCGTTTTCTTTTGGGTCGGTGTACACTGTCATGTCTGCGGTAACGTAGTTTACCCCAAGTTTGTCGTGATTAACATCTATGGTCCAGCCAGTTATTACTCCAGTTTTTTCTAGTTTTCGTATACGGTCATACACAGTAGAATGCGCTATTCCCAGGTTGCGTCCAATCTCGGAGTAGGTCTGTTTTGAGTTTTGTTGAAGTGCCCGTAATATTTTCCAGTCTAGCTCATCAAGAGAAACCGTTTGGTCGTTTTGTTTCATTGTGGATTCCTTATATGTTGAGTATCTTTCGGGTTTGCTAATTTATTGTTTGCTGTCGGATAAATGTAGATTTTTTGCTGTTTTTCCGTAAAATTTTTTGGCACACAAGCTTACGGCATGCTTTGAAATATTTAGAAAAATGTAAGAAAAAAGTTGCTGTTTCCTACATCTGTTCAATTTTTACTAGTTTATCAAACATTTTTTCGAAGTTTTTGTCAAATACCCTTAAATCGGCGGCAGTAGACAAGTATTCTATAGCTAACTACTAGGATAAAATCCATGAGCACACAGTTACCTAAAGTTTGGAGCCTAATTGATGCTTTTAAGAACAGGTGTTGCTCAATCGGTTGGGAAAACTGTGAAACCGAGGACTGGATAAAAACAGAGGACGGCAAGTATCATAATTTTCTTTGGATGCCAACAATTCACATATCAACCTTTGAAGAAATTGTATCAGATAGCAGATGTGGAATACGCAAAACCAACTCGTATGAAGTAGTAAAAGTTTCATACATGGCGTGGCTGTTGCAAGAAAAACCGCCCAGATACTTGATTGGCGCAATAAAAGAAAACCCTGAACTGTCAGAAAAAACCGCGTTATACGACCTGAGTCGTGCCTACGCAGGAGAAAACGTTTGCCGAAAACTAAACGAAACACAAAGCATTGTCTTCCAAGAGTTTGAACAGTTCCTAGAAAACGAATGGCAAATAGAACTCAAAAAAATTGACACAATGCCCCAGCTAACAACATGAACAAATTCTACGAAGAAGCTACAGTGTAAACAAGCCAAACATATTTTCTGTCAAAAGTCTCGTTATGTACTAACTTCAGGTTCATGTTTTTTGTACCCACAAACATACGATACGATTTAGGTCCAACAATAGTGGGGTGAACAAGTAAACTGATTTCAGTTACCAAGCCTTGATTCAACAGAAGGCTTCCCAGTACCTGTCCGGTGTCAGCCAAAACTGTTGTTACGCCATATTTTTCAGAAAGCAACTCAAGCGAACGCTTAAGGTCAACCTTCGTTTTGCCGACTATATGGTAATCGTAGTTTCTTTCGGTGAGGTACTGAATATAGTCCTGAGGGGTTTCTTCTGAGATTAATACGATAAGGTCTTTGCAGTATTCGAAACGTCTACAGGCATGAAGTATGCCCTTCAAGCTGCCGTTAGTGTCAGGTGTAACCCAATATGGAAGGGATGAGCAACGGTCGGGTTTCATGAAATCTGATTTTTCTTCAACGGGAATTGGTTGATTAAAAATTTCAAAACCCGCAGACATGGTTACAGAGCCAATCAGGTGCGCCTGCGCATTGTAACCGCCTGCGATACGGTAATGCAGTTCCATGTTAGGCATAAAATCGGTTAATGAACCATCCAAACTTATCGAGTTATGCAAAACCAGTTTGGGCAACATTCTGTTTTCCCCCGTTCATGCAGTATTTGCCTTTAAGATTATCAAACATTGTTTAAAGCCATTTCTTTGGTGATATACCAAACTTAAAAGAGGTTGTTTGATACATCTATATGGACACGGGCTTGAACACCAGCCAGAAGGAACTAGAAATGAGCGAAACAAATGAACAAAAAGAGCAAATCAAAAAAATTGCAATACTTCGTGCCACAATAGAAAAACGCATAGAAGCACTTGAAGCAGAGTTAGATGAACAAAAAACGTTGCTCAGCGTAATAGACTCAACACTAGTACAACAGAGCTTCAAAAGAGCCGAAATCCAAAAACCAGTTCAAGCACCAACTTCACCCCAACCAGAGGTTACCCAGCAACCCGAAGTTGCACCACAAAGAAGGGGTATTCCATTAAGAACTGTTACGGGGGACGTTTTGGCTGAAATCTTTGTGGAAAAAGATACTCTGCAAATCGTTTTTCCAGCAGACAAAAACTTTGACGTTAACCTTCCACCATTCACAACATTTTTTGTAGAACGTGTTCTGGCAAAGATGCAAGAAAAAGACCGCGAAGACGCCAACAAAGGACAGTTAGCGCCAGAAAATATTCTCTCGTACACCATTAAACGTGACGGGGACATCCTCAAAGAGGTAACCATCAAAAACCTTCGTCAGGAAAGGTCGCGGGAGTTGAAGTCGTCTTTGCGTTGGACGTTGGAAAAGATGTTTGAGCGTTTGAAACAGAAAAACCAACCAGAATAAAAACAGAATAATTACCCAACCCAACGAGGAAGCACCTATTGAAAACAGGTCAACTAGCACCCAAGGTAATCAAAGGCTTTCTCAAATACAAAACAAAAAAAGCATCTCCCCTTTTTGCGTCATACAATGTCACAGGCAGATGTAACATGCGTTGCGTGTTTTGCGAGTGGTGGAAAAACACAATCCCAGAATTAACAACAAAAGAGGCACTGCAAGCAATCGACGCGGTATGCGGGTTAGGTGTTCCATTTTTTGACCTCAGCGGAGGCGAACCACTACTACGCCAAGACCTTTACACGTTAGCTAAACGGGTTGCCTCGCATGGTTGCTTGGTTAGCATGAACACCAACGGCACGTTGTTGGGCGAAAAAAGAGTAAACGAAGTAGCCAACGTTTTTGACACGGTTGTGGTTTCGCTGGATGGACCAAAACAGTTGCATGACCAAATCAGGGGCGTAGCGGGTACTTATGATAAGGCAACCAATGCAATACAGTTGCTCAAAAACCATAAAGTAAAAGTTGGCACAAACAGCGTTGCCACACCATGGAACATCGATGTTTTGCCCGAGTTCATCGAAGAACTTAGGTCAACTGTAGATTTTGTTCAGGTTCAGCCGATGCATCCGTATCCGACTGCACCTGAGAACACGCCAACACAGGAACAGGTCCGCCGATTGTTGGATTATTTGTATGAGCTTAAACGGTCTGACCCCAGTTTTTTGGCGGTTCCAACAACGTTTCTGGATGGGTTCACGGACTATTTTATGGGGAAGTCACCGAAAATCTGCCACGCAGGAAAACTGTATGTAGCAATCAATCCATCAGGCAAACTGTTAGCATGTCCCGCGCGGTCAGACATAATACTTGGAGACACATTAAACGGCAACGTTAACGAAGCCCTGAAAACAGACCCAAACAACGAGGGATGGCAAAAAGTCTCAGCATGTAAAGGGTGTTGGCTGGAGTGCACTGTGGGTGTTTCAATGATTTTGGATAACCCAATAAAAGAAGTGCCCCAATTGTTCGGGTTATTGAAGTCACGGTAAAAAGAAGCAAAGAAATTTGTGTTTAGCCTGCGATTGCTGCTTTTAGTACTTCGCCAAGTATGTTTACTACTGTTGTAAACTGGTCTTCGAACAGCCCAGCTGCAAGACAGGTTATTCCCGCCAGTAAAAATAGTGAACCGATGAGTCTTTGTTCAGACAGTTCCATGTTGCTTACCCTCTGTGGATGTTGATGTTAATATTCATTGAACATATTTAAGATATTTCCGTCCACCCGCAAAAGTAGGCGGACTAGTTGTTGTTTTTGAGCAGTTTTTCGCCAATTTCCTCGATTGCTTTTACGCCCTCAGAGGTTTCTGCGTAGTTAAGCGGTGCTTCACCGATGCGGTCTGCCTTTATTACGGTGTCGTCGTATGGAATCAACGCCAGCAACGATAACCCGTTCTGTAACGTGAAATCTGTAATCAGTTTTTGTTCCTCGGCGTCTCTAACTCGGTTGCCGACGATGTAAACGGTTTTGATGCCTGCTTCGTGGGCTAAGCCGTCAAGTTTTTTGGCGATTTCCAAAGATTTCCGGCTTGAATCAGCGATTATCAGCATAACGTCTACTTGGCTTGCTGTTCCGCGTCCCATGTGTTCTACGCCTGCTTCCATGTCCACGATAATGATTTCGTCGCGGTCAACAATCAGGTACCGCAACAGTTCGCGTACAACCGCGTTGGCTGAGCATGCACATCCTCCGCCAGCGGTTTTTACGGTTCCCATAACAAGTAGGTTAACGCCGTATGGCGATTTCATGCCGTTTTCTTCTATTATGTCATCCACCGTGAAATGCAGTTTGTAGACTCCGGGGTAGTCTGTTTTGGTTTTTGATTCTAGCAGTTTAGCGTTTTCAGAAATGGGCAGTATTTTGTTTGATTCCTCAACAGGTATGCCCAATGTTAAAGCCAGATTAGGGGACGAATCAGCGTCGATGGCCATTACCTTGAAGCCTTTTTGTGCAAAATAACCCGCAAGAGTTCCAGCAACTAAGGTTTTTCCAACTCCACCTTTTCCAGAAACAGCAATTTTCAATCAGAGTTCACCATCTGAAGTTAGGTGTTTTGGCGATATTTACGTTTTCTCAAATTTGTGAATCAGCAAGTTTGCAGAAAAGTAATTGTTAGTTGACAGCAGAGTGTCCAGTTCTTTTTAGCAACAAAATAACAACAACTGCGGAAACTGCAATAATAGAAGATATAATCAACAGTTCAAGCATGTTTGTTGCAGAAACTTGTGCGTCGTTTGTTGGAGTTGTCTGAGTTTTATAATCTAACAGTTCCAGAGTTAAGTAAGCGTTTCCAGTTGAGTCATATTCGATCTGTTTTACGTCAAAACCAACCTGTGAAGAATAAAATGTTTCAGCGTATGCTCCGTTGGGGTCTGTTCGTTTGGTTACGTATGTTTCGAATTCACCCGCGGACACGGTGGTGGATTCTTTTCGGAGAACCTGGAAATTCTTTGTGTATGAATCGGTTTCTGTTACAGTTTCAGTGTTTCCACCAATTGTTGTTTGGGTTTGCTTTGTTTCAGCAGTAGCTGCAGACCAGCTTTTTCCAACAGATAATGGATACCCCTTGTTAGACTCAAACGGGGGATTATACAGGTTTTCTGTAACAAGCCTTGATGTAACTGTTTGACTCTGACCTGCAGATGCTCCAGAGCCACTGACGGTTACTGTTTCGTCATACGTTGAAGTGATTTTGACCCAGCTTTGGTCGGGTTTTGTGTAATAATGGTATTCCGTTGTTGTCCATGTTCCGCTTAATCCCAGACCATTAACAGTTCCATAGATTGTTCCGTCACCAGAAACAACTAGAAGAAAACACGTGAAGTCTTGTCCATTTTGGGAGATAACAAAAGAGTCGTCTACGACCGTAATCGTGTAGGTTCCAACAAGGCTTGCTTCACCTGAAACTTCAATACGGTGCTGCCACCAGTCACCAACTTTCCATTCAGGCATTCCAGAACTAGAAGCAGTGCCTAAACAGGTACCGATGCAAGTAGATAACAAGAAAGTTAAACATAATATGGTAACAATAGTTGAAACAACATTTTTTGCCATTAACCCCGCGTCCTCATGTTTTAACTGTTTTCAGGATGATGAACTCATTATGGTATGACCCAAAATTCTTTCATTTCTGTCGGAATCTTGAATATCGTATAATTTTGTTTGTAAAAAACATTAAATATGTTTTATGAATCATGAAACTTGATTAAGGGCAAGATATTTACACTTTAAAATAAAATAGGATAAACCTGCATACTTGAATGTATTCTGATTCCGAATGTGAATTGTTACTCAGGATAATGATTTAGTTTTCATACGAGTTAAAACAGATGACAAATAAGTTACTAAAAAGGTTGAAAAAAGTTGGCTATTGTAAACATACAGGTAAGCTCGAAGCTTTTGCGGTTGGTAAAAACAATGGAAACAGACGTTTCTAAAGCCATAAACGAGGGGCTGAATCTTTGGTTGAAAGAAAAAATAATCACGTGCCCGATAACGAACAACTTGTGCACAAACACGAATATGCCATGCAACCACTGTGAAACAGCCAAAAAAATCAAACTATAATTTTTTGGTAATCCTGGACCACGTTTTGTTTTAAGACCAGATTTAGGTTGTTCCAGGGCACAGGGCATTTTAGGCGAAAATGTAATCAACACAGATTACAGAAACAGTGTTGCCACAAGGTGACCCGTCGTTGAAGATAATGTTTGTAGAACCTCCAAAAGATTACTGGTTTGTGATGGGAGAATATTTGCCGCCTCCGTATGGGGTTCTTCAGCTTGCAGCGTTTCTTGAAAACAAAAACAGCGACACACAAATTCAGGTAGTAGACTGCAACGCCGAAGGCTTAGACTGGAACGGACTGAAAAAGCGTATGGAAGCATTCAACCCCGATGTGGTGGCGTCCAGTGCTCTTGCCACATGCAACACCTACGTTGCGGTGAGAACGCTAGAACTCGCAAAACAGGTAAACCCCAACGTTGTAACCGTTACGGGTGGACAACATTTCACGGTGTTAGCTGAAGAAAGCCTGAGAACATACCCCGAAATTGACGTGATTGTAAGGGGTGAAGGAGAAGAAACTCTTTCTGAGTTAACTAAAATGGTCGCTGAGGGAAAACCGTTTTCGGGTGTAAAAGGAGTCTCGTACCGAAACAATGGACAAATCAGGCACAATGAATCCCGTCCGTTAATCGAGAACCTAGACAGCCTGCCGTTTCCGGGTTACAAGTTTGTGGAAAACTTGGTTCAAAAATACCATTTCACGGGAATGGCGGGAAACAACAGATACGCATTAATCGAGGCATCCCGAGGTTGCCCGCACCAGTGCACGTTTTGTACCCAGTGGAGGCACTGGGAAAGCAGGTGGCGTTTGAAGTCTGCTAAACGTGTTGCAGATGAGTTTGAGTTTTGTTACAATGATTATGGGAGCAGGTTTTTGTGGTTAACCGACGACAACTACGGTTTAGGTAAACAGGCAAACGATTTAGCAAACGAACTGATAAGCCGACGTTTTTCAGATGACATGACGTGGTTTATGCAGGTCAGATGCGACGATGTTGTGAAACATGCGGATGTTTTGCCCAAGATGCGTAAAGCTGGGTTAAGGTGGGTTCTGTTAGGTGTGGAAAGTAATAGTTCAGCTACTCTGGACACGTTCCAGAAGCAGACAACGCCCGATGACGCAAAAAAGGCGATTAAACTTCTGAAAAAGAACGACATCTTTTCTCAGGGCATGTTCATTATCGGGCAAAGAAAAGACACCAAACAGTCCATTGCAGGTTTAAGGGATTACGTGAATGAATTGGACCCTGATTTGGCGATTTTTGCGATTCTTACGCCGTTTCCGGGTACTGCGGTTTACCAACAAGCAAAACAGAACGGTTGGATACAAGACAACAACTGGGCAAACTACGACATGGTTCACGCGGTAATGCCAACAGAAACGTTAACAACAAAAGAGGTACAAGAAGAACTCTACAACTGTTACCGGAGCTTTTTTGGTTCTTGGAACCGAAGAATCGGCGGAGTCTTTTCCAGAAAAGCACTCAAACGAAGGCTCTACATGTACATGGCATCACAGGGCATCGTTAATCAGGTTAAAGCATTGTTTTAAGCCGTGAACAAAATGGCAACGCACAACAAGTTGGGGGGAGAAATGAAGTATCAACTCCTAGTTTCGTTTGCGGGGTTACTCCTAGTTGTTGCATTGAGTCTTTTTCCGCCCACAGCAAACGCAGATTTTGTTTGGCGAAAAACGGTAACGGGCACAATCTTTTGCACCTTGTGCATTCTGGGTGTGTTGGCAGTTTTTTCTCCCAGTCAATGTCGAGGAATCGTTAAAGTCAAACAAAAACCAGCAAACATGGAAACTGATATTGACGATACCTCACCAGCGTTAGAGGGACATCATCCCAACTGCGGAAAATATACTGCCCATGTTTTCAGAATAAACGGCAAAACTTTCTGTGCTGCATGCATTGGTCTGCTGGTTGGAGGCGTTTTAGCGTTGGTTGTTGGAGTGTTCTACTTTTTTGGCGGTTGGACAGTTGCAAGCTACGGTTCGTTGCTGGTTATGTTGGGTGTTGTTGGTGTCGTTGTTGGTTTGTTTCAATTCAAATTCGGGAACATAACTCGTTTTTTGGCGAACATCGTTTTCGTTTTGGGGGCTCTTTTTGTGTTGATTGGCGTTGATGTGCTGGTAGAGAGCTTGGTTTTTGATTTGTTTACTGTTAGTTTGATTGTTTTTTGGTTGTTGACCAGAATTTCGCTTTCAACATATGACCATCAGGTAATCTGTTCACGTTGCGAAACAGGCGGATGTAGATTCAAAAAATAGAGAAAAAAGGCGTGTTATCCTCGGCGTCTCATGCTGTAGAGTGCGCCAAGCACCATCAGCGACCCAAAGATTACGATTATGAACGCCCAAAGGTAACGCCCGAAATTGAGCCCAGGAACCGTGGAAAGCCCCCACAGAATGATTATAAGCCCTAAAACTAGTCCCGCAATTTGTCCGCCATGGGGCAACCCAAAGCATTCGCTTTCTTTTCTGTGGCGTTCACGTCTCATAGTTTGGTAAACATTCAACGGTTCTTTACAGTTAACACACAGAGCAGCATCATCATCGTTTTTAGTTCCACATTTTGTGCAGTAAACCATTTTTTCACCAACCCATTTTTGGAACCTTCAAACAAGAAGGCACATGTTAATTAACCAAAAACCTATTTCTGCGGTTTAGGTATAAAAGATGTTTCCTAGGTGAACGTGACCAGTATTGAAGCGGTTTTAATTTCAGTTTATTGGACAGTTATTCGTGAAAACAACAAATTCATGCATAAGTTGGTTTCTAACAGTGCACACCTTTTGTGCCCTCAAAAACGGGTATACGATGAACCCCCTTTTTCAAAGCTTTTAGTTAATACATACCTGTGTGGGTACCATCCGTCACATCCTGGACGCAAAAATGTGGGGGTTTTCACGGCATAATGAAATGACGTGGCATATTTGTTGCTTGGTCGGGTTTGTGTATATCCGTTTTTCTTTCAATCTGCTGTAGGCACTAAAAACCGAAAAACCAAAGCGTTTGAATAACCCAATCAGGCCTTCCATCTCGCGTAGCATCAGGAAAACTTTGAATCCCTGAGATTCCAGGTGCTCAATAAAGTCTATGCTTGCCTTTTGGCCAAGTATTTGTGTGTGAAACTCAAATGATATGTGTTTAACGTTTTCAGGTATGTTTTGAAGAATTGTTGCTTCGTAGCCTTCAACATCCATTCTAACCAGAATGTTGCTGCTTTCAATGTTTTCACAAACATCAGGTAACGTTGCCATTGTTACGGTTTCGTTACTGACTATTTTTACGTCGCTAAACTCTAAATAGTCTGCATCTGGAGCCACAGATGCCAAGTTTCTTTGTTCAGGAATGTATATTGTCTGTTCGCCAGCATGATCAGATAAACCGCTATTGCGACAGATTACATTCTTGAAGTCTTTCACGTTTTTCAGCAAATACCCAAAGGTTTCGCTTACAGGCTCGTAAACGGTAACTGATTCTGCGCCGCTGAGAAGTTCAATTAAAGGAAAGTACCCAATGTTACCGCCAACATCAAGAACATGCGGTTTTTCGGTTTTAATGAACTTAGCTAAGTAGTAACTGTTCATGGGTTCCCGCAACCCATTTTTCAAGATTTGTTGACTAAGCCCTTCATCGTTGGGGTTTAAACAGATTTTATGGTCTGTTAAACCCAACTTTTTTAGTTGTAATAATGCTTGCAATAGTACCCACCCACATTTCCAAGAATTAAAAAGTATTTAATAGTTTTTCAGAATTTTATCAAGAATAAATGCAACAAAAAATTGTAAAATAAATACAACACAAATTTAAACATGACAACCATATGCCCGATTTACAAATCAGGAATAACGGGCGATCACGAAACAAAAACAGAGTCTATTAAAGTCATAAACAGCCATTCGAACCAAAGTTTTCAGAAATTTGGTAAAGTTAATAGGTTCAAAAGCACACCTTTTTGTAGGTGAATTTTATGTCTCCTGTTAAAGTTTTAGAGAACATTTTTTGGGTTGGAGTAATCGACTGGAACATCAGGCATTTTCACGGTTTCACATACTCAACTCACAGAGGAACAACATACAACGCCTACTTGATTATCGACAAAAAAGTTGCACTGGTAGACACTGTCCACCACGGTTTTACAGCAGAAATGATTGAAAAAATCAAAGAAGTAATTGACCCATCCAAAATAGATTACATCATAGCAAACCATGTTGAATCAGACCATTCAGGTTCAATCAAAGAAATCCTGCAACTTGCACCCAACGCAACAGTTGTAGGCACAGCCAACTGCAAAGCAGGACTGGAAAAACACTACTTTGGCAACTGGAAATTCATGACCGTAAAAACTGGCGACACACTAAATCTGGGCGACCGAACACTTACGTTTCTTGAGGCTCCGATGCTTCATTGGCCAGATACAATGTTTACTTACATCGAAAAAGATGCATTGTTGTTGTCTAACGACGGTTTTGGTCAACATTTGGCGTCTTCACACCGTTTTGATGATGAGGTAGACCAGAACATCTTGATGTGGGAGGCTGGGAAGTATTACGCGAATATTTTGTGGCTTTACAGCGCGTTGGTTACACGCAAAATCGAGGAAGTCCAAAAACTTGGTTTGAAGATTAACATGATTGCGCCCAGTCACGGTGTTATCTGGCGTAAAGACCCGATGAAAATCATAACTGCGTACCTCAAGTGGGCGAAAGGCGAGGCAGACAAGAAGGTAATCATTGCGTATGATACGATGTGGGAAAGCACAGAAAAGATGGCAAAAGCGATACTTGACGGCATAGTCAGCCAAGGCGTAGAGGCAACATTGTATCGGCTTCCGTTTTCTGATAACGGCGACATCATCGGCGAGTTGCTGGAAACCAAAGGGCTGCTTGTTGGTTCTGCAACAATCAACAACGGTGTTTTGCCTACTGTGTCTCCGTTTCTGCGGGAAATGGAAGGACTACGACCAAAAAACAAGGTAGCAGCAGCGTTTGGTTCGTTTGGTTGGGGCGGCGGAGCAACAGATACCATCGAAAAATCGTTGAAAACCGCAGGCATGAACTTGGTTTTGCCAGCGTTAACGTTCCAGTGGGTTCCCAACAAAGAAGAACTGCAGAAATGCTACGCGTTTGGGCAAGAGTTTGCCAAGAAAGTACAAGAGTCAACCTAGTTTTGTTGGGCTTTTTGCCCCTTTTTTTCTTAATACAGGGTATGTATTGAAACTTAACACCACTAATATAGCAACCATGATAATCCTTTGAGCAGCGGTGCAGAACAGTTGATTGATTTGCTTTTGATTGCGGGTGGAGCGTTCCAGATTTTTTGGGGCATAATTCATTTGATTCCAACAAAATCTGTTGTTGAAGGCTTTGGACAAATATCAAAGAACAACAAACGGACACTTATCATGGAATGGATGAACGAAGGATTCACCCTGATTTTCATTGGCATACTTGTGATACTTAACGCAGTTTTAGGGGTTCACCAAGGGTTCGTAAACTGGATAGCAGTCGCGATGCTGGTTTCAAGAGCACTACTAACCATTGCAACTGGAGCAAAAACCCAGCAGATTGTCTTTAAAATGTGCCCAGTTATCTCGATTGGTGCAACGCTATTGATAGTGATTGGAACCGTGATGTAAGGGTTACCGATTCTTTGTTTGTTCCTGTTTTATTTTTATCCACCAATCAGCCACCTTGAAGTCCTCAAGGGAATCAGCGGTGTCAAACGGTTTAATGTCCAAAACAGGAGTGCCATCAAAGGCATCTAAACCTTGTACAGTAAGCGTGGTTCCCTGTTTCTTGAGCAGTTTAACAACCGTTAAACCAATCGGGTTTGGCCTGATAGGAGCCCGCGTCGCAAACACGCCAACCAATGGCATGTCGCTTCGTCCACAGGGGTGAACCTTACGTGGTTTAGGGTCCTGCTCGGATAGTTGGTTAAACCAAAACAGGACAAACAGGTGAGAAAACTCTTCCACACCATCCACTGCCTCAAGGTACTGGTCATCCAAAACAATCTGGGAAACCACATTACGGTCATTAACCTCTTTGCCAACAGCAGAAGTTTTAACAAAACCAACAGGAACCAAACAGAGTTCTTCAAAAGTCATCCTGAAAATATACCTCTTCGTTGTGTACAGTAGACTTTGTGTAAACTAGCAATATAAGCCCTTAAGGTAACACCAAAAATGTTGAATCAAACATCTGTTAGATCACCTGAACTGTTATGATGGTGGTTTACTTTTTCAATTCGCTCTTTTGCCAGCTTCAATGCAGCGTCCCGAAGTTCATACTGGCTGTCCAGAGATGCCTCGATAACCTTTACAGTGTTTAACCTAATCTTGCGTTGAACCAACTCTAGCATACGCTTAGGGTTATATCCCCTGTACTCAGCATACGAGGAAATAACGCCCCCAGCATTCGCCAAAACATCGGGAACAACCATAACACCACGGTTCGCCAACATTTTCTCCACA
>JBAZEV010000012.1:0-1014 GCA_041653695.1 Bathyarchaeia archaeon
ATGGCCGGCACATGGAAAGTAATCGCATGGTATATGGGTGAAGATGGACCCGTTTCATCACGCACATATGCATTCAGCGATGAACTAACCATATCTGTTGGAAACGAAGGTCCTAGTAACGCAGAAACACTGATTACTTCAGTATCTGCATCAGCCACATCCGTAAGCGCTGGCGACTCTGTGACACTTACCGCTTCAGTATCTGGCGGAACTGCTGACTTTACCTATAAATGGTATGAAATCAGCAACGGACAAGCAACAGTTGTATCTGGAGAAACCTCCTCTACACTAGTTGTCTCTGCTGATGCAGACGGAACCTACGGATACTACTGCGAAGTCGCAGATGCAGCTGGTCAAGTCGACTCATCCGACACAGTAACAATCAACGTTGGCGGAGAAGAAGCATCTGGCATTCCAATGGAGTACATCTATGCTCTTGTAGGCATAATCGCTATTGTTGTAGTGGTTGTAGCCTACATGTTCTTGAAAAAGCGCAAATAAGCGCTTCCCCTTTTTCTTTTTTTATTTTTATTTTTTTTATAATTTTTAAGCAAATTTCTTGTTGTGTACTGTCCATCTTATTAATCAGAAAAAACACAAGTACATATGTTCCCGAATCGGCGAGGTATACATATGCGTAACATACATGTTGCTGTTTGTCGTTTACTCAAACTGCAAAGCTTCAATTCCTTCGTGGGTTGGCTTGTTTAAGGTTGGTTAGTTTATGCGTGTTTGTTTGATTAATCCACCTCGTATTCAGCCTCGTTTGTGGGGGAAACCGAATGTTTTTCAACCGTTTGACATCGCGTATGTTGCAGCTGTTCTTGAGGAACACCATAAAGTGTCCATCATTGATGCTCCTACTGAGGGTTTGCAAAATCTTGAGTTAATCGATGAAATGCGTTATCAGGTTGGTTTAACAAACCAGCAGATTGCTGACCGCATACGGCGTTTGTCACCAGATGTTGTTGGTATAACTATTCCGTTTTCTGGTTGGAGTGCACCCGCATTCGA
>JBAZEV010000012.1:1024-33620 GCA_041653695.1 Bathyarchaeia archaeon
TAGCTTCCACCATAAAAAGTGTAAACAAAGACATCGTCACAATCTTGGATGGGCAACATCCCTCTGCGCGACCGTTAGAGTGTTTGAAGCATCCGGGCATCGATTTTGTGGTAATCGGCGAAAAAGAATACACCATCTCCGAGTTGGTTGAGACCCTAGAAAAAGGTGAAACAAAGAACTTTAAACACATCAAAGGACTTGCCTTTACCCAACAAAACGGTGAACCATTCATCACCAAACCACGACCTCTGATTCAGGATTTAGATTCACTACCTTTTCCGGCTAGGCATCTGCTTCCGATGCAAGCCTACTTTGATGCCGTTAAAAACAACGCAATCCGAGGAGTAATAAACAAGCCTTGGGTTTCCATGATTACCAGCCGCGGTTGTCCGTATGACTGCGTTTTTTGTTCAGTGCATATTGTTATGGGGCAGCAGTGGCGCTTTAGAAGCCCCGAGAACGTTGTAGATGAAATCGAGCAACTGGTTAACACCTACAACATTAAGCAGGTGGACTTCTGGGACGATAACATGGCGTTAAACAAGAACCGGATGGCGGGTATCTGTGACCTGATAGTTGAACGGGGTTTAGATATTGAATGGTACACACCAAACGGCATACGGGCTGATACCCTTGATATGCCTTTGTTAACCAAAATGCGGGCATCTGGCTGCAAAAAGATACGCCTAGCACCCGAGTCAGGTGTGCAACGTGTCGTGGATGATGTTATCGGAAAAAAGCAGGACCTCACAGCAGTTGAAAACGCCATAATTAATTCCCGAAAACTGGGCATCAAAGTTGGGTGCTTTTTTGTTTTAGGTCTAATCGGTGAAACCAAACAAGACATCGAGCAGACAATAAAGTATGCCTACAAACTAAGAGACCTAGGAGCCGATATTTTCCACTTCAGCATCGCAACACCCTTGTATGGAACACGGTTGTATGAGCAAGCAAAAAGTTGCGGATACCTAAGTGACCGAATCAGCGACGAAGCATTATCCGCCGCTGAAGCATTAATTGAAACACCAGACTTCACACCCGATGAACTACGGGAACTATGTGACCGCGCCAACCTCGTAAACCAGAAACTAACCGGCGATAAACTGTTGAAAGCTGTTCGTAACCCCAAAAAAGCATTGATGTTCTTGCTGGGAAAACTGACTGGTTAAACGGTTTGCTGTGTTGAAGCACAGTTGAAACGTTTTCATGTTGCTTTATGTCTTATTACGTGATTTTGAGAAACCTTAATATCAACAAAAATTAAGTTTATGATAACTTGACCAGAATCAAGTTAAGAAACTGTGCTTAATTTATCTTGGGTATCCCAAATATTTAGTTTGAAGGGAAAAAAATGCGAATTGCAAATCACAAATGTGCTCCAACCGTTTTCGTTTTAGTTTCTTTGATGGTTTTTTCTTCCTTTGTTGCTGTTTCCAGCGCAGTCTTTGCCGCAGATTCAGTAGTAGATGTTAATACAACAACAGATGCCCAAAATTTGCTCCAATACGAGTGGCCCCAAATTCACGGCGACCCAGCGTTCACCCGGTATTCACAGGGTCCTGCGCCTGAGTCCTCAGAGGTTTTGTGGAAAACAAATGTTACTGGAATAGAAAGCTACGTTGCAGCTTTTAATGGCAAAGTATTCGTTACAACAACCCGTAACGTTCTTGCCCTAGACAAAGACACCGGCAACATCGTCTGGAACGCAACCTTACCCAGCACTCAACGTTGGCCCGCGGTATTCAAGATTGATGACACACGACTTGTTATTGGACCTTATTGTCTTGAAACAGAAACCAGCGACCTGCTGTGGACCAGTGAAGAGTTCACCGCAAAAGTGTCGTACTGGGCCGAAGGAGTATACAGTCCAGAAGAACAACTCTTCTTCACCCACGGCGAAGCAACTGTGCAAGCATGGAACTTTTCTGACCCCTCACAACCACCAGAACTTGAGTGGGAAACCTACGTTGCTGGCAGCTCAGGAAGCGGGTCGGGCATCCAGTATGGTGATGGACGTGTTTTTCCGGGTTCGTTTGAACCTCATCAGGTGGCGTTAGATGCAAAAACTGGTGAACTATTATGGGATACCGAAACAAAAGCCGCAATGACGTTTTCAGGTTCATACTATAACGGCAAACTGTTCAAGGCTGGTGAACACGATAACACCTTCTACTGTTTTGACGCAAAATCTGGTGACATCTTGTGGAGGTATAATGCTGGTTCACATCTTGGTTACTGGGTTAGTGGAAGCGCCGTTGCTTACGGAAAAATCTATGAGCTAAACAAGGACGGAAACCTATACGCAATAGATGCGGAAACTGGAACTCTTGCATGGAAATACGAAGGCCCAGGATACTTCTTCTGGCCTGGTTGGCCTGTTGTAGCAGACGGTAAAGTCTACGCCACTACTGGTCAACGCGTTTCAAGCGACCCCTACACTTTCGAGTACAGTAAATCTGAGTTTGTTTGCCTTGACGCTTTCACGGGTGAACGCATCTGGAGTTTACCCATAGAAGCTTATTCGCCTAGGGAGTCTGTTGCGATTGCGTACGGTAACCTTTACCTTATTCCAGGTTACATCGAAGAAAACATGATGAACACCTACAATGTACCCGGTGAGGTATGGGCTATTGGCTCCAAGTCATGGTCTATGTGGCGTAGCGACGCCGAAAACAGTGGCGCAGGACAGGGCGGTCCTTCTGACCTGAATCTAAGGTGGGCGTTTACAACTGGTGGCGGAGTTGTTTCCTCTGCCAGTATCGTTGACAGGTTGGTCTATTTTGGTTCACAGGACAAGAACATTTATTGTGTTGACTCTCAGACTGGTGGACTAATCTGGAAATACGGCATTGATGCCCGAATCAAGTCCACACCCGCAGTGACGAACGGCAAAGTGTACATTGGACCTGACGATGGTAACGTTTACTGTTTAGACGCCTACAACGGTAGTCTTATCTGGAAAGCTGATGCCGGCGGCTACGTTGAGGTGCATCTTTCTGCTGTTGCCCGTGTTGCTTCGTCGCCTGTGGTTGTTGGCGGCAAAGTGTATGTTGGGTCGTTGGATACCAAAGTGTACTGTTTTGACGCTGAAACCGGAGACAAAGTTTGGTCATACAATACTAATGGCATTATTACTTCGTCGCCTGCGGTTGTTGGTGGCGCAGTTTACATTGTTTCGCAGGAGACTAAGTCTGGTGGATTGTATAAACTGGGTGCTTCTGATGGTCACATGATTTGGAAATTTGAGATTCCATACACAATAGTGGCTGAGCGGGGCACTGATATGCATTCGTCTGCAGTTGTTGCTGATGGCTTGGTTTTTGTTGCAACAAACAAGGACTTTTACCACGCAGTAAACGCTGCAACTGGTGACCTAGTTTGGACATATAATGTTACGCGGGGCACAGAAAGCAGCGGAGGTTTTCTGGTTGGTTCTCCTGCGTATCATGATGGTCACCTGTTTGTTGTGGACCAGTTCTTCATAACCTGCCTAGAAGCCACAACTGGGACTCCAGTTTGGAAGTCGTGGCTAGGCGGAGAAATCTATGTGTCCCCAACGTATGCTGACCAAAAAATCTACATCGCCACAGACAGGCGCTCAATCTACGTCCTAAACGCATCTGACGGGTCTAGGCTTTCGTATTATGCTACTGGTTCAAACACTTGGTCTTCGCCTTCAGTTTATGAGGGCCGTTTATACATCGGAAACCACGACTGGAACCTTTACTGTTTAAGCGACTCCACCGTGACGCAAAAACAAATCAGTTTTGTATTAGGAGCTGCCGCTTTTGCTGTTGGTGAAACTGTTGTTGGTTGCGGTCAACTATCACCTTCGCTTGCGTTTGCGCCAGTTACTGTTGCCGTCCAAAAAGGCGGTGCAGCAACTGAGATTATCCATGTTACGGCTGCACATGACGGCTCCTTTAGTTTCAGTTACACATTTGACGCGGTTGGAGACTACACAATTTCCGCTTGGTGCTCAGGCGTATCCTATATTGTGCGTAGCCCAGACATGCAAGTATCTGTTGTTGCACAGAATTCACAACCCGACGATAACCAAACGCAAAACAGTTCTGTAGTACCAGTGGAATATGTTTACGCGACTTTGGCTGTTATTGCCTTGGTTGTTCTTGGCATCGTTGCATATGTGCTGTTAACGAAACGAAAAAGCTCACACGTTGCAATCAACTGATTTTCTCAAAGTTCATTTTTTGCCTCAGAATACACCTGAAACATTTTCTTGGCACAAATATCCCACGAAAAGTTCTCTGTAACAAACCTTCGACCTGCCTGCCCCATTTTTTCCCGTAACCGTTCATCTGAAAGCAGCCGCAAAACCGCATCTGCTAACTCTGTGCTGTCTGGGTTAACAAGCAAACCTGTTTCATTGTTTTTCACTGCCTCCGGAACTGCGGTTACGTTAAAGGCGACCACTGGTTTACCCGCAGCTTGAGCTT
This sequence comes from Bathyarchaeia archaeon, assembly GCA_041653695.1. GTDB lineage: Archaea > Thermoproteota > Bathyarchaeia > Bathyarchaeales > Bathyarchaeaceae > Bathyarchaeum. The sequence continues at coordinate 5,482 of JBAZEV010000012.1, forward strand.
CTAGCAGGGAAATGCCTTGCCCTTCCTGTATCGAGGGCATAACCAGCATGTCAGCACTGTTGTATAACATTGGAAGAGTTTTGTCGTCAACCTTTTCTAGAAAAACAAAGCTTTCTGCAACATTCAACTTTTTTGTGTATTCAACCAACCTATTTTTCAGTGGACCGCCTCCAACCACAACAAATTTTATGCCTTTGCTTTCTTTGGTTACCTGTTTTGATGCTTCAATCAGGAAATGCAAGCCCTTTCTAGGTATCAGGTTGCCAACAAAAAGCACCATGTGTTCGCTTTCGCCGATTAATTCTTTGACGTTGCTTTTCTGTTGGGTTGGTTTGAATCTTTCTATGTCTACGCCGTTTGGGACTACGCGTATTTTTGTTTGGTTTACATCGTATAACTCTGTGATTCTTTTTGCTGAATACCTGCTAACCGTAACCACCAAAGACGCTTGCTGGGCTGCTTCTTTTTCTAGTCTTCCAAGGTAGCCCATGAACAAGTTAGCTAATCGTGACCTGAACGAGCCAGACCCATTTTTTTTGCCTTGAATATACTCGTCCGCCAAAACGCCGTGAACAGTTTGTATGAACGGTTTGTTGATTCGCCGCTTGTTTAATGCCTTAACAAACCTGTATCCGCTGACAGCATGTGCCTCGTATACGTCGGCTTCTATTTCGTTAACCTTTTTGGCGATTGACCTGTTAAACGTCCAGTTATCCAAAGGAAACAGCCTATCCGTGGAGTTACATGGAACAACTGTTAACCCATCAACCACCACTGTTTTGTTAAAAACCTTCTTGGTACCACTGTAAACTGTTGTATCCACTGCGTTGGTTAACACTTTGGCGTTTTCCATTATCCGCCGTTCAACCCCTCCAAAGTAAAGGTGAGGCGGTTGAGTGTTAAAGACGGCTAACTTCAGCTTGTTTTCCATTATGTTTGTGCCTCTGGGTTTGAAGGTGTTTCTTTGCTTTTCTTTGGAGGTATTAAGTATTAAAAATAACCTAGATTGTATGTGCCTTACATTTCTTGGTGAACCGATTTCTTAAAACGTTGGTTACATTTTTGTTGCAAAAATTTAAGGTTTATTAGCCACCTTGACAGGGCAATAAGAGAAAACTGTGGCAGGTTAAACAGATGCGCGTCAGTTTGATTCATATGCAAGTCAGCGAGTCACCGGACAAGAATCTTAAGACTGCTGAAAAAATGTTGTATAAAGCGGCTGATGACGGTGCCAAGTTTATTTGTTTACCCGAATACTTTCCCATGCCCGCCAGTGTCGAAGACCGAACAAGCATAGATGCCGTTGTTAAAGAGACCCGTATACCCGCACTGAATATGTTGAATCGTGTTTCAAAAGATGTTGAGGCATACATTATCGGCGGTACCATCTTTGAGGACTTCAGAGGAAAATACTACAACACGTCCCTGTTTCTTAAAAAAGGAAAAATCTTGGGCAAATTCAGAAAAATGCACCTCACTGACTGGGAAAAATCTGTAAGCCTGAACGTTGGAAGCACCTTCAAAGTGTTCGAAACTGAATACTGCACCGCTGGCATCTTGGTATGTGCAGACGTTTTCTATCCCCGCACCGTCAAAAAACTGGCAACCCTAGGCGCTGAAGTAATCTTTTTGCCTGTGTCTGCTTCACGCACTCATCCACAGGTTAAGGGGCACCCGCTTACAGAGAAACGTGCAATCGACAACAAGGTTTTCATCCTGAAAAACGGGAACACAAGGTCTAACTCTAAGGGCGGAAACAGTGCAATAATCTCCCCTTGGGGAATCTTAAGCCAAGCAAAAGATGAATTCAACAACAAAATCATTTCCGCTGACCTAGACATATGCAAACTAAGAAAATACAGGCGCGCAACAGTATCAGACTAACAACGTTAGCCGTAGATTTTTTCCCATTTCTCAATAACTTTGTTCATGTTCTCGAAACCGAACCTGTCCAACCAGCCTCGGTAGTTGGCGTCGTTTACTGCGGTTTTGCATATCTGTTTGGCGCGTTCTGCGTCATGCACCAGCAACAATACTGCGTTCACGTTGTGGCTTGAAACATATGCAACTGTTTTGAGCAATGCTTTGGTTTCAAGTTCTTTGGGGATTTCGGCGCTTAACTCGATGAAGATTGGTTTCTTCAAAATCTTCTTGAAATCCCGCGTCAGGGTATCCACCCAATACATGGTCACATAGTTATGCGACGACAACGGAACATGGAAAAAGTCCACATACTCCGCAAGGGCATCAAAATCCAGACCAAACCTTTCCTTTGCCAAAATCGGGTCAGGCCATATCTCGATACCAAAAGGTTGAGATACCAGTTTTTTGGCTCTGCGAATAAAATCTGTAACCGTTTGGGCTCGCCATTCGTGCCAGTCTAAACCGCTCTGTCTTTGCTGTTTTTGGCATCGGTCACAGGTGCAAAAGCCTTCCTCGGGGAAGTGGTAAAGATTCAAGATTACGCCTTCCGGTTCTGCTTTTGCTGTTTCTTTGATGAAATCCAGCATCTGGGCTTGGTATTGCTCGTTTGTGGGGCAGATAAAATCCCACGGCAACGTGTATGCCTTGTTTGTTCTTGTGGCTGGTCCATGCTCAGAAAGTGCTACTATTTCTGGGTGTTTTCGTGCCGCTTTTGCGTCTACAAAACAGGTGATGTCGTTGTACATGCCTTTGGCGGGTTTTCCTAGTGCACCGTCCACACGTTTTGAGTAGTAAACGTTCATGTCAAAGCCGTCAACAATTATCGGTTCATAGATTACTGTTCCAATCTTCAACGCTTTCGACCCTTGAAATGTTTGTTATCTTTAACTTTAAATCTAATGGCGTTAATTAGTTTTGACGTTAGACACGACAGGTGACCGTTTCATTGAATATTAAAATCGAATACACGAAATGCAAAGACTGTGACTCATACACCTGTGTTGACTGCTGTGCAATGGCGGTTTTAGCCCTTGAAGACGGCAAACCCGTAATCGTTGATTTAGACTCTTGCACCCTGTGCGGAATCTGCCAAGACCTTTGTCCAAACAAGGCAATAGTTGTTGAAGCCTAGTTTTTGTTTCAAAACATCAACGTTACTTTGTATGTACTCTTTTACTCACCTTTCCTTTATGGCATAAATAACAAAAGGGAGTTCTACGTTAGAAATCAAGCCGTAACAAGGAAATGTGTTGCCCAAAACAATGTTTGGGTGTGTCTTGGTTCGGAAAAAATTGAGAAGGAACGTAACTGATGAAACTGGAAACCCATATCGAGTCTGTTGAAGCTGAACTACAAGGAAACAAGCTGGTTTTACGTTCAAAGACTCTGCTAAAAATCATTAGCTCCGCTGTTCTAAACGGCGGTCAACGAGAATCAAACTGCATAATCAATTATCAGGTGCCTGAAGATGCAGGCAGCGACATGGAAGACTCTGTTCACAAAGAGGCAGGAGACTTCCTTAAAGACGAAATAACAAAACTGGGTTTTCCCAGCGACCAAGTTGTCGCAATAATGACCGCAGCAAAAATGGAAAACGTAGTAGTTGAATCAATAAAATTTGAGGACTTAACCCTGACCGCCTTTGTTACTGCTGGCGCATACTTCGCTGCCACGGCAGGCGACGAAATTGCCTCTAAACAAACGGCGTTTCCGTTCAAGAAATGGGGCACAATAAACATCATCGTTCTTGTGGATGGTAACCTTACACAAAGCTGCATGGTCAACGCAATAGTAACCGTAACCGAAGCCAAAGCCTCTGCACTTCGGGAACTGGATGTTCGAAGCCGTTTCTCAGGTGAAGTCGCAACCGGAACCGTAACAGACAGCGTTGTCATCGCCTCCACAAACAAAGGAAAACATCAAATACGGTACGCAGGAACAGGCACCATAACAGGGGAGTTAATCGGCAAAACCGTTAAAACTGCACTTAAAAAAGCGATTTACAAACAGGAAAAACTGGTTTCCAACCGCCCCATAACAAGAAGACTAGCAGACCGAGGCGTAACCGTAGAAGGAATAACAACACTGTTTTCGCAGATTCGCCCAATCCTACGCGAAGACCCAAAAAAACGTCAACAGTTCATCAACGAATTTGAACGCGCATTAGCAGACCAAAACGTTGCAGCACTGGTTATCGCAGGTTTACGGCTTGATGAAGACGCAAAAAATGATTTGATTCCTGAAAACCCAGCAAACGAGTATGGGCGAAACTTTGTGCTTAGTAAGATTCTGCAAAAAGTTGTAATCGACTACTTATCCAAAGATGAAACATCAACATTCAAACAGGTCAGACCAGCATACCTTAGTTCAACGTTCTCAGACAAGCTTGGTTGGTTTACACGAAGCATACTTTCCGCTGTAATGTACTGTGTTTATTCAAATGTTGACACAAATAAACCCGAAACAAACCAACAATAAGCATATGTTACAGTATTGTAGCTGTTGATTCGTTTGGCGGGAAACGGTAGCAACCCTTATAGCCTACCAAAAGCCATTTTTCGCCACTGAATATTTAGAGGAATCAATTTTGAAGTTTGGAATGTTCATTTATGAACCAACTCCCGTTGAAGGATTCGACCTGCAAGTATACAGGCTTAAATCCGAACGCGGAATCGTTGGGACTCCAAATCCTGAAATGACAACAAACATCGCATGTTTTGGCGACAACAACATGGCAGCCAAACACCCTGACTGGGTAGCACAGTCCAAAGATGGACCTGCACTGCGAACAAACAAAAAATACAATCTACGTTGGGACATTGTCTGCAACCAAGAAAAACAGATGATAGACTACATGCTTGATTTAATCGAAGACACCGCAGACAAAACCAAAGGAATAACCGTAAGCAGCATGCACGTTGCAGACCACGGATTCTGCACATGCCCAAGATGCAAAGCAGCCCACGCAAAAAGCGGAATGGACCTGCTAGAGTGGCGTGCACAAACAGTAACCGATTTTATCGGAGCAGCAAAAGAACGCGTAAAAAACAAACCATTCTACGTTGGTTTGCTACCCGACCCAGTAAACGCGTATGAACGGTTCGGACTGGACTTTGATGCACTAGCCGAATATGCAACCGCATTCGTTGTTCCACACTGGTCTAAAACATACGCAAGCCCATGGTACTTCGAATCACTGTCCCGAGGATTCAAAAAGCTACTCAAAAAACCAGTATTTCCAGGTCTGTACATCCGCGGACCAGGCGATGACCCAACTGAACTTGAAAACCACAAACAAATACTCACAACCGCATGCCGCATCGCACGAACTGGCGTAGATGGACTGATTTTCCTAGCTGCAACTGCACAAATCATGAAAGACTTCCAGAAAGCCTGTGTCGCAGACGTAAAACTCCGCGAAGAACTTGAAGGCTACGGCGGCAAACCAGTCCTAAACCTTGTTGACAAGTGGGAAAGCATTCTAGAGTAAATTTGAAACGCGTTTTTGACGCGTCTTCTTTTTCTTTTTTGATTTTTTTGTTTTTTGTTGCCCTGAAAACCTGCATTTTTCCTCGTTTTTGTGGCGATTACATAAAACAGGTTTATTGTTGTGTAAACAAAGTTTCAAAGAGTCTTGAAGCAAAGCTTATATAATCTGTGTCAAAGTATTTTCCAGCTTTAAACGGGTGACTAGAATATGGAATTTGGCAATTATCTTTTTGAAGCAAAGAAGCTTGAAGGATTCGACTTTGACGTGTACCGACTTAAACCAGAAACAGGAAGACGCGGAACTCCACAAAATGACATGTGGAACAACATCGCGGTTTTCGGAGACAACGTGTCTGGACGCGCACACCCAGACTGGATTTCCGAGTCAGCACGCGGCAGAGCAGTACGAGGAAACAACCAATTCAACCTCCACTGGGACATTCTATGCCCAACACAACCAGAATTCAGAGCAGAGCAACTAGACTACATCGAAAACGCAGTTGAACAAACAGGTCAACCAATCTTCTTGAACAGCTGGCACTTCGCCGACCACGGACACTGCACATGTGCAAGATGCAACAAACTCTGGAAAGAAAGCGGACTAGATTGGTTCGAATGGCGAAAACAAACCATCACACAGTTCATCAAAGACGTAAAAGACCGTGTGAAAACAAAACTAGTACTAGCAGTATTACCTGACCCCGCAAACGCAGACCAACGTTTTGGAATGGACTTCCCTGAACTCTACAAGATATGCGACGCATTCAACATTGTCATGTTCTCTCAGAACTATGCAACTTCATGGTATTGGGAGATGATTGCACGTGCATTCAGAAAAATCTTCCCAGAAAAACCAGTGTACTCAAACATTTACGTTTGTGGTCCAGGAGACGACCCCGCACAATGCTCACCAGTTGACCAACTGATCCGAGTTTCGGTTCGTGTAATGCGAACTGGAATTGACGGAATCATCTATCTTGCAGACGTCGCAGAAAACATGGTGAAGTTCCAGAAAGCAGTAACTCAAATGGGCGAATACAGAGATTCCCTGAGCGACTATGGCGGCCAAGCTGCACTCGATCTGTTTGACAGATGGGACAAACTCTTCTAAGAAATCTTCAACTTTTTAAATTAGGCTTCGGCCTTTTTTCTTTCTTTTTTTACTTAAAAACTTGGCACATTTGAATATGTACCTTTTTGTGTTTACTGTGTTTGGTATGTGCGTATTAGCCCCAATACTGCTAAAACAATAACCATGCCGCCTAACGTGGGAAGAGCAGTTTGCAGAGTTAACCTGAATGGTGTAAAACTCAGGAACAGCCCAGTCAAAGCGGTTATGGCGAAGCTTATTCCGATGGAGAATGTGGTTCTTTCGATTAGGTCCATTGAGTCTTCTTTTGGGAATAGTGTTTGGGTTAAACTGTATCCTGGTAGAAATGCTACAAAGATGAACGCGAATACGTAACGTATGCCTGCTAGTGTTCCTGTTTCGGGGATGAAGCTGATGGTGATAAACGTGACTATGGATAAGGCAATCATTATCCAGAACCAGTAACTTTTTTTATGGAAAATGAACGAAACAAAACCTTGTTTACTATTCGTTGTTTTCGCTGTTTCATCGCGCAAGGTCTTCAAACAACCCACCGCCCTTCTTATAAGTGAGAGAACATAAAAATATAGTTGCTGTTACGTTAGCATATCCAAAATGTGAGGCATTCAAGTGAACGTAAAAATCACTCTTGTAAACCCCCCTTACCCAAAAGTGGGGCACCAGCACCCACCAGCAATCCCCTTAGGCATCGGATACATGGCAGCTGTTTTGGAAAAGAACGGCTACGCCGTAAACATAATCGACTGCCAGGCACTGCATCTGTCACATGCAGACTTTGAACAAGAAATCATTAAACAACAACCAACAATCATCGGGGTTACATCAACAACATTTACCTATAATTCTGCACTGAAAGTAATTGAAATCGCAAAACGTGTCCACCCGGATGCTTTAGCACTACTTGGTGGTGTTCACGTTACTTTCTGGGACAAACAAGCCTTCGAGGAATGTCCACAAATCGATGTTATAGTAAGAAAAGAAGGCGAATACACACTTCTGGAAATTGCAGACCGTGTAAAAGAAAACAAGCCTCTAACAGACGTGCTAGGCACAACCGTTAAAGAAAACGGCAAAATAACTCGGAACGAAGACCGTCCCTACATAGAAAACTTGGATGACCTTCCGTTTCCGGCGCACCACCTGTTTCCTTTAAGCACTTTTATACGGCAAGGAAAAATCATTTTCCCATTGGTTACCAGCCGCGGATGCGTTTACTGGTGTAACTTCTGTTCTGCGGTTCGCATGTTTGGGCGACGGTACCGTATGCGGAGCCCCAAAAACGTTGTTGACGAAATGGAGATGCTTCATAAAAAGTATGGCGCAACCCAGTTGACTTTCTATGATGACGCGTTTTCTGTTGACCATGAACGTGTCGAGCAAATTTGTGCCGAAATCCGTAAACGAAAACTGAAAATTGCGTGGGATTGCGAAACTCGCGTTGACATGGTTACAAATGATTTGCTCAAAAAGATGCGAAACGCAGGTTGTATCGCTGTTTGGTTTGGTGTAGAATCCTGCAGCAAAGAAGTCTTGAGTGGTATGGGTAAAAGTGAACAAGCTAAAGACTATGTTACTCAAACCAAGAGGGCGTTTAGGTGGGTTAACGACAACGGCATGATGATTGTTACCAACATTATTCTTGGTTTTCCAGGTGAAACCCGTGAATCGGCCATGGAAACGGTGGACTATGTAATCAAAGAACTTAACCCGCACGAGATTGGTTTCTATATTGCTACTCCGTATCCGGGGACGCCGCTGTATGATACTGTCGTGAAGAACGGTTGGTTGCGTGTAACCAACTTTGACAGCTACGACACCGCAACAGCAACATATGAAACCCCAATGATGACCATGAAGGACTTGCAGGAAATCCGCGACAAGGCTTACATGAAATTCTATTTGCGTCCAACCTATGTTTTCCGTATGCTCGCAAAAGGTGGAGTTTACGGAATCTCGTCCGCCAAAACTTCGTTTGCGTATCTTCTAAGATATCTTGGTTTTAAGTTTTAAAACAAAAAAATAGATAAATGGGCTTTTGCCCATTCCAAAAATTTTGGGTTCTAGTTTAGCCGACTAACTTGTAGAGCGGGTGTTGGCCTTCAACAGCTGGTCTTGTGCCAAGGTCTGCGGTCGCAGTCAAGATGTATGTATCAATTACTGCAATTGCTGGGAAAATGAATTCAGCGAATTCAATTGGCCCAACATGATCCAGTCTGCTCCGATCATTGGCAAGATTGCGTTTTGTGCAGCGTCGACAGCTTTTTTGATGTCTTTTGAGAAGTTGCCTTTTACCCATCCCAGTGTATCGGATACGTTTCCGATTCCGGTTCCAACGGCTGCGCGGTCACCATATTTTTCTTTGATTACAGTTATGGCGCGTAGACCTGCTCCTACACCAATACCCCATGAGGACATGGCTGTATCGATGAGCAAGCCGTCGATTCCTGCTTTTTCAGCAAGTGGTAGGGCAGCTTCTAGTGCTTCCAGTTTGCCTTCTACGGTTTCATCTGTTGGGTTGTCACAAAGGACTATTGATGCTGTTACGCCGCAGTCTTTCAGGTTTTCTAGTTCTGCGTCTTTGACACCTTTGTAGATTGAGTTGTTTACCAACCGTTTGGATAAACCAACTTCGCTTGCCCATTTGATTGCCTCAATTCTGAGTCTTGGGCTGATTGCGTCGATTTGGATTGGTGCATCAGAGACTTTTGCGACGAAGTCGATGTAGCTTTGGAATGATTCAACAGAGGTTCCTACAACGTCCAATATGTACGGGTTTGTGGTCATATCGGATAGTTCTTGTACCCTGTTAATCAATGCTTCAGCTTTTGCTTTGTCGAAAATTCCTTTGTTTTTATCTTGAACAATCTTGTGTCCTATGTAGAAGATTGTTGCAGTAAGTGCGGTTGGAACCTCTCCTGGTTGGCCTCCGACACTGATTCCGCCGGCATTTACAATTTTTTGTTCCCTTTCGAACCTATACATTTATTTCACTTCGCTTTTGAGTGCGGAGGTCATTTTGCTCCGCGGTTATTTTTGGAGTGCCTTGTTTGCTAGTGCTACGGCTTCTTCTCGGGTTTCACCGAAGAGTGCGCCGACTTCTGCTGCGTCGTTCTTGTCAACTGCTGCTCCGCCGATCATGATGATGACTTTGCCTTTAAGGCCAGCTGCGTCAACTGCTGCCATTAGTGCTGGTAGGTTGTTTTTGGCTGGTGCAGTGTTGATTGAGACTGCGATGATGTCTGCTTTGTTTGCTTTTGCTTCGTTAGCGAAGTTTGCTGCTGGTGCTGATTTGCCTACGTCGATGCATTTGTAGCCTGCTTTTTTAAGGGATTTGCGGACCATTTCTTTTGGTGTTATGTGCATGTCGGGGGTAAGGGTTCCGATTACAACTATTCCTAGGGGGTTTGTTGGTTCGTCGGGTTCTTTCTCCATCATGGATTTTAACCAAGACATTATGATACCTTCTTTTTTTGAAATATCTGCGTTTTTATTCGTGTGCGCGCGTATAAGGTTTACGTCGAAAACCTGTTGCTTGTTTGTTTTGTCTTGAACAAATTTAAAAGCGCCTTATTTGACATATTGTTGTCTATGGCATTGTTCTTTGTTGAGGTGGAGTGGTTCATTGTTTAAAGGTTTGAAGGGACTGCTAGGTTTTTTGTCGATTATCCCACTTGGCATGGAGTCCATTGACGAGTTGGCTAAGGTTTTCTTTTTGGCTCCGCTGGTTGGTTTGCTGTTGGGTGCCTTTGCTGGAGCTGTTGGGTTGGTTACTTCCTATTTTTTGCCTAGCCTGATTTGTGGTTTTCTTGTTTTAGTTACCCTGCAGTTGTTAACGGGTTTTCACCACTTGGATGGGTTGCTGGATTTCAGTGACGCCGCAATGGCACGAGGCGACACCAAACGGCGGCTAGAGGTTATGCATGACATGTATACTGGTGCTGCGGCTATGGCGTCTGGTGTTATCGTGTTGTTGCTTAGTGGTCTATGTTTTGGGATGTTTTCTGGTTTGGAAATCTTGAAGGTTGCCGTTGTTGCGGAGTTGCTCGCAAAAGAGAGCATGGTCCTAGTTGCATATTTTGGCAAGCTGCCCGCATACAAGGGAATGGGCTACTTTGTTGTGGAGTCCATGAAGAACCAGCACCTCAAGATGGTTGGTTCGCTGGTTTTGTGTGCTGCTGTGTGTTTTGTTTTGGTTGGCATCTGGTTTGTTGTTCCCCTTGCAGGTATGGTGGTTGCTATGGCGTTGTTGACTTCGTATTCTAACAAGACTCTGGAGTGTGTAACAGGCGACGTTATGGGTGCAACTAACGAGATAGTCCGTATGGTTGCTTTGGTTTTGCTGGTTGCGGTAATGGTCTAAACTGTTTTTGTGTTGTTGCTTGGTTTTTTCAGAAAAAAGGCCGTTTTCAACATTGAAGTATTATTAGTCTTCAAATATGATACAAATATGCCCGTGAAGCAGGCAACCGATGATGTATTCCTTTAGAAAAACAGAAAAAATACTGTTTTCAACAATGTACCTCTATTAGACTACAAATATGATTGGGGCAAAAGAACCAAATCTGTTACCTGTGCCAAGTAATGTTGTGTTGTTTCCCTTTTAGTTCATGTTCAGCATTTCTGGGAACTTTGGAATCCAAAAAAAAGTTGTGTGATTAACAATTAACCTTTTTTTGTGGGTTACTTTTACCTTTGAGTGTTTTGTTTCTGTGGCTTTTGTTGGGTGCTTTTTTGTTTCTCAGTTGTAGAAACTTTTTGTGTGCAAGGTGCTGGAACACATATTTTGGTCTGGTTGGTTTGGTGTTCTCTATTTGTTTCAAGAGGTTGTTCAAGATTTTTCCTTTTGTTCTTAGTTCTTGTATTGGAATTGTTTTTCCGTTTGGGCATAGTTCGTCAACAACTGCGCCTTCGTTTGCCATATACACGACAGGATAAAGGTAGCATCCCATTGGTCTTTGTTCATAGATTTTGCATTTCTTTTCAGCGAGGTCATAGAAGTAGCAGTAGCCGTTAACGTTTCTGAGTTTGGCTATGCCTCTGTCTGTAACTGTACATTCTTTTAAGCAAAAGCCAATTTTCTCTAACCGTTTTGTGTCCTCGCATGAAAGCTCCATACTTGTTTCTTTGCAGCATTTACCACAATTTGAGCACCGCATTTTAGAATCTCCAGTTGACGACATAACACAAAAGAATAAATCTTGTAGTTATGGGTTTGGGAGCAGTACTTTTTTCTGTGATTCTTGCAGTTTGTTGTTTTGTGAAAAAAATTTTGTATTATTTTGTTTTTGTTTAAAATGAAAACTTCAATATAACAAACAGTAAAATATGCCGTAATCCTTATTGTATCTGAGTTGAGTTTTGTGTTACAGAAATGTCCATACTGTGGTGAACTGATTTTCTACCACGAAAAAGGTCACGCCAAAGAGGACCGTTGCGACCTTAGAAAGCAGGCTTCTGCAGAAATAAGCGAAGGTTAAACGAAGATTTGTGTTTTAGACGCGCGCTGTTTTTGTGGCGCGGGAGAACTGTTTCAGGTATCTCCAGTGCAGTCCTGATTATTTAACAGGCAGTTAAACGGTTCTCTAAAGTGCGTCTTGCTTGGTTTTTCAGAAAAAACACTGTTTTCAGCAATGAACTACTATAACTAAAACGAATTGATGCACAGCGATTTATGGTCAATTTGGATACTGTGTAAGCATCGTTATCAAAACGTTAATTGCAGTACTTCTGATATGAGTAGAATGCGCATAACTCAAGCCATAAAAGAAAAAACGTCAAAAAGGAAAAATTGTTCTGGCAGTTTTCTTCCACTGTATTGTAGTACACAAAACTCTTTATGTATACAAAAAACTGTTATTATACCTTTTTTTATTTCAATCATATTTTTCAACATGAACTTCAGTGAGATACAGTTCTGGACATTAATTGTAAAATGCTTTGGCTTTTAATCATGAAAACTTAGGTTTTGTCAATATTTCTTGACAAAAACCCTTTTTATGTGTACACCCGTAGTATTATTGCGGAGTCAAGATGAAAAAGTCATTAATCGGCTTTTTTGCTGTTTTATGTTTTCTAACTTTTTCACAATCTTTAGTTTTTGCTACTGAAAACTCTTGGACAATTATGACTCCTGTACCAATGCAGACATATAGTAGTACAGCAGGTGCTACCCTGTTAGGTGACAAAATATACTTTCTTGGACACAACATAAACGGATTGTATGACCCTGCGACAAATAAATGGACGACAATGACTCCAGTGCCTGTTGACAGCGTAATAACTACTGTTGTTGCGTGTCGAAACAGAATTTACCTAATATGTGGGAATGCGACAATACCCACCCAAGTTTATGACCCCGCCACTGATACATGGGAGAATAAAACTGCAATACCCACATCAAGAGACCTGTTACAAGCTTGTGTTGTTGATGACAAAATCTATTTGATTGGTGGACGAAAACTAGAATCATACCTTTACCAAACGCTTGCTTCAGACGCAACAGATGTTTATGACCCGTCAACGGATTCTTGGTCGAGCATGGCCGTTGTCCCAACGGCTGTTGCGGGTTATGCGTCTGCTGTGTTGGATAACAAAATCTACATAATCGGCGGTGGCGTTACTGCGGGCGGAGCGCAAAATGCCTCTACGTTAGTTCAAATCTTTGACCCTGCAACCAACCAGTGGACAAATGGGGCATCCCTTCCTGTAGGTGTTTTTGATGCTAGAGCCTGCTCAACGAGTGGGGTTTTGGCGCCTAAACGAATCTACGTTGTTGGCGGAATGTTAACGTATAATATTCGCAGTCAACCAATCGGAACCAACATGACTCAGGTGTATGACCCAGAAACCGATAGTTGGACAGTTGGAGCATCCATGCCGACTGTACGTTGGGGGCTAGGTATTGCTGTTGTGGATGATGAGATATATGCGATTGGCGGTTATAACGGCTACGGTTTACGGTTTGGACTAGTTATAGCAAACGAAAAATACACGCCAATAGGGTACATTCCCGAGTTTTCGTCTTGGATGATTACTCCTTTGTTGTTAGCGACTATTGTGCTTGTTGTGTACGCCAAAAAGAGAATTACTACGTAAATATCTCTGATTACAGCGTAAACCCGTTGTTTTTCTTTGTTCGAGTTTTCTAGTGTTGGCTTGCTTTGTTTTTTCTGAAAAATACTGTTTTCAACAATGAACCTTATTAGTCTTCAAATATGATGCAAATATGTGGTTGCGTCTAGCTCACAGGTTAAATACATCTTCATATTGTACACTATATACTAAAACCGTCTTTTAGCAGGTGACAACATGCCATCATTGGCAAAAAAGAACAAAGCAAAAAAGAAGAAGCACGAAGAAAAACTGGGAAAGTAACACAAGTTAACAGCATATTTGTGTTAGTTTGTGTTAACTCCTTTTTTATTTTTACAAGCCATTTTTCTGTATAACCTTCGTTGTTGTTTGTTTTTCGTAAAAACCGTGCAAAAGTGGTGGGCCGGACCGGATTTGAACCGGCGACCTCAGCCGCGTAAGGGCTGCATCCTAACCAACTAGACGACCGGCCCATGTTTCTACACATAAGATGCAGAGGTTTTATAAAAACTTGGTTTCAGGTCGGACAGACGCTTTTGCGTGACATCTAAAGCGGTTTTTTGTTTTTGGTGCTACACTTTCTTTTTTCGCAATTTTTTCAATATTTCTTTAATAACTTGATTTTTGCGGAACGTCTTATCATTGTTTTTGCAATAGATAAGATCACGTGCAACATTATATGCCATAAATGGCACTCTGTCTTTTTGAGTCAGAAGTTCACCAACTGTAAGAGTGTTTTTGCTAAGATATTTTTCTAATTCATTCCACCTTTCATCATCGCCAGGATATGGGGCAATATAAACAATCTCAGGGTTCGTTAACCATTTCTCTAGTTCTGAGGTGTTAATTGTTGCTTGAAAGTTGATTGGTTTTGTCGAATATGTTATTAACTTCTCAGATTGGGGTTCTAGCATAGTACCTACGTGGCATATGGAAATGTATAGGTTCATAGTTTCGTTGGTAATGCGACTAATTAGGTCATCTGCTGCTTCTGCTTGTTTTTCTTGGAGTTTTCTATAAACTTGCTTCGGAACAGATTCAAATTGAAACTCACCGATGAATTTTCTAAAATATGGGACTGATTTGAATTTTCTATCAACATAACTTACTTTTTCATGTGAAGGATTTTGTGGTTTAGGATCAAGTTTCCATGTCAGTGGTCCATCAATTTTTCTCCACAAAAGTCCGAAACCGTTTTCTTTGATTTGTTTAAAAAACTTGCTTTTTCTAGTTAGATTTCTTTCTACGACAAGAACTACATAATCGAACCATTCTGCATAGCGTTCACATTGTTCTATTCCTCTACCTATCCAGTCTCCGAACGATTTATATTCAAAAGCCCAGAAATGCCCGTCTTTGTATGCTGCAAAATCTGCATATCTCAAGCTTTCATTTTGAAGTGTAATCTCAAATTCTTTTGGATAACAAGTGAAACCTTTTAGGTCTAAATATTCTTGTAAGAACCGGTATTTTTCATAAAATGACATGCTTAGAACCATTTATCTCCATTTGAGTAAATTAAATTTTACTTGTTTCCAAGAAGTTTATAAAAACTCTGTTTCTTTGAACAGATACTTTTTTTAGGTTTCCCGTTGAACACAGTATCTTATGCGGGGTTCTCCTAGCCTGGTAGGGAGCAGGCCTGCTAAGTCTGTGGTCCGTAGGGCCACGCGGGTTCGAATCCCGCACCCCGCGCCACCTGTATTTCTTGAAAACTGATAAGTAACCGTTCAACACTGAACATTGTGGGGATTTAGAATTGGGTGGGGATATTGATTTGATGATTGTTTCTCGTTGTGGGGTTAACTGTGGACTATGTGTTGGTTTTTTGGGTTACAACATGGACGGCACAAAACGTGAGTCAAAGTGTGGTGGATGCCGCACGTTAGAGACTGCGTGTGGGTTTGTTAAAAACCAGTGTAAGAAGCTTGCAGACAAGGACGAAATCGCGTACTGTTACGAGTGCTCAGATTTTCCCTGCGAGAACATGCGAAAAGCCGATGAGTATTACAGCAAAAAATATGACGCAAGCCTGATTGAAAACCTGACATACATCAAAAACGGGCTGGAAGCGTTCACAAAACGCGAAAAAGAAAAATGGAAATGCCCAACATGCGGCGGAGTTATCTGCATCCACACCAGACGGTGCTATTCCTGTAACCCGTAGCCTTTTCTGGGTTTGAATCGTGTGTCCTGTGCCGCAAAATTCATTATGTTACCCGTAGAAAAGCGGAAGTAACCAAAAATGCTGAACAGGTGACAAGTAATTAGTGAAAGTTTTGACCCAAAGCTGGTTGCTTGTTGTGGAAACAACTGCGGAACCTGTGTTGCATATTTTGGTTACACGATGACTGGCAAAAAACGGAAACACGCATGTGCTGGCTGCTGGTCAAGGGATGGTTTGTGTGCGTTCATTAAACAGAAATGCAACAAACTGGCAACGAATCAAGTCAGGTACTGCTTTGAGTGTTCAGGTTTTCCATGTGATACACTGGAAACGCTTGATGAACGTTACAAAGAAAAATATGGAATAAGCGTAGTTGAGAACCTCAAGTTTATTCAAAGCAACGGCATGGACGAGTTCCTGAAACGTGAACAACAAAAATGGAAGTGCCCAACCTGCGGCGGAGTAATCTGTGTTCATACCAAACGATGCTACGCCTGCAACCCTTGACAAGTTTTGTTGATTCATTTTCCTGATTTGTTTGTGGTAAAAGCTAAATTGTCTTAACGTAATGTTGTAGTTGGTCTTGGTTTTGCCTCCGCGTGCTGTGAAGAGTATTCTGGATTTGATTTACTGGCAGTATGCGAAGATTATCTCTGAGTCTGCGGGAATCGGCAAGGACGAGTACGGCTTTGTCATGAACCGTTTCAAGAAACTGGTTTCGGGTGAAATCAACTGGTCTACCTCCATACGGGAATACATCAAAGAACGCGAACAACAAGACACATGTATCTACTGCGGAACAAAGGGCAAACTAACCTTGGAACATATTCTGCCCCGTTCACGAGGCGGACCTGACACAACGGACAACGCCGTTTTTGTTTGCAAAACCTGTAACTGCAAAAAAGGCGACAAACGGCTCTACGAATGGTTCGGCTTGGGCAACAAGGATGGAGTTCCGAGGATTGCCGAGGGTAAATACCTTAAACTTGTTTACTCGATACACGAAAACAACGGAACCTTGGGCGTTACCGACGTTTCAGTGTTGTGTCCACGCTGCGACCTAGAACCTAAATGCCCCGTAAAACAGAAACTAACCGTTTTTTGTTTAGAAGGCATCTGTACGAAGACCTGAACTGTTTTGAACTGGAAAACAAATAATCTTACAAGTCACCGAATACATTACACTGTATAGCTGGTTTTCTGTGCACAAACAGAAAACATGCAAGAAGGCAAACCTATTTGACGGATGAAAAATCTTCAAGCAATCTTGATAAAGACCTGTTTTTTGAAAAACACGAGAAAGTTGTTTTAGATTGGGCCAAAAACAACAAAGACCGCCTAGTTGAAGGCAGAAAAAACTATTCATGGAACGAAAACGAGCCCCGAGCCTGTCTTGCAGAACGAAACCAAATCTCAGAGGCTATTACATTGTCCAGAATCCAAAACGGCGGCGGCGTTGACCTTGAAACGTTGGACATGATTATGTCTTGGGGCGATTTTCACCAGTTTCCGCTGCGGGACGAAACCAAAGCCTTAGAGGTCACCCGTAAGGTATTCGAGTTGGTTGACAAGGGCAAAATCTCCCAAGCCACCACGGAACTGCTCAAAATAAAGGGCATGGACATTGCCCGTGCATCAAAGATTATCGGCTTGTTTGACCAGGACCGTTTCTGCATCTACGACAGCAACGTAGGCGAAGCATTGCAGACCTTGCAGTTCACAGAAAAACCTGCACTAAGCTGCCCTGCTGGACCACACAAACCAGGTGACATCTGCTCCGATGAACGGTGGGCAGAAAACTACCAGCACCTAATTTGGACGCTGGAAATAATACGGGACTACCTAAACGCGCAAGGATACCCCTTCAGCATCGCAGACGTCGAAATGGCACTGTTCATGATGGGAAAATAGCCGAAAACAGGCGATTTGTTGATGTTTTTGTAAACGTAAATTTTAACTAGGGTACACCACAGTTTTTGTTGCTAAACCTTCTTCGTAGTTATGAAAAGTAGACTTTCAGCATCTACCCAAACTCTTAGTCAAGGTTTCTTGACAAAAAACCTTTTTTTGTTTTCATTATACAAATATTTCTGGTGTTTGGGGTGGGGGAACGAACATCTTTTGCTTTGTTGTTATTCTTATCAACTCTGGTTATGTTTTCTACGTTATGTGTCGTGTTTGCTGAGTCACCGAATTGGAGCGTTGTAACAAGTTTCAGTGGCGGAAACGGCATTATCACAACTGATGAATTCATATGCCATAATGTGGAGTGGAGAATCCGATGGAGTTTTAGTCCAAGAACTGACAACCCAGAATTTACAAGTTTTCAAGTTTACGTTTATTCCACAGAAAGCAAATCCTACTTTGCGTCCATTAAAAAATCTGGAACTGAAGAAACCTCTGGAAGTTTGATTGTAGCTAACCACACGGGAACGTTTTATTTAGAAATCATCGCCAGCATAGGAAACAGCTACAGCATAACGATTGAAAAAAACCTGAACTCAATCCCAGAATTTGCTTCATGGATGATTGTACCCTTGTGCTTAACCGCCAGTTTGGTGGTTGTTGGATTTAGGAAAAAAATACGGAAGATTTCCTAACATGGTTAAAGGCTCTAAGGTCCAATTCTTTTACGTCTCTAGAGTTTTAGCTAAAACTAACGAAGTTGGTGTATGCTTTTGTATCCACAAAACCCGATGATACTACTTTTTCATCGCCTTTTTTCTTAATTCCTCAGGCATTTTTTCGATAGCATACCTTAATGCGGTTCTTGGCATCACGTCTTTGTTTCGCATAACGTAGTTGAATACTTCAGTTTGATGTTTTTTACTTGCTTCTTTTAACATCCAACCGTATCCTTTCTGAATTAAATCATCAGAATCCAACAGCAGTTTGTCTGCGATTTCAAAAACTGTATCCAGAAACATGCCTTTTCGTGCAGGTAAAACCAACGTAACCGCTGCGCCCCGTTTTGTCCACCTGTTTGTTGACTGCGTCCACTGCTTCAAGTTCTCAAGGTATTGGGGATACTTTTCCACAAACGAACCCACCGTGTGGTTGCACAGTGTGTCGCATTCTGCCCAGTTGCTCACATAGGTGTTTAACCATTTTTCGAACACAACAAAATCTTCTGGGACATATCTGTTTTCCAGCGCCTGCGACCAGTTATACGCAACAAACGCTTCCTCGGTGTAACCAGACTTGAGCAGTTCTTCGCAGAATCCAAAAACCGTGTTCTTGTCCATCAACCTGATTTCTTTAAAGTATTTCTTGGCAATCTTCGTAACCGTAAATGCCTTTACGCCATAGAACTTGATGTCTTCCCTGAAAAACCTGCCCATGGTCTGTTTTGTTTTAGTATCAGCGTTTTCTTGTAACTCTTGCCTGACTTGGGTTACTATGTCCATGTTTTTCGCTTCTCAAAACCTACGGCATTTTTGGTTTGATAGCTTTAGTTGGGCATGCGTCTGAGCATTTGAGGCAGTATATGCATTCTGGGTGTGTAAATTTGTCCCATGGCAACTCCAGTATTGGAACATGCATTGGACATGCCGTTACACATTCGTTGCATCCACCTTTGGTGCATTTCAGGGGGTCTCTTTGCAGTCCAAGGAAACTGAACCTGTTCAAGAACGCCATAATCGCGCCGTGTGGACAGAAATATTTACACCAGCTACGGGGTATAAGCGCCGCCAAAACCAGCACAATACCCAAGATAACCAAACGTGTCCAAAGCAGCGGCAAAACAGCAAACGCTGAAGCAACAAACGCTGAGGTGTCGCTAATCAAGAGTGAGATACCTGTTGGGATAAGCGCAAACAAGGTATCCGCGGGACCTAAAACATTCATTGTGCCCGAAGCAAAAACTCCCAGCGCAGCTTTGTAGGCTTCGCCTGAGCCTGAGGCTACCATGGCTGCTACGGAGATGCTGATGATAAGAACTAGCAACAATACAACGTTTTTGATTTGCAGCATCCAGTTGTGGGTTCTAAGTGAAACGTCTCGGGGTTTTCGGTAAACCATGGTTACTATGTCCTGAACAAAACCAAACGGGCAAACCCAGCCACATGTTGCTCTGCCCAGAAAGAGTGTAACCAACAAAAATGACGCCAAAGGAATCCAAGGAAACACGCCGTTGCTCAGCATTACCTGCATCAACGCAAACGCGTCGCCTAAGGCTACCTGTGGCAGTCCCAATGTGAACATTACAGGCAAAACAACGGGAAGCGGACCTAAACCAAAGAGTACTCCAGCAAACAAGACAAGCGATATTACCTGAACTATTCTGCGTATGAGATTATACTTGAAACCTGAAACTTCTGGAGTAGTCAAACCTGTTAATTCTCCTAACAACTTTGTGCCATACCATAGGCAATAGAAAAAAGTGAGTCTTACTTGACATAAAAATCTTTCATAACCTTCCAATTACCCTGACGTTTTCGGCTCGTATCCAAGGCGCAACAAGCTGCCCAACCTGACGAACATCTTTGCCCAAACCAGAAACATTGCTTAACACATCAAAGAAGCTACCCGTTAACATGACATCCCGAACCGCACCCGCAACCGAACCGTCCTTTATCTTCCACGCGGGCGTGGCAACAACAGAAAACTCGCCGCTTTCAGCGTTACTGCTATGAGCACCCTGAACACCGTAAACTATCAAACCGTCCTTGACCTCGGCTAATAGTTCATCATCTGTTTTGTTGCCTGCACCAAAAACAAAGTTACTTGCATCAAGAGTCGGCGTAGACGAATAAGCCCCACCACCAGAACGGGACGCGTTACCAGTATTCTGTGCGTTTGCCTTTCGTGCGGTGTAGTTGTCATACAAGAAATTCCTTAAAACACCATCCTTGATAACCACGGTTTTCTGCGATGGAACACCTTCGCCGTCAAAATTCCTTGAACCCAAACCACCCTCAAGCAAACCGTCATCACAAACAGAAACCAGCTCAGACGCAACCTTTTGGCCAACCTTATCCTTGAACGCGGAACGTTCCCGTAAAACAAAGTCCGCCTTAATCGCGTTAACCACCGTGTACGTGAGAAGAGAACGAAACGCAGCCTGAGTAAACACCACCGGAAACACACCCGAACTAATCCGCCTAGCCCCAAGACAAGACGCTGCTTGCCTTGCGGCTTCAGTTCCAACCACAACCGGGTCAACCGTAAACATCCGTTTCGCATCTGACTCAAAACATGCAGGAGTAACATCAGCCCCGTCGCGTGCTATGGTTTCCATGGAACAACCAACAGCTGTTCCCTCCTCCGCGGCTTCGACACCACGTGAGTTAACACAAACGTTCCCAAAAACAGAGGTACCCACACCCCCGTCTACACCTAGGACACGTTTATCATACGCCACAACAGAACCCAAAAGCTCAGACGCCATCTCCACCAGCGTATCCGAGGACAAATCAACTATTCGCTTGTCAAACATACCCCGCAGTTGCGGCAACTTGTTTGCATCCGCAAAACATACCCAATCCTTGTCTGGTCGGCTTGCTTTTGCTGCCTTTAGTGCTCTTGCTGCGGTTTGTTGTATTTCTTTGTCTGTTAACGTGTTAGTATACGAAAAACCAACCGCTTTACTGTAAACTGCCCTAACACCCAAGCCGTCATCAGAACTTTTTGTGCAGCGCACAATCTGTCCACGTTCAATGTTTATGGAAACGCCTGAGTTCACACTCAGAAACGCCTCAGCCTCGTCAGCACCACACTTAAGGGCACTGTTTACGGCTTTTTTGCCCAGTTCAAGCAGTTCTAAAACTTTAGGCGACTCCACCAATCATGACCTCTCCTACACGTATATGTGGTCCACCATCACAGATGAACGCCGTCTGGCCCTTACCGCACCTTCCGGGCCATAACTCGAAATCTGCTCCAACTGCCTCCACGCGGTGCAACGTTTCAAGCGCGTTTCCGCTGATGGACGCGTTTCTGATGGGTTCTCCGACTTGGCCGTTTACTATCTCGTAGGCTTCCTGTATACCCACCTGGAAGGTTCCATCCAAGTTAGCTTGACCACCACGAAAACTTTTCAGGTAATAACCAAACTTGATGCCCTCAAACAGTTCATCAAAAGCTCTGTCGCCCGCGGCAAGGTACGTGTTACGCATCCTGATAATCGGCTCGTAACGAAAATCCTCTGCCCGAGCATTACCCGTTGGTTCCATACCAAGTTTGGCTGCGGTTTCGCGGCTTTGCATCAACCCCGTAAGTATTCCTTTTTGGATTAGCGGCGTTTTATGTGTTCGAACGCCCTCGTCATCATATTTGAATGAACCAAACGCGCCGTTAATGGTGCCGTCATCAAAAACCGTAACCAAATCCGATGCAATTGGTTGATTCAGTTTATCGCACAGCGCAGAACCCGACAACGTCAAATCTGCCTCTGCCAGGTGTCCCATGGCTTCGTGAATAAAGACGCCCACAACGTTTGGGCCAATAACCGCGGGAAAACCCCCGCCTTTTGCTGTTTTGCCTTTAAGTTGCTCTACTACACGTTTGCCAACCATCAACCCAATTTTTTGGGGTGTTTCCACGTCAAATAATTCGTAACCCGCGGTGGAGCCTGTTTCTTCGCGTGCAGAAGCAAAAACGTCACCCTGTTTTGCGGAGGACATAATCCGCGACCAAACATACAGTTTATCCTGTTCGATGCATGTGCCGTCGCTGTTAACGAAAATGTCTGTTCCAGTAACATCCAAGTAGCTGATGGTGCAGCTTTTTATCCGCGGGTCGTAACCCATTACTGTTTTATCCATCGCCAAAACGTCGGTAATCTTTTGTTCCATCGAAACATCCTGCGGGTTTTTCCGTGGTTTGGCAACAATTCTATCAGTAACAGTTTTTGTGTCCGCAAGCTTCACGGGCTCTTTAACACTTAGGCTGGCGGCTTTTGCCAACTTGACGGCGTCGTTTACTGCCTCGGTTAACTGTTCATTGTCCAAGTTTCCAACAGAAACAAACCCCCACGCACCGTTCACCAATGCGCGGATGGCTGCGCCGCATTCTTTTCCCTCTTTTGCGCCTTCAACTATGCCGTCTTTGGTTGTTAGAATCGTCTTGAACAGGCTCTGCGCCCTTATCTCAACGTACTGTGCGCCCAGACTTTGTCCATGACCTACAATCTTTGTTAAGTTGTCCTTCAAAACCCGCTTCACCGCTTGTTGTATGCCAGTTACGATAATTGTCCAGTCTTAAAACTTTTAGCAAAACTGTTCACATAAAATCAAACATGCTTTTCTGTTTAGGCTTTTCAGGTGCACTGTTTTCCTGTTCGTTGTCGTTGAAGATAACCAGTTGGCCATAAACGCCGTCGTAACCGGGGATAACATGCGCTTTCTCCTCCCTTACCCGTAATATTGCTTCGGCTACTTTGGGGTCTACAATTTTTGCCATCTGTTCTTGGGAGGCATCCATGAGCACGGTGTATTCGTCGCCAAACTTTTTTATCAACGGGTCATAAACCTTCCAGACCTTCTGCGCACCCTGATAACTAACACCGTATACTGCGGTGATGATTTCAGATAACGGCAATAACCGTTTATACCCAATACCGTTTGCTGGCATGTAATCTGCGGGACGGTCTGCAAGTTCCTCGATACGCTGTTCCACCCCGCGGGTAAGTTTCCTGTGACATTTCGGGCAAATGTTTCCATACTTAATTGCTTCCTGCGGCGGCAACGAGATGTTGCAGTTTCTGTGGCCTGTCCAATGGTATTTGCCGTATGCGGGGTTGGTTTCTATGGTGTAACGGAAACGTTTGGGGTCTTTTTTGCGGATAGTATCCACGATTTCGTTGTATGTTAGTTTCTCAAGTTCGAAAACGTTTGCTTCCCTGCCCATTCTCCAAGGCCAGTGGCTATGCGAGTCGCTGTTAGAAATCAACGTAAACCTGTCCAACGTGCTCAGTCGCCAGTTCATCGGCGGGTCAGAGGACAACCCCGTTTCCAACGCGTGAATATGTTTTGTCATATCCCCGTAACATTCGTCCACGCTGTCAAAACCGCTGAATGCACCAAACAAACTAAACCAAGGCGTCCAAACATGAGCAGGAACCACCATGTTCAAATCTGAAACCTCCATAATCTCCTCCACAAGTTGCGCAGCAGACATATCCAGCATGGGTCTGCCGTCCGCGGATAGGTCGCCGTATTTTTTTAGGCGGTCGTTGATCTGGGCGGCTGTTTCAAGGTTGGGCGTAAAAACTACGTTGTGAATCTTTTTTGATTTCTCGCCTACCTTAAAGATTGTACAGATTTCTGCTGTTAACATAAAACGCACAGGCGAACCAAGACTACTACAAGAAACATAAAGACCTGTGTCTTGGTCTTCAACAAGTGCCTCGGATAGTTCCTCAAACCATTTTGGGTGCGTAAAATCGCCACTACCAACAACCTTCAAACCCTTAATATTGGCAAAACGGGAAATCTCACCAACATCCATGTTCTGGCTGGTAGCACGGCTATATTTACTGTGAATATGCAGGTCGGCGATTACTCTCAAATTCTGCACCCTGTATCAAACTGTTTGCTTGTCTATAATAGCATACTGCAACATGGTATTACTGGTAAACGCAACTAGGTTCGTTGGTTACTCGTCTTTTTCGAACAGTAAATAGTGGTTAATCTCTGACCCACGCAGTTGAGCCGCAGAATACGTGTGAAGTTTCCAGCCTTTACTTTGAAAGTTTTCGATTACCGTTCCGATGCTGGTATGGTGGTTAACCTGTATACAA
The DNA here is from genome assembly GCA_041653695.1 of Bathyarchaeia archaeon. GTDB lineage: Archaea > Thermoproteota > Bathyarchaeia > Bathyarchaeales > Bathyarchaeaceae > Bathyarchaeum. Next base: position 30,007 of record JBAZEV010000012.1, read on the forward strand.
TCCCATTTCTTCAATAACTTCTCTCCTTTAATTCTTCTAGTTTGTTGTTTTTAATATATGACTATGATAAAACTTATCTTTGATGATTTTATAAACAAATAAAGAATTTCTTGAGATGTAAACGATGAATTTAAGAAAATTTTCCTATCGATTTGCTGAAGAAGTTCTTAACAGTTAATTATCTGTAAAACTAGAACTTGATTCTATTCTAACTGATCCGAACATTGATGTCAAAACTTTGTCTCGACCAAAGTTTAATGAAATACTTGACGTTAAATTTGTAGAAAAAGGGTGGGAACGTCAACCACCGGTTTTTAATGAACCCAAAGATCCTGCCGCAAAGATGGATTTTCTAAAGGACAGAATTGGAATAGAAGTTGAATTTGGACATTCATCATTTATAGGTATTGATCTTCTGAAATTTCAAGTGGCTTCATATTCTGGGTTAAATAAAATTGATGTTGGTGTTTACATCGTTACTACTAAGCACTTCCAAAAAATAATGAAACAAGAATACGGTATTAAGTGGGGGGCCTCACTTAGTTACGAAAAAGTTGTGAGATATTTACCACATTTCAAAAGTGCAATACAACTACCAATTTATGTAATTGGTATCGATTTATGAACGTGTGTTTTAAGTTAGCAACTGAATGTAAAAAATGGGGCGCCTTGTTTTAGGCACCTTTTTTGTTCTTACACCTGATATTGGTGGTTTTTTGTTGTTGACGGCTTCATTTTTTCCAGTGTTTTCTCAAAGTCCTTCATCGTGATTTTCAGGCCTTTGAGGTTCTCTTTGGCTTTCTCTAGACTCTTGCTTTTGGCTATGTGTTCTTTGATTACCAGCATCGAAGTTGTGTTCGCTAACGATGATAGGTCGGCTCCGGAGTATCCTTCTGTTTTGTCTGCTAGTATGTCGATTTTTACGTCGTCGGCTAGTGGTTTCTTGTCCAAGTGAATCTTGAGGATGTCTCTGCGTGCTTCTAGGTCTGGAACTGGCACGTTTAGCAGCCTGTCAAACCTTCCAGGACGAAGCAACGCTGGGTCAACGATGTCGATACGGTTTGTGGCACCGATTACTACAACGTTCTTCAACTCTTCCAAGCCGTCCAGTTCAGTTAAGATTTGGCTGATTACACGCTCTGTAACCTGCGAACTGCCCATTCCACTTCCACGCACAGGAGTTATCGAATCAAGTTCATCAAAGAATATGATGGTCGGTGCTGCTTGGCGTGCTTTTCTAAAGACTTCGCGGATTGCTTTTTCGCTTTCTCCAACCCATTTGCTTAACACTTCAGGGCCTTTGATGCTGATGAAATTCGCTTCGCTTTCGTTTGCTACTGCTTTTGCCAGCATGGTTTTGCCTGTTCCAGGCGGACCATACAACAGTACACCTTTTGGTGGTTGTGTGTTCATGTATGCAAAGATTTCAGGATATTTTAGTGGCCACTCTATTGCTTCTTGCAGTTCCTCTTTGACTTCTTTTAGGCCTCCGATGTCGTTCCATTTGACGTTGGGGATTTCAACCAGTACTTCGCGCATGGCTGAGGGTTCTATTTCTTTGAGTGATTCCTGGAAGTCGTTCATGTCTACGATTATCTTGTTAAGTATCTCTGCTGGTATGCTTTCGGCTGAGAAATCTATGTCTGGTAGTATTCTTCGCAGTGCATGCAAGGCGGCTTCTTTGGTTAGGGCTTCTAGGTCTGCGCCAACAAAACCGTGAGTAACGCTGGCTAACTGTTTCAGGTCCACATCCTTTGCCAAGGGCATTCCACGGGTGTGAATCTGCAACACCTGAAGTCGTCCATCCTTGTTGGGCACACCGATTTCGATTTCCCTGTCAAACCTTCCAGGTCGACGCAGCGCAGGGTCTAAAGCGTTTGGCCTGTTGGTTGCTCCGATAACAACGACTTTGCCGCGGGACTGCAGCCCATCCATTAATGATAACAGTTGTGAAACAACGCGTTTCTCGACTTCGCCTGTTACCTCTTCACGTTTTGGCGCTATTGAATCAATTTCGTCGATAAAGATTATGCTTGGCGCGTTTTGTTGGGCTTGCTCGAAAATTTCTCGTAGTCTGCCTTCACTTTCGCCATAGAATTTACTTATTATTTCTGGTCCACTGATGCTTGTGAAGTTGGCGTTTGTTTCGCTGGCTACGGCTTTTGCCAGCAACGTTTTACCAGTTCCGGGCGGTCCATGCAGTAGTACACCTTTTGGGGCTTCCACTCCTAGGCGCTCAAACAGTTCTGGGTACCGTAGTGGGAGTTCAATAGTTTCACGTATTTTTCTGATTTCATCAGTTAATCCACCGATGTCTTCATATGATATTCTTGGGACATCCATCGCCATTTCCTTTGCTGGTTTATCGCTTAGACTAATCTCTGTGTCTTGAACCACAATTACTGCGGCTGCTGGAGGCTGAACACCTGTTACTATCAGGTTTATTCTGCGTCCCATAATTCCAAGGGGTATAAGGTCGCCTCGGGATATGACGCGGTTTTCTAGAATCTGTTTAAGGTATTCTTCTCCACCCGTAATCCGCAGCTGCTCAGTGGGTGCAATCGTAATCTTTTTTGCCTCTTTTGCCTCGACTTTTTTAACATCAACTTTTTCGTCAATGCCTGCGCCGGCGTTGTTTCGGGTATAACCGTCTACTCGTATGATGCCTTTACCGGTGTCTTCGGGGTATCCTGGCCAGTATATTGCCGCTGTCTTCTTTTTTCCGTGGATTTCAACAACGTCTCCAGCGGAAAGTCCAATCTCAGAACTGACCTGTGAGTCAATTCTGGCTATTCCTCGGCCCACATCGCGTGATTGGGCCTCTGCTATTCGTAACGAAACTTGTGACATTCGTATTCACCTCTTAGTTTTTTGTTCAAACAAATTTCTACTATGTTCCTTGTGTTTCTTCACATATAAATATTACCAATTGCCCATATTCGTTTGGGGTTGCAAGAAACCCCGCTTTACACAGAAAACCAGAATAATCGAATTAATTCAACAACCACCCATGTAATGTGCTGATTATTCTTACTCTGAACTTATCTGGTAAAATGTGCCACCGTTTAGTGGATGAAACTGTTACCGTTGCCGTTATGTACCGTTTTTGACCACGTATGCTTTTTGCCTGTAACCTTCGAAAAACACAGGTCAAAAAAAGCCTTAGAACAAATCAACACATTCAACATGAACGTCAAAAACAGTAGCGGAATCAGCCAACAGATTCTGTTTCTCCCATCCAAGTATGCTCCTATGCCCACCTCGAAGAAGGGCGCAAAGTTTCCAACCGAACTATAGAACGAAATCGGAACTATCATCCAGAACATGTCCAACCACTCGAAGGGTTGAAACAAAAACAGAAACGTGCCCAAAATCCACGCTAACGCCGTCAAGATTGGAACAAAATACACGTTAAGCAACAAAAAGCCATCAACCTTTTCTCGTAACCGCAACTGTTTACTCCTGATAACAGGCCAAACATGCCTGAATGCACACTGCATATGCCCTTTTGCCCACCGTGACCGCTGCCGCCAGTATGAACGCCAGTTTTCAACTGCTTCCTCGTAGCAGTCCGCATCGTTGACGTATTTGACTTTAAAGCCTGCAAGGTAAAT
>JBAZEV010000013.1:0-32435 GCA_041653695.1 Bathyarchaeia archaeon
TAAACTGAAGCTGAAAGCAGTTCGTCGGGGCGTGTGGTTCAAAGACTTGAAGCATGAAGAGAGAAAGCTTCTAGAATTGACGATGCGGGTTGTCAAAAGAATTCACAGCTTCTTACTGGCCAACTTGGTCTCCAAAATAATTGAGAAACTTTACATCGCAATGGAAAGCAGGGTCTATCGTCTCATTAGAACAAAGGGAAAAGACCTTGCAGAAAAATTGGCTAACATAGCCCAAGCTTGGGGAAACAAAACCGCCAAATTCTGGGCTACTGACCAAGGATTCAGCCAATTCTTAACCGTAACTAATCTGCTATCTTGAAAAACTGGTGCAAAAAAACCAGACGAGCTTAGAATAAATGCATCCGCTGTTTGTGGTATCTATAATCGGTATTTCACTCATCTACGTTTGGACACTGTATCATGTGCCCATAGTTGTAACTGGAGTAAAACACCTTTACAATACAAAAAACAAAAAACCAAAACTAGAACCACAAGTAAATGAAACTTTACCATCCATCTCTGTTATTGTTCCGGTTAAGAACGAAGAAAAAGTGGTTGGACGACTTCTAAACGCATTACTAACCGCCGAGTACCCCAAAGAAAAACTGGAAATCATCGTTGTCGAAGACGGCTCAACGGATAGCACAGCAAGAATCTGCAAACAATATGTTGCCGAGCACCCAAATAACATCAAACTGATTCAGCGATCTGTCTCAAAAGGAAAACCATCTGCGTTAATGGCAGCTCTTGAGCATGTTGAAGGTGAAATTATTGGAGTCTTTGACGCTGACAACGTTCCTGAACCTGACGTGTTGTTAAGGGCTGCCGACCACTTTACAGATTCTTCAGTAGTTGCGGTTCAAGGTCGAGCCCTTGCCATAAACGCTGAAGAAAACATGTTAACCAAGTTTGTTGCACAGGAAGAAACAGTACGCTATGAAGGTTTCATGGGCGGCAAAGACATACTTGGTTTGTTTGTTCCACTTAACGGAAGCTGCTATTTCGTAAAGAAGACCATTCTCGAAAAACTTGAAGGCTGGGATACCACCGCATTATCTGAAGACATGGAACTAGCTGCACGGCTGGTAAATAACGGATACAACATAAAATACGCATCCGATGTGCGGTCGTGGCAGGAGTATCCCGCATCACTTAAAGGATTTTTCAAACAACGTGTCCGCTGGTTCCGCGGAACAATGGAAGTTGGACTCAAATATGGAAAACTACTAAAAAACCTGAACAAAATGTCCTTTGACGCCGAAATAACCTTAGCAGGGCCATTCGTGTTCATTTCTTGTCTTGTTGGATACCTGATATCTGTGTTGTCACTGTTTATCCCGATGCAACCCAATTTCCTATCATTATTTTTTGCAAACCTAACTACTATTCTTTCAGTTGTTTTGCTGTCCGCCGCGGGCGCAGCCATGATATATGGAAACAAACCTCACAAAATTCGAAACATATTGTGGGTTCCATTTGTGTTCCTTTACTGGTTTTTCCAAAACTTCATCGCGTCGTATGCTTTACTTCAGATTCTGTTGCACCGACCCAAGACTTGGTTGAAAACAGAAAAGAAAGGCGTTATTGCTAATTCAACTTTCACGTTGGAAAACGAACCTGTTACTGGTTGAGTGTTTAATGGGTTTTCATGGTTTTTTGGCGATTATTGGATGCTTAGACCGTAAAGTTTGGGTGGGGTTAATGTACACTCAAAAACTTTTACCGTCGATATACCGCAAATTTTTTATTTGTGTGACGAAAAACGTCTCACGTATCACAAGCAGTTAACCATTTTTCGGAGCTAATAACTTGATATTGGAAGACACAAAACAAGGCATTGCTTTCACGGTCTATATGCGTCGTGAAGGGCGGGTCACTGTTCCTAAGGAGCTTAGGGATGCTTATGACTTGAAGGAGGGCGATTTGGTTGAATGCAAAATCAGGAAAATCAAATAATCCTTCTAAAAACACCCAAACCATTTCTCTCACTAGGGAATCGTTGGCTAAATTGAAGCAAAAAGCCGTGCGTCGAGGTTTATGGTTCAAAGAATTGAAGCAAAATGAGCGAGAGCTTCTAAATTTAACAATCAAGGTTGTCAAAAAGATTCACAGCTTTATTTTAGCCAAGTTGGTTTCCAAAATTGTTGAAAAACTGTTTGTTTCCATGAAAAGCATTGTTTACCGCGTTATGGAAACAAAAGGGCACGACCTCGCAGAAAAGTTGGCTCACATAGCCTTAAGTTGGGGAAATAAATCAGCAAAGTCATGGCCCCGTAACCGCAGTTTTATTCAATATCTAACAGTAACACACCTTTTGTCCTGACGCATTCTAGAACAAGGATAATCTGAACAAGACATGAATAATTTTAATTCACCTAAAAGTTTAGTCCAGAAACTAGCTTTGAACTTAAACAGTTCAGGATTCAAAAAAGGAATTCTGCTCGCGTTCATTTTGGGTTTTGCGATTAGACCAATTCCAGAAATCCTCTCATTTCCATACCCAATTGGATGGGACACAATCTATTACGCATCCAGAATCCAAGATGGAACAGTTTTGAGTTACTGGGGTAACATCTTCTCCACTTGGCTGATTTACGGTATCCTTGTCACGTTAGGCAACCTAACGCGGTTAGAACCATTTATGTTACTCAAACTTGTTGCACCACTACTGTACGGTGGAGCATCCGCAGGAATCTTTTTTGTTGCATCAAAAAAACTTAGCTGGAACACAACAAAAAGCCTGCTAACCGCTGGTTTCTTTGTGTTTCAGTTAGCCGCTTTAACCATCAGCTGGCACTATTACCGAAACATCTTCGGAGTAACAGCACTACTGTTTACGATACCGTTTCTGAAAAATGAGCTTAGCTTGAAACAGGTTACTGCTCTGTCTGTGCTATCATTGGTTGTTGTTTGGGGTCACGAACTAGCCGCAGTAAGCCTGTTTGTCATGGTTTTCGGGTTGCTCTTTATGAGTGTATACAAAAAAGAACAGTTGCCAACCAAACCGGTCTTAGCAACAATTCCTGCTCTGGCTGTGTTCTTGATTGGTGTTCTCCGCGTGTTTCCTTTACCCGCAGGTGCAGAAACAAACATTCTACAAATAAGTGACACAGTTCTGGCACATCCTGGTGGGTTATTCTTTTTAACAGATTACCTGAATGTCCTAACTCCAGTTGAACATTATACATCATATTTTGAGTTGTTCTCACATGTTTCTTCATTGTTCATTTTGCTGTATCTTGTGCTGATTCCTTTAATCGCAGTTGGATACTTCAAAGACCGCGTTCTCGGGTACTGGACTTTGCTTTTGTTGGTCGGCAGTTTCAGTTGCCTAGTTGTGCCTTTTTCGGGTTTATTTTTATGGAACCGATGGATGTTGATGCTGATTTTTCCATTCACATTCTTTGCAGTTGAAGGTCTATGGAAAGCCGCAAAAACTGGTTCGGCTTTTTCGGTTTCACGTTTTTTTCGTTGGTTTCGATTACCAAAAAAGTTCGGTGTTGCCTTGGCGTTTATCTCGGTTGTTGTTGGGATGGTGTTCATGACTTATCCACTAGTTGACGGCAAATACGGGATAATCGGCGTTGAAGCAACCTTCAGGTATGTTCCATCTACAATGCAGAGCAGTTCGGTTCCACTTCAGGATACGCAAGGGACCATAGAATCTTTTGATTGGTTGAACCAACATATGGTCAACAATTCTGCTGTTCTTGTTCATGATGTTTTCAACTATTGGAGTCAACTGTATCTTGATGATGACCACAGCGTAATCCTGTTCAACAACAACTTAGCGCAAGCTTCACAGTTCTCTTCAGAAAACGGTTTCACAATCTCGTACCTTGTATGGTGGAACCAAGACATCGGATGGTACAACCTAGACGTACCTAACAATGCTGTTCCCGTTTTTGACTGCGGACGAATCTCAGTTTTCCAACTGGTTTAAGTAACAACAACGCAAGAGAATTGATTGTATATGATTGAACCGTTGAATTCGTTGCTACGACTTGAAGAACAACCTGCTACAAACAAACCAAAACAGTTAGTTGTAGTTGCCATCCCTGCATTCAATGTGGAGCGGACAATCGCCAAACTGGTGCTTGACACCCAAAAATATGCGGATGTTGTTCTCGTATGTGACGACGGCTCCACCGACATGACAGCAGAAATCGCAAAACGGCTGGGTGCAGATGTAATTTCTCACAAACAGAATATGGGCTACGGTGCTGCAATCAAAACTTTGTTCATCACCGCACGTGAATTAAATGCCGACATATTAATCACTCTGGATGGCGACGGACAGCATGACCCCCGCGAAATTCCAAAATTGGTTAAACCCATCTTGGCTGATGAAGCAGACATTGTTTTGGGTTCGCGTTTCTTGGATTCTAACAAGAAAACAAATGGTGTTCCACGTTATCGAGGCTGGGGCATAAAACTGATTTCCAAACTAACTGGGGCCGCAGCCAACAACAAATTTAAAGACGCCCAATGCGGGTTCAGAGTCTATGGACGCAAAGCGTTGGAAGGGCTAAACCTTGTCGAGAACGGTATGGGTTCTAGTATAGAAATTTTAGTGAAAGCCAAAAACCAGAACCTGCGTGTCGTGGAAGTTGCGGCAGAATGCAAATATAACGATTTGGAAAACACGTCCACTCATAACCCTGTAACACATGGAGCCAGCGTAGTCATATCCATTATTCAAATGATTGTAGAAGAAAAACCGTTAACACTGCTGGGGTTACCGGGGCTAATCTTCCTTTGCGGTGGAATAGGTTTCGGAATATGGATGTTACAACTCTACACCGAACAAGGAAAAATAATAACAAACATTGCACTTGCATCGCTTGCATTTACAATCATCGGAATGTTCACCCTTTTCACTGCGATAACTCTCTATTCAATTTTAAGATACATGAAAAAAAACGGTGACTAGCTTGGTGATTTAGTGAAAAAAGCGTTAATTACAGGGATTACTGGTCAGGACGGTTCATATTTAACTGAACTGTTACTATCTAAAAACTATGAAGTACACGGAATAATCAGGCGCGCAAGTACTTTTAATACCATTCGTATTGACCACATATACGTGGACCCGCATGAACCAACATCAAAGTTTTTCCTTCATTATGGAGATCTATCTGATTCTGAACAAATTTCAACTTTAGTCCAAAACATCAAACCAGATGAAATTTATCACTTAGGCGCTCAGAGCCATGTACGAGTAAGTTTCGACATACCAGAATACACAGGCAATGTAACAGCATTAGGTACTACACGAATCTTAGAAGCAATAAAAAGAAACGGAAATCACACAAAATTTTATCAGGCATCAAGTAGCGAAATGTTTGGGGGTTCAACTCCTCCACAGAATGAGGAAACTCCTTTCAAACCAAGAAGTCCATATGCAATTGCTAAACTTCATTCTTACTGGATGACTGTAAACTATAGAGAAAGCTGCAATTCTTTTGCCAGTAATGGAATTTTGTTCAATCATGAATCTCCCCGTAGAGGAGAGACGTTTGTTACCCGAAAGGTAACTCGTGCAATAGCCAACATTTTGGCTGGAAAACAAGAATTTCTTTATTTAGGTAACCTTGATGCAAAGCGCGATTGGGGGTATGCCCCTGAATATGTATGGGCAATGTGGAAAATCTTGCAACTTGATAAACCTGAAGATTTAGTGATAGGCACTGGTGAAGCCCATTCGGTTAGGGAATTTGTTGAAAACGCTTTTTCGTATGTTGGTCTTGAATTGGAGGCGCATGTCAAAATTGATCCACGCTATTTTAGACCTACTGAAGTTGAAGAGTTAATTGCTGATTCTAGAAAGTCAAAGCGATTGTTAGATTGGGTGCCGCGAATACGGTTCAAGGATTTAGTTAAAATAATGGTTGATGCTGATATGCGCAATGTGGGATTGGAACCCATTGGAGAAGGCGATGAATTATTAGAAAAGACTTTTTCAAAAAGATGGTGGGCAGTCGATTAAGAATGGGATTCTGGGATGATAAGAAGATACTGGTAACGGGTGGAGCTGGGTTCTTAGGTTCTTTTGTGGTCGAAAAGTTAGTAACTGAACAGCATGTAAATCCTGTAAACATTCGGATTCCACGAAGTAAGACGATGGACCTAAGAAAGTGGGAAACCTGTTTAGAAGTTGTTAGAGAAATAGATATTGTTATTCATTTGGCAGCTAAAGTTGGGGGTATAGGATTCAACAAGAAATTCCCTGCAACATTATTCTATGATAATGCGATAATGGGGATTCAATTAATGGAAGCTGCTAGACAAGAATGTGTGCAAAAATTTGTAGCTTTAGGTACCATTTGTTCGTATCCTAAGTATACTCCTGTACCTTTCAAAGAGGAAAATTTGTGGAATGGTTATCCTGAAGAGACAAACGCGCCTTACGGTATTGCTAAAAAAGCTCTCCTTGTTCAAGCTCAGGCTTATAGAGATCAATATGGTTTTAATGCTATTTACTTGTTACCTGTTAACTTGTATGGTCCACGAGACAATTTTAATCCTGAAAGTTCACATGTAATTCCTGCACTCATAAAAAAGATGGTTGACGCAAAATTAGAGAATAAAGATGTGGTTATGATTTGGGGTAGTGGAACTGCATCTAGAGAGTTTTTATACGTGGAAGATGCTGCTGACGGAATTCTTTTTGCAGCAGAAAAATACGATAAATCTTGCCCCGTGAATTTAGGCGTTGGCAAAGAAATTACGATAAGCGATCTGGTGTATTTGATTGCAAATCTTACAGGGTATAATGGAAAAATTCTATGGGATACTACAAAACCTGACGGGCAACCCAGAAGATGCCTTGATACTTCAAAAGCTAGAAGAGACTTCGCATTTTCAGCTCAAACAGACTTTGAAGTTGGGTTGAAGAAAACTATTAGTTGGTATTTGAATAATAAAATTACTGGTTAATCTTCTTGGATATCTTATCACCATTGGCTTGTAGTTTATGAAAGCCCTTGTTGTAGCTCAATATTTTCCGCCTGACATGGGTGGCGGAAGCACAAGAGCCTCTAATGTGGTTAAAGGGTTGCTTTGTAATGGTTGTAATGTTACTGTTGTTGCTGCTTTTCCTCATTATCCGCATGGTAACGTGCCGAGAGATTATAAGCGTAAGGCGGTTGTTTCTGAAAGCTTTGGTGGCGCAAAAGTTTTTCGTGTTTGGGTTCCCAGTTTGCCGCACAGTAGCCCGTTGAATAGATTGTTTTTACATTTTTGTTTCTGTGTTTCTTCATTATTCGCTTTACCTTTTGTTGGTAGAGTCGATGTGGTTTGGGGCGCTAATCCTAATTTGTTTTCGTTTGTTCCAAGTTTTGTTTATGGCGTCACTAAGCATGTTCATATCGTGCGGAATGTTGACGATTTGTGGCCTGAGGTTTTCTACGAGTTGGGTTACGTGAAATCAAAGTTTGTAAAGAAACTATTAGATTTCTTTGCTTGGCTTTCTTATGCTGTTCCAGCAGCTATTACACCTATAAGTGAAGGATACAAACAGAATATAATTAGTAAATATGGAGTTTCTCCAGAAAAGATACATGTTATCGAAGTTGGTGTAGACGCGATTCAACCATTAAAAAATAATTCACCCGTGAAAAAGCAGTTTACTATTATGTATTCTGGAGTTTTAGGATTAGGCTACGATTTTGATGTAGTCTTAGATGCTGCACAGATTTTGGATAAAAATAACAACAAAATTACTTTTGTTATACGCGGAATCGGAGAGATTGCTCCTAAATTGGAGAAAAGCATTAGTGAACGTGGTCTTAAGAATGTTGTTTTGGATACACATTTTCTGCCAAAAAACGAGTTAGCTGTTCTGTTAAACTCAGCAGATGTTTTTATGCTCCCAATGGCTACTATGGATTTTATAGATTTGGGGCTTCCTACCAAGGTTTTTGAGTATCAAGCTTATGGTAAGCCTATTATTTGTGTTTCTAGTGGAGAAGCTGCAAGATATGTCAAGTTAACTGATTCAGGATTAATTGTTAAACCCAAAGACGCAAACTGTTTTGCAGATGCTGTTATTACTCTATATAAGGATGAAGCTTCTGGCACTAAACTTGGACTAAACGGTAGAAAATACGTTTCAGAACATCTAACATCACAACAAATTGGTATGCGTATGTACAATTTGCTTAGTTGTCTCTGTTAATTTTGGTCTTGTTATATTTATGCGCGTTTGTATTTTTGGTTCCGAAATTGGTCCGGTTAAAAAAGGTGTTTTTGTCGGTGGCGCCACTGTAAGCGCTGTGCGACTGGGACAAGCTTTACATAATTTGGGAGATGACATTTTTGTATTCAGTTCAGCTCCACGTGGTAGACCTTCAAGAGTTTACTCATTTGATTGGGGCGTCATAGTCAATAAACGTATTTCGGGAAGTTACATGTCTTTACCATATTTGCTTCTTTATGGTATAACCTCTTTTTTTGGTCTTCTGCACTTTTGCACGCAAAATAAAATTGAGACCTTAAGTAGTCATTCTGGCAGTATGTTGCTTTGTGTCGTTCCAAGTGTTGTTGGAAAAATTTTGAGAATTCCAGTTGTACATACACAATACTGTGAGCTTTCCAAAAAAACTGATGGCTTTGCCAACTGTTTTAGAATTTTTATTCGTAACTCATACTTGTTTATGCCTGACAGGTTTGTAGGAATTTCAAAAAATGTGTACAATTCCCTTGTGAATAATGGTATTTCATGTACAAAAGTTGTGATGATTCCACCCGTTATTCCAGTGTACACGAAATGTGGGAGACCTCTGACAAGATACAGATGCACTCTAGGTTGTAATGATAGTGATTTACTTGCATTGTTTGTTGGTAATTTGAAGCATAACAAAGGCATTGATGTGCTGTTCAGAGCTTTTATTAACTTGTCCAAAGAGATTCCTAACTTGAAATTAATTATAACAACAGAGTTGGTTCACAAACATCTTTTGAATCGGAAAGACAGTTTAAATGATATGTTGGCACAGCATGGTTTAGCTGATAGAGTCGTTTGGTTGGGGTTTGTTGATGACATAATCAGTTTGTTGAGTGAAGTTGATGTTGTTGTTGTTCCTTTTCTTAATTTAAATGGGATTTCAGATTATCCTTTGGTTGTGCTTGAGGCTATGGCAGTTGGGACCCCCGTTGTTGCAACTGATGTTGGTGGCACAAGTGAAGTTTTGTGTGAAAATGTTGGTGTTTTGGTTCCGTCTGGTGATGTTAATGCGTTGAGTAAGGGGATACTGGATATTATACGCGATAAAAGTAGTTTTTATTGTGGGAATAAATTTGGTTTTTCTCTTAATGGTTTTGGTGAAGATTCTGTTGGGCAAAAGTATCACTCACTTTTTCTTGAAGAGGTGTCTAAAGTTGACTGAAGATGCTATTCAGAGTTTTTATGACAAAGAAGCGGAAGTATATGATGGAATGCGGTTTAAGAGTAGTCATGGTGCCTATGTTGATTATTTCCAAAAGTCTGCTGTTCTTGAACTTATAGGATACTGCAAAGGTATGAATATTCTAGAGATTGGTTCTGGTACTGGGCGTTTCACAAGAGAGTTAGTCAAACGTGGTGCACATGTTGTCTGTGTTGATTTGTCTCGGAATATGCATTCTAAGTCTAAGCAATCGGTTCCTAATGATTCAGTGGACTATTTTGTAATGAGTGGTTTGGATTTAGGGTTTGATGATGAATCGTTTGATGTTTGTTTAACTGTGAATATGATGAGTCATATCAAAGATTATTCTGCGGTTTTTGCTGAAGTTAATCGTGTTCTAAAGAAGCGAGGATTTTTTGTAGCTAATTTTCCTAATGTGGCTGGAATCTATTTTCCTGTAGGTTGTTTTGTTAATTTTTTTCAACGTTCTCTGCAAGTTCCTGTGTACTCACGTTGGTATTCCATGCGAACAATTTTTCGTTCTCTTAGGTGTGCTGGATTATCTCCTGTACATACTATAGGGCATATGATTTTTCCAAAAAAGTATTGTCCAAAACTGCTTTTCATCTGCCTTAAAGAGGTTGACCTTAAACTGGCTAATTCACGTTTCTGGTCTGTTGCTGGAGACCTCTTTATATTGTCGTGTAAATTTTAAGTGTGAGATTTCTTTGATTGTGTTTATTCGAAGTAATCCTGTTGTGTCTGATCCACGAGTGGAAAAAGAGGTAAGTTCTCTTACTTCTTATGGGTTTGACGTGGTTGTCTTGGCTTGGGATCGTGAAGGGAAATTAAAGCGTTTTGAGTCTGGTGGTAATCAACGTGTATTTAGATTTCATCTTATCGCTCCTTATAGAGCATTCACTGTTATCTTGTATTATCCAATTTTTTGGTTTTGGATTTTGATAAAGCTGTTAGAGTTAAAACCTGAAGTTGTTCATGCTTGTGATTTGGATACCGTTTTTCCAAGTTTGCTTTATCGATTTTTTGTACGTAATGTAAAGGTTGTTTTTGATGTCTTTGACACTTTCACTTTATTGATTAAAGCAAAAAATGATTTTTTCGCCAGAATTGTTAGACCTATTGAGCTTCGTGTTGCTTCTATGTCTGATGTTGTGGTGACCGTGTCTGAGGCGCGTTTAGATTTTTTCAGTTGTGTTCCACTGAAACAGACTAGGATTATAATGAATTGTCCACCATTACGCTTTTTTTCTACTGACGTTAGTGAATCTGCTGAACGTGAGAAAGTTTTTCGTGTTGTTTATGCTGGTGCTATTGCCCCGTATCGTGGGTTGTTACAGATTGCTGAAGCTGTTGATTCTTTGGATGGTGTGGAGTTTGTGGTTGCTGGGCGTATTTTGGATGATAAATTAGCTGCTAAGTTGTGTGCTTTTTCTTGTGTTAAATATGTTGGACAATTGAGTTTTGATGATTCGCTTGAGCTTGAAATGAGTGCTGATGTTATTCCTGTGCTTTATGATCAAAAGTTGCCTATTAACAGGGTTGCGGCACCGAATAAGTTGTATGAAGCTATGTTGGTTGGTGTTCCTGTTATTACAAATCTATCGTGTTTTTTGGATGATGTTCCTTTTGGGCTTCAAGTTGGTTATGATGTGAGTGAGATAAGGTGTGCTATTGTGTATTTGCAGAAGCATCCTGAGGTTAGTGCTAATTTTGGTCGTGAGGGTCGGTTGGCTTTTGAGCAGAAGTACAATTGGTCTGTTATGGAAAAGAGTTTAATAGATTTGTATTCTCAGTTATTATGTTGTTCAAAGGCTTAGTTCTGTTGGGTTTAAAAATTGAGTAATTCTGATTTTGTTTCGATAATAATCTCTAATTATAACGGGAAAGAGCATCTCAGGGAGTGCCTTTTATCGTTGATGCGTTTGAAATATTCGTCCTATGAAGTTATTGTTGTTGATGCTGCTTCTAATGACGGCTCTCCTGAGATGGTTGAACAAGAGTTTCCTGCTGTTAAGTTATTACGGAAAGAAAAAATTGGGATTGGTGAGGCTATTAATTATGGACTTATGATGGCAAAAGGGGATTTGCTTGTTTTTGATTTGAATAATGATGATGTTGTCGATGAAAATTGGCTTGGTTCATTGGTTGACGTGATTAGTGGTTCACCTGATATTGGGGTTGTTTGTGGGAAACGTTTTTCGTATGGTAAACATGGGATTTTGGATTCTGCGGGGGGAAAAATTAACTTTTTTACGGGTGAAACTCCTGTGATAGGTCAGAATCGTATGGATTCTGCGGAGTATAATTTTCAAAGGGAAGTGGATTATTTTGGAGTTATGTTAACTACGAGGGATGTTCTCAAGAAAGTGGGTTTGTGTGATCCTGATTATTATATTTATCATGAGGATGCAGATTTTTGTTTGAGAGTTAAGCGTGCGGGGTATAAAATTGTTTATGTGCCTTCAGCGGTTTTTTGGCATAAAGGTAGTAGTACTGTTGGGAAGTTTAGTTATAATGGTTATTATTATCTAAGTAGAACTCAGATTAGATTTATTTTGAAAAATTTTCCTTTAAGGTACATGTTTTTTGCACTTTCTTATTGTTTGGTTGTTAAGACTGGGATAGATTTGTTGATGGCAATTTCGCCCCTTAGAAAGATTGCAATGTTTTTGTTTCCGCGTTTTAGCGGTTATATGTATGGCAAAAGCAACCCACAACTAATTAAAGCCAAAAAAGAAGCAATAATCTGGAACATCAAAAACATCAAAAAAACAATCCAAGCACGATACCACCTTGCTCATTTGTGTTCTGTCTGTCAATAGCTATCTTCACTCTGCGGCTAATTTGGAGCTTCTGACATGTTTTTGTTCAGTTTAAGAAGAAACATCATAGCCTTTGTGGTATTCACACTGCTTCTATTGTTAACTTTTTTCATTTACTGTTTAGCGGTAGTTGAGCCAATAATTTACCACATTAATCCAGCATATCAAATGAGTTCTATGACGCACTTTTTAATAAATGCTGATGCTGCTATGCAATTATCGTCTCCTTATTTGTTGGCATTGATAATGTTATTTTCGTTGGGCATTCCAATCTACTGGATATTATGTAAATTGAGGTGCATTAAAGGAAATTGTAGACATTTAGAGTCCCATTTTGTTTTTTCTATCGAATTCAAAAACATATTTCTAAACTACAACTTTCTGTTTTTGGTATGTGTTGTGCTGTTCCTGTTTATTGGGCTCTATCAACATTTCAGGTTTACTTTGCCAATTGGCACTGATGCAAGAGTTTACATATATCAACTTGAAACAGTTACGTTAGGTGCGAGTAAAGCTGGTGCATGGCGACTAATCAATTTGTTGCCAACTATCTTGACATTCTCTATATTTTTTCCATTTCGATTAACAGGCATTTCTTGGGATTTTATCATAAAATTTGTTCCTTTAGCATTTGGTGTATTTTACTTATTTTTCACATACTATTTCATTAAAAAATGCACGAATAACAATTCACTTGCGTTAGTATCCAGTATTTTTACTGCAGTTTCCTTGCAAACATTAGTACTGTCTACTGTTCTTTTCAAAAATTTTCTTAGCGTATCCTTATTTTTGCTATTTTTAACTCTATATTTTATTTATTTTGTTAATACTGATGGCCGAAAGTATCTTCTCTATTTGTGTTCAGCGTTACTTTTATTGATATGTGCTCAAGATGCATATACTGCCATATTTTTAACGATGACTCTGGTTCTATTTATTTTTGTAAACTTGGGTTGTAACATAAACGATGGACTACATCTTCTCAAAAATACGCTCAAGATGTATATTCCTGTACCTATCGTGATTCTGCTGTTTGATTCGTATAATTTTTATCTTTATGGGCGACTTGAACAACCTATAACAGCGTTTCTTCCAAGTATTATTAAAAGCAATTTTTCTATTGCATCACTTTCTCCCGTAGTTTGGATTACGACTTTCCAGAACAACTGGCAACACATTTTTCTTGAAAATGCATACTTATTGTTTTTTGCGTTTATTGGTATTGTTGGTTTATTATTTTCGATTAAAACTGTGGGAAAAAGGCAGTTTTATTTTACATCTTTGTTGTTTTCTTGGATTATGTGTATTTCATTGATGATGTGTATAACAAATTTGAACGAAAGCTATCGTTTTGTTCTTTATTTTCCTTTTCCTATACTTGCCGCAATTGGTTTGCTTTATGTTGTGAAACTACTTACTTCATATGTGAAAGCGCATTCATTTAATTTGTCCAGAAATCTTGGTTTTCATTCAAAGAAATTGTGGTCATCAATTAGATATCTATCTTTCTTGTTGTTATGTTTGGTATTGCTCAATGGAACTTTGGCGCGAATAAATTCCAGCTCTTACTTTTTGCCTTACTCTTTACCCTCTGAAGAATTAGAAGCTCTTGAATGGATTAAAGACGAATATAGTTCACAACAGACAATATTTATAATGAACCCTCCGGGATGGTCAAATACTGAATCAGAGCCTCATTATTGGCAATGGGCTGCTTATTTCTTCTTACCCGACATAAGTAATATCTCGATTTATGTGGGCACTTTATCCAGTTTATTTTCAGAGAATCTTAGCCAACAACTATCTAGTATGACTGAAAGACCTAGCTATTCTAAAGATGTTTTAAATGAATACTCTATTCTTCTAATTAATAGCCACAACATTGGAACATTTTATTATTCTAACATCGTCGAAGAAAGTCTATTGGTTGAAGTTCATCCATACGTTTATGCTGTTAAGAACATATCTGTCCCTGAGATTGAATCTTGGATTACAACATGGGCTACTTTTGTAAACACTGGTAGGATTGTTCCAAATGATGTCGTTTTTGAAGATTCATCATTTAATTCATGGGCTCCACATCATGGTTTTCTAGTGAACAATGGAAATGCTACTGATTTGAATTTAGCTGAGGGGTACACAGATATGTGGATAGATATTGCCAATTTATCAATTGATTCTTCACAATATCCTTTTCTAGAACTTGAAGTTGATCCTCACGGAGATACTATTGCTCTTGATTTCTATGGTTCAGATGGGAATGTTTTAGGTAGATATTGGAAGTTTCCATCTTGGACGGGTTCAAGGATTTTTTATCTAAAACTTAACGATTTTATTTCAGAAGGTAATATCTCGCGTATTGCTCTTATTTATATGAGCAAAAACACAACATCTAATTGTAGTTTCTACTCTCTAAAGATATTTAATTTATAAAATAAAACTTCAGGTGGTAATTTTGTCTAGTCCTTTGGAAATTGATCAATTGATTGTTCCTCTTATTGATGGTTATACCATTCTGGATGTTGGTTGTGGTTGGGGAAAATGGGGCAGCCTCATAAGAACATGTTGGTACCGTACAACCAGAGGCAAGGGAGACACTATACCCCGATTACTAATCGGTGCTGATCTCTTTCGTCCTAGCTTAAAACGGGTAAAATCTCATAAAATATACGATGACGTAGTACTTTGTCATGCAGCTTTTCTGCCTTTTAGAGAAGACATTGTCGATGTAGTATTAGCTATAGAAATGCTTGAGCACATAGCTAAAACTGAAGGAACTAAAGTCCTAAATGAACTAGAACAAGTAAGCAAAGAAACAGTCATCGTGAGTACACCACATCTTTCCCCTTACCGCGAAGGTACAATGAGCCCCGAAGGATTTAATCCATACGATGCACATATAAGCAAATGGAGTGTCAAAGATTTTAAGGCAAAAGACTATTCTGTCATTGGCAGCGGTTTCTGCATAAATGGACAATCCATTCCCATTATGAAAGTTTTGTTAGCACCCTTATCGTTTTTCTTCCCAATTTTTGGGTGCTACTTAATAGCTGTAAAAAAACGTTCAAAAAAACAAAGTCTAGGGCAACTACTCAAAAAACTCTACCCCATGTAACCCAAAATGAGAGCTAACACCATCTTAACATTACTTGTCCTAACAAATTAAAACCTGGCTGACAACATGACATCAATATTAATGATTACAAAATATTTCCCACCCGTATCATATGGTGGAACAGAAAAATATGTTGAAGTTATATCCCAAAAACTAGCTGAAAAAGGTTTAACCGTAACAATCTTAGGTCCATCAACAGACAAAAACATCACATATGAACAAAATGGGCCAATTCAAATCTGCAGAACACCCTTGAATCACATAAAATTCATCGATTTCTCTGTACCAATGAAAAATTGTCTAAAATCACTTTCATATGACGTTGCTCACTTTAACACCTTTAGCACATTATGCAGCTTTCTAAGACCCGCACTTTCCAGTCCATATGTAATAACAACTCATGGATTTTTCTGGAAAAAACCCGCGATTACAAATCCAATTAATTACTTTTTTAAAGTCAAAATATTAAAAGAAAACTTCCAAAAATCAAACAAAATCTTTTGTGTATCCAAAAAAGACTACGAAAACGTAACAAACATGTTTGGCTACACACCCAGCAAACTTTACTACACACCAAACGGTGTTGACCTCAAAAAATTCTCAAACCACAAAAAAGACAAAACCAAAACCAAATACGGCTTAGAAAACAAAATATTAATTACACAAGTTGGCAGATTTGCTCCACAAAAAGGACAGCATCTTCTTCTAGATGCACTAAAAGTCATGCCTAAAAAAACACTCGAAAAAAGTACAACCATTTTAGCAGGTTACCCATTCGATAATCAATACTTCCTTATGCTTGAACAAACAATAAAAAGAAACAACCTAGAAAAAGATGTAAAACTTTGGCCAAAAATCAACGATAACTTATTGCTTGACCTATATACAATGACAGACATCTTTGTTTTACCCAGCTTAATTGAAGGACTGCCACTAACATTACTCGAAGCTTGGGCGTCAAAATGTGCTGTTATAGTTACGAATGTGGGTGGATTACCATATGTAGTGCATGATCAGATTGACGGTTGCATTGTTCCACCAAACAACTTCGTTGTTCTTTCCCAAAAAATAGCAGAACTTGTTAACAATGACGAAAAACGAAGCCTTTTTTCCGAAAAAGGATTTGAGCGCGCAAAAAACGAATTTGATCTGGATAATAACATAAACTTCTTAGTTAAACAATACAAGGAACTGCTTTAAACAGAACAATTACCAAAACCCCACGAAAATACGTTAAACAAATTAACAATCAGCTTAACTTCACTATAACATAATCAATTCAAAGGTGAACCTTTTGCACAAAACTTCATTGGACAATTTTAATCATTTACAGGGGGTACTCCCGCTATCATTGTACACAATAATTTCTGATTCAATACCTATTGTCTCTGTTGAGGCTGTAATATCAAAAGACAATTCACTGTTATTTTTACGCCGAAAAAACAGTCCTGCTAAAGGAGAATGGTGGTTTCCTGGTGGTCGAATTAGAAAAGGAGAAACCTTTGAAGAAACTCTGTATCGTGAAGTTAAGGAAGAAACAGGTTTAGAATTAATTGAATATAAATTCATAAACGTTTATTCACGGATTTTTCCTGAACGACACGACATAACTATAGCTTATTCATGTAAATGCAATGAATACCCAATAACTCTAAACAGTGAACATTCAGAATACAAATACTTTAAACAATACCCAAAAGGCACTCACCCCTATCTTATTCAAGTAATACAGGACCTGAACAAAAAACCTTAAATTGTTGTTTTAAATCCACCCTGCCTTGAGTTGTAGTCTATTATTATCTGTGGATCTATCGCTAAATTGATTTCTTTTCTGTATCCGCCTCTTCCTTTCGAGACATTACATGTGTTTAAAATACCATATTTTTCTAAATCATTTATGATGTCTAAAACTCTTCGTTGCCCCAACTTCTTTACTCCTTCACCGAAGCTCATTCGTGAATAATAACTGTAAAACATCATTGTAGTAACTGTTTTTTCTGTATTAAGCGCATAAACGGCTAAAAGAAATGTGACTGCTTCTGCCTCCATTGGAAATGACCTTAAAACTTCAATAATGGCACCATTTTCAACCTCTTTATTTGCATTCCGGATGGTTTCTTTTTTTACTTTACCATATTTAGCGACAGTATTTTCACCCCCAATCTTTAAGAGTTCAATCGCTTTTCTGGCATCTCCTCCTGACTCAGCAGCAAGTTCTGCGCAATAACTCAAAACTTCATCTGTTACTTGATTAGGTTCAAAGGCATCATCAATTCTAGACCTCAAGATCTCCTCCAAAGTCTCTTTTGTGTAACCACTAAAAAATATGAATTCACTACCCATACTGGATTTCACTCTAGCATCCAAATTTTCTTCTAAACCTGTCAAATTATTAGTTATAGTTATAACACAAATCTTTGCCTCATTTAATTCAGGAATAGTGGTTGAAGCCCTAATAATCCTGTAAAAAAAGTCTGAAGCATCAAAATGAATATCCAAAAAAATCGAATCAGCCTCATCCAAAACAAAAACAAAAAACAGCACCCCATCGTTTTTCATCTTCTCAACAGCAGTCCATAACTCCAAAAAAACACGATCCAAACCCAAATTTACGGGAACTTTCTGACCACAAACCGCAGACAATAACGCATTTCCAGCAGAAAAAACAGTTCTACAATTCTTCAAGTTAACATAAAAATAACGAAAAACGTTCCCCGTGTATGCACTAAATTCTTCTAATACTCTTTTGACCACAACTGTTTTTCCACTTCCAGGCTTACCAAAAACCCGGACCATAGGCGGCAAAAAACCATCTTTGACACCTAAAAACAAAATATTACTTAACTTGAACTCTTCCTCTTCCCTACAAACTAATCGAGTTGGAACATAAGACGGACTTAACACACTCTTATCCTTGAAAACAGTATATGCATAAGCTTTTTCAAAAGCACTAAAATCCAAAACTGTATCCCCCCTACTTATTTCCACATGAAACACATATAAATATATGTACAAAACAAAAACGCAAACCCAAACAAAACTTTAATGCCCTGCCTGAGAAATAGCCTAGTATCTGTTGGTGCCTACCGTGAAAGCTTTGGTGTTAAGTGGTGGCAGAGGAACTAGATTGCGTCCGTTAACGTTTACTTTGGCTAAGCAACTAATTCCTTTGGCAAACAAACCTGTTCTTGGTTATGTTTTAGATCAAGTAGCAGAAACAGGAATAAACCAAATTGGTGTAATAATTGCCCCTGAAACTGGACAATACGTAAAAGACTACATAAAAGACGGCACAAAATGGAATGTTACAGCAACGTACATCCCACAAGAACCCTTGGGTTTAGCCCATGCCGTAAAAACCGCCAAACCTTTTCTAGGTGATGATGATTTCATCATGTGTCTGGGCGATAACCTGCAAGGTCAAGGATTAACAGATTTTGTCCAAAAATTCCAGAGCGAAAAAATGGATGCATTAATACTTCTAAAAGAGGTGGAAGACCCCACAAAGTTTGGTGTAGCTACTCTTGATGGTCATGCTAACATAATCAAGTTGGTTGAAAAACCCAAAGAGCCCGAGTCAAACTTTGCTATTGTTGGCACTTACATTTTTTCGAATAAAGTTTTCAGGGCAATCGAACAAATTCACTCCTCTTGGCGGGGTGAGCTTGAAATTACTGATGCTATCCAGAAAATGATTGATTTGGGTTTTAATGTTAAAGCGGAGATTCTTAACACTTGGTGGTTGGATACTGGAAAAAAGGATGACATACTGTCTGCTAATGCGAAGGTTTTGGATGAATACGCAAAGCAAGAACTCAAAGGCGATATTAAAGAGTGTAAAATAGAAGGCAGAGTATCCATTCAAGAAACGGCCAAAGTTGTTAATTCTGTTCTTCGTGGTCCTTGCGTTATCGGTGAAGGATGTGTTGTTGAAAACTCGTTCATTGGTCCATACACAAGTGTTGGTAATGAGTCAAAGGTTATTGACAGTGCAATCGAATACAGTGTGATTTTAGATCACTCAGTCATATCTGGTGTGGACCGTCTGGAAGAGAGTTTAATAGGAAAAAACGCTAAAGTTACAAGAAACCAGCGTAATGGTTGTTTGAAGCTTCATGTGGGTGACTACTCGGAGGTTGAAATATGATGAAAGAGTATTCTCTTAAAGGTGTAAAAACTTACGAAATCAACATCTTTCCTGACGAACGCGGGTTCTTCAGTGAAGCCCTGCGTGCAGACTGGAAAGAGTTCCTTGAAGGCGAAAATGTTTCGCAGATAAACTTGAGTTACAGCTACCCTAACGTTGTCAGGGCATGGCATAAACATCTGCGGGGACAAATTGACCATTTTCTTGTTGTGAAAGGTGCAATGAAAATCTGTGCATACGACGAAGAAACCGGTAAACTGGCAGAGGTTGTTGCCAGCGAAAAAAAGCCTACAGTTGTTAGGATTCCTGGTCAGTATCTGCATGGAACAAAAACTGTGAGCAGTGAGCCTTCTTTGTTGGTGTATTTTGTTAACCGGTTGTATGACTACAAGAACCCTGATGAGGTGCGTGTAAACTGGGACGACCAAACCATAGTTCCCACGGAGATAAACGGCAACAAGAATGACCCCCGCGTGGGCAAGCCTTGGGACTGGTTTAGGGCACCACACAAATAGAATGTGACATACCATGAATGTTTTAGTTACTGGCGGAGCCGGGTACATCGGCTCTGTATTGACTCGCCTTCTTTTGGAGAAAGGCTACGACGTTACTGTCCTTGACCGGTTCTTCTTCGGAACAGACGCGCTAAAAGACGTAGCCGACCAAGTTAAGCTGGTAAAAGGTGACGTCCGATTCTTCAACCCCGACCTGTTGAACGGTATCGATGCAGTTTTTGATTTAGCGGCGTTGTCTAACGACCCCAGCGGTGAGCTAGACCAAGATAAAACATTGGAAATAAACTACAAGGGACGCGTCCGTGTAGCGAATCTGGCAAAAAAGCGTGGTGCCAAAAAGTATGTGTATGCCAGCACATGTAGTGTTTACGGTTTTCAAGAAGGCTTAATCGACGAAGAGTCTGCGTTGAACCCGTTGACCACATATGCGCGGGCTAGTGTGTTGGCTGAAAAAGAGATCCTGCCCTTGGCAGACAACTGTTTTTCGGCTACTGTGTTGCGACAGGCTACTGTTTATGGTTTTTCGTATCGTATGCGTTTTGATTTAGCAATTAACGGTATGGTTTTGGGGTATTTCCGTAACGGCAAAATCCCGATTATGCGTGATGGTAAGCAGTGGCGTCCTTTTGTGAATGTTAAAGATACTTCGAATGCTTTCATCAAGGTGCTGGAAACTGAGCCCGAAGTTGTAAGCGGTCAGGTCTTTAATGTGGGTCGGGATGACCAGAATGTGCAGATTTTTGATTTGGCTAATGTTGTTGCGGATGCGTGTGATTTGCCGTTTAATTACGAGTGGTACGGCGACTCTGATACACGTAGTTACAAGGTTAGTTTCAGCAAAATCCGGGATGTTCTTGGTTATGTTCCACAAACAACAATTAAAGAGGGCGCAAGAAACGTTTTTGATGCCCTTAAAGATGGGCGTTTGAACCCTGATGACCCGCGGGTGATTACCGTGAAGTGGTACAAGCACCTGTTGGAGATGCGCCAGTTTCTAAGGGACACCGAGCTTAACGGAGTACTGATATGAGAATAGTTGTCATCGGTTCCACTGGTCAGCTTGGCACAGATTTGGTGAAAACGTTAGTTGCCGCTCACGAGGTTGTTTGTCTTACCCACAAGGAAATCGAGGTTTCAGACTACAACAGTTGTTTGGTTCTAAAAGAGCACAAACCCGACGTAGTTGTGAACACTGCGGCGTTTCACAAAACTGACCAATGTGAAGACGAACCCCTGAAAACGTTTTCTGTAAACAGTTTAGGCGCACGAAACGTTGCACAGGTCACCAAAGAGTTAGGCGCTATAGATGTTTACATCAGCAGCGATTATGTCTTTGACGGGACAAGTAAAGTGCCTTACACCGAGTTGGATGTTCCGTTGCCAATCAATACGTATGGGATTTCGAAGTTGGCTGCTGAGTTTTACACGAAACTGAACCCAAAACATTACATTCTGCGGATAGCAAGCGTTTTTGGTGTTGCAGGTGCAAGCGGAAAAGGCGGTAACTTTGTTGAAACCATGATAACTAAGGCAAAAAAGGGTGAACCCATATCCGTTGTGGATGACATGTATATGAGTCCCACCTACACCATGGATGCTGCTTCTGTTTTGGGTGGTGTTTTGGCGTCTAAGCTGCCTTTTGGTGTAATTCATGCAACAAACAGCGGTTACTGTTCATGGTACCAGTTTGCCCAAACCATTTTTCAACTCACTGGGTTAACGCCTGATTTGAAACCAACCAAAACAGACCCAAACTACGGCAAAGCAAAACGTCCAATGTTTTCGGCGTTAACGTCAGTCAAACTTCCAAAATACGGTCTTGAGTCCCGCAACTGGAAAGAAGCTCTGCGAGCATATTTAACAGAGAAAGGGCACATCTAAGTAGACTCTTCGTAAACTTGAAAGGAGCAAAAACGTTGCATATTGCCCAAATTGGAACTGGACGTGTAGGACGCCCAACAGCTTACGCGATATTGTGTGCAGAATTAGTTGACACTTTAACCGTGTGCGATACAAAGCTGGGTCTTGCCAAAGCATTTGGTGAAGAACTAAAACATGTCACCGCCAGCATCGGTTTAGATGTTGAAATATTATCCTGTGACCAAGATGAAGACGTAACCGACGCAGACATAATCCTTGTTTCTGCAGGAAAACCGCGAACACCCGGAGTACAGATGACCCGAAGGGATTTAGCGGTTCAAAACGGGCAAATCGTGAAACAAATCGCGCAGTCCACGGTTGAAAACAACTGCGACGCAAAGTATGTTGTGATTACTAACCCCGTTGACGCAATGGCGATGATATGCAAAAAGTATACCGACGCAGATTTTGTGATAAGCACCGGAACCAACCTTGAGTCGCTGCGTTTCCGCGCTGGGTTGGCAGAGGCTCTTTGTGTTCCTGTTTCATCTGTTGAGGGTTTTGTTGGTGGCGAACATGGAACAGATGCAATCATTTTATGGTCAACCGTTAAAGTTAACGGTCTTTCGTTAGCGGAGTATCTGGGATTGTCTGGCAAAACGTTGTGCAAAGCCGACCTGGACAATTACGTGAAGTCTGTTTCTAAACTCATCGTGGACAACATCGGCGGAACCGAGTTTGGTCCAGCAGCCGCATTCAGGGACATAGTCCGAGCCATAGTAAAAGACACAAATGAACTGATTCCAGTTGCTGCACCTACATGTTTTGAGGGCATACCTGAACCTGTTACTGTTGGTGTTCCGCTCGGGCGTGGGGCATGTATTGGCAGGTCCATTTTTGATGGGCTTACAATTGAAGAACAAAAGGGTATACGGGACGCCGCGAATGCGATATATCAGACGAAGTCTGTTGATATTTGTTAACGTTGGTTGATGCAGATTTTTTTATCCTGTTTATGTTGTGTGTTGTTGAAAAACCCTAAATTGTCTAGTTAACACTTTAGTTTGAGTTGTTGGTTTGATGAAGTTCTGTGTAATCCTTGGGACGCGCCCTGAAATAATCAAGATGTCTCCTGTTATTCAGGAGCTTGAGCAACGGCATTTAGATTACACTGTTTTGCATACTGGTCAGCATTACTCGTATAACATGGACAAAGTGTTTTTTGAGGTTCTCAAGTTACCAAAAGCAACCTACAACTTGGATGTTGGTTCTGGTTCTCAGGGTGAACAGACCGGAAAAATGTTAACTGCAATAGAAGATGTTCTGGAAACAGACAAACCCGATGTAGTCTTGGTTGAGGGTGACACAAACACCGTTTTGGCGGGTGGTCTTGCCGCGGCGAAGCTTGGGATTAAGGTTGCCCATGTGGAAGCGGGGTTGCGCAGTTTTGACCGAACCATGCCCGAGGAGGTTAACCGCGTATTGGTTGACCACTGCAGTGATTACCTGTTTGCGCCCACTGAAGTTTCCAAAAAGAACCTGTTGAATGAAGGCATTAACGAAAAGGGCATTTTTGTTGTTGGTAACACTGTGGTTGATGCACTTTACAGGAACTGTTCCCAAAAAGATGGTTCTGGTAACGTTTTGGATTTGTTGGGTTTAACATCGAAGGGTTACTGTTTGGTTACTGTTCACCGCCAAGAAAACGTGGACAACAAAGAACGGTTCACAGACATCATGCACGGCATCAAACGTGTTTACGAAGAGCTCGGTGTTCAGGTTGTTTACCCTGTGCATCCCCGTTCACGAAAACAGATGACGCAGTTTGGCATAAACGCGGATGGTGTTAAGCTGGTTGACCCTGTGGATTTTTTGGGTTTTCTGCAACTGGAACGTAACGCAAAACTGGTTCTAACGGATTCAGGTGGTGTTCAAGAAGAAGCCTGCGTTTTTGGTGTTCCATGTGTGACTCTTCGTGATAACACAGAACGTCCCGAAACCCTTGAAGTGGGTGCTAACCTGTTGGCTGGAACTAATCCAGACAAAATTGTTGAATGCGCAAAACTGATGATAGATAAAACCAGCGGTTGGAAAAACCCGTTTGGTGATGGCACAACTGGAAAAAAGATTATTGAGGTGCTGTGCCGCGTATCTGTTTAATCAGTTGCATGTTTTTGGTTGTTTGTTTTATTGTGGTTTGTTATCACAAGTTTTTTAGGTTCAACCCAATAAATACCCCATGTTGACCGCATATCTGGTGGTAATGGGAACAAAATGCCTACGGGAATCAGACGTGATGTGTATGCACAAAAGGAACGAATGCGAAAAATCTATTTGATTGTCACGGTTCTTGTGCTTGTTTTGATTGTTGCTGTTATCTCATATTATCTGGTAACCAATTTTTTTGCGCAACCAAACTCGGCAAACAACAACACAATAACCCCTGACTGTTCGCTGCGGGCTGCTTTGGTTGATGCTCTGTATTTCACGATTCCCAACGACCAGTTTACGGGTTCATTGCAACAAACTTTGGTTAATTCAGGTTTTGAGGTTGACGTTTTTCAGGGCTCAGATGTAACTGTTGACTTCTTAAAGAACCTGCAATCAGGTTACGATTTGATAGTTTTTCGTATGCACAGCGCATTACATAACAATGACCTGTACCTTTTTACCGGCGAACCATATTCTGCGTCAAAGTACACGGATGAACAATATTTCCAGTTGGTCAAAGAAGCCTACGCAACAGATGACTCAAACCCTGTCTTTGCAGTAAACTGGGGGTTCATCCGAAGGTGCATGACCGGAAAATTCAACGACACCCTTGTTGTTGTAATGGGATGCGATGGAACCCGCGACTCTATGTTGATTGACGAATTTTTCAACCAAGGTGCTGCTGGTTTCATCTCTTGGGATGGACGTGTGTTAGTTTCTCATTCTGATTCTGCGACTTTGCAGCTTGTAAAATATTTGTATTTAGATGGTTTATCTGTGCGGGATGCAACCCAAAAAACAAACAAACTGTTAGGACCAGACCCCAACTGGGACAGCATCCTTGAATACTACATTCCATAACCGTACTATACAAGCTGCGACATTTCAAACGCGCACCTGAAGGCATAATTTAAGCCCATTAATATCACATATGTTATTGTCATGTTTTTGATAAGTGCCGTTTTGTTCTGGTCAAAGAGCCTATCAACCAGTTTAGTTAAAGCCACTAAACCAATGGCAGCAAAAAATGGAAACGGCAAACTGAGCAGGATTCGGCTTTTTATTGTCCAACCTGCGGCTAAAAAAAGGAATATGCTTGAGCCCATCAGCCAAGCTGTTAAGTAACGGTTTTCAGATTTGTCACCAAGCACTGTAATAACTGCACCAATAGCAGATAATGCCAGAATCATTGGGTTAACAAAAAATCCGTAGTGTGTGTTAAAAAATGTGTAAAACAGGTCGTTTCCAAATGATGCAACTGCGGGAACAGAAACCGTTTTTTGTGCAATCGTTACGGCTTCAAAGTTTGTTAACGGCACGCCTAAAACAGCGTTTCGGGCAAAGCACACAGATAGGTTAACCAGAATCAGTGCAGTTATTGATAAAAGTTCGAACTTGTTTGTTGTCAAGTTTTTTCTGTGTTTCATTGCTGTGAGGAGCATATACAAAAAAAGGACGCCAACGACCATTCCCCATGTCCACGAGTGCGTGAACAGAATCATAACCGAAAATAGGCAAGCCGCGGCCATGTGGGGAACCGATTTTTTGTTTAACGCACCAAAATAGACCCCCATAAACAGGTACAACTCGATAACAGCCATCCAGTTTGATAAAAAAAATCCGTATAACTCAACAATGATATGGAACGAGGATGCCGCCAAAAACGCTGCAAACAGGCTTGTGTTGGCATTTTTTGTTTCGTGCACAAAAAAGTAAACCGACAAAACTAGTGCTGGGGCTAAAATTAACGGAAAATACTGGACTACTGTTGAAGCTAACAACCCCGTAACTGATTTGATGATGTATATGAAAATCAGGCTTAGTGGGCGATCTGTGCGTTCAAAAAAGAATGTTGTTGCTGCTTGGAAAAAGTTGTTGCCCACTGTTTTTGTTAACCAATCTTGATATGACTCAAAGTCGACACCCACTGGGTTCATGTTTGCATTTAATTCTGGAGAAAAAGGGTACAACACCACCAGAAACGAGACTATTAATGCACAAGCCACAATGGTAAGTGTCAGATATTTTTTGTGTGGGTGAACCGTTTTTTCGATGTTACCATTTTGGGTAACTATCGACAAAAGCCGATTTAGCAGGTTGATGCGTGGAATTACGGGTTTTGTTATCCAAGAAAACAGGACAAGAACTGCCAGAATTGGCGCAAGCGAACCTGTTAAGATGAATGTTTTTGTTTCCAGTTCAACAAAATATTTGCAGATTCCATCTTGGCTTAGTTTGGGGTCAAAAGGAAAACTGAACCAGCAGATTAATGCTAAAACCTCGATGGCTGCTAAAAACAAAATCAGGTACACAGCAACCTGTGAAACGGCTTTTTTTCTATTCGTGTCAGAAAACGGTTGAGGCAAAGTAAGAAACCACGTCAGCACTACTAAACTGAACACTATCCAGAACAGGTCCACTAATGGTGCGTATGTGAAGTAGCTGATGAGGAAAAATGTGCATACTAATATTGTTGGTGTGGTTTTTCGAAGTTTTGCGATTATGTAAAACGTTGTTGCTATGCTTAGCATGTATGTGACTGTGCGGTCTGTTGAGGCGTTTATGAATTCAAAAAATGTTCCAGCACTGTTTCCAACTGTGAGTGCGATGATTATGTTGGTTAATTGTGTGACTGCTATCAGGATGTACGCGGAGACCAATAGTAGGTATGTTGTTTTTACGTTTTTTTGGATTTTGTCTTGCAATTGGTGTTCTGTTGTTTTTGTGTGGGAAAACTAATATATAACTACCGTACATGTGAGGTACCTGTGTGGTAAAATGCGGAAAACAACAATAACCATCAGCGCTCTCTTATTACTCGTATGCGCATTATCATTCCTAAATAACGTGTGGGGAAACGGATACGATTACGAAACCGTTGGTGGAGAAATAAGCCAAACAAACTTCATAACCGTCTTTTTGGTGCCAACAATAATTGCAATAACAATCCTTGGATCAATACTGTTATTCGCATACATCAGAATTAAAACAAAACCAACACAATAGACACCAGTAAAAACAGCGCTTCAAATCTACATCCGAGAACCAATATTACCAAATTAAACCATTTTTGAAGTGTTCACCATATCCAACAAAATATAATGTTTAATCCCCCGAAACATGTTTGCATCACGTTTTTTGGTGTTTTTTTCGATTGTTTTGTTAAATCGTCCAAGTTCTGTAAAACTCATGTATTCTCAGATGCCCATATGCTTGTTTCCTACATATTAATAAGGCAGAACTGCCTTTTTCAATTTCTCTAAGCCGTGAGGAATCAAAATATGCCCGAAGCCGATGCAACCAAAGGCAAACAAACCAAGAATTCAATGACTGTAATAGATTTAACAAAAATTGAGGGTAATGGCGATTTTGTCTGCCCAACCTGTGGAGTAACTATTTCTCCTGAAGACGAAAGCGAAGATGTCTACGTAATCGTTGAAGAAAAAGTAAACGGCGAAATCTTGGAAGAGTTAATCATCCAATGCAACGCATGTTCAACCCAAATAAAGCTGGTTGGATTTCCGGTTCTGGATAATATAACTGAGCAGTAAACTCGGACTGGTGTTGCTGGTTCCCCATTTTGTGTAATTGAGAAACCAGTCTAAACCATAAACTGTTAGTACACAACTATTTCAGTAACGAACTTGACCCAGAACTGTCCCCACTTGTATTTATCAGACAAACAAAATAACCTGAAAGGTCCACCTTGGTCATGTAAGATTGGAGCACCGTTTTCTTTGTATCCAACAAGCATCTGGGCATCCGCCATTTCTTGAAGCGTATAACTCTTTGAATAACCATCAATCGCCACAACCAAAATTCTATGTGCTCTGGACGAGATATTGGTTACTTGAAGCATGTCACTTAGTGACAAACCCGTCCAGTTTGATGTTCGTTTTCCGCCGCCTCCTGGAACAAATTCGCCTTCAATCGTAGCTTCTTGGATTAACGACATGTTCTTGCTGCTAACTGTAATCGGGTTGCCAACCAAACCAGACACAGACACCGTCCACAAGTCAACATTCACCTCGGAGACATGCTCGATTTGGTAGTCCTCAGAAAAATATGGTGCAACCAACTGTACTGGTCCGCCTGTTTGTTCGGTCATCCATTGGCTGTCTTTTATGAAAACCAGCATTATCCTGTTGCTGTCCTGAAAGTATGGGTAGACTGTGCTGTTCCATGCTTGGAAAATGTTCAGTGTGGCCTGTTGCCCACTTTTTGAGATTACGTTGATTGGTCCTGCATCCCATAGAACGCCTGTTTGGTTGCAGAACTCGTAAAGCGTTACTCCTTTGTATGTTACGTTTTGGTCGTCAACTTTTCTGACCACTGTTGTTAAGGGCATTTTGGAGATCTCATCAAGCGAAAACGATTTTTCCTGTTCAACGTCACCTGATATGGTAACCTCCCATTGTGGGGGTGCCCCGTCGGGTAGAACGTTTGCGTTTGGTTGAATAAACTGGACTGCTATAACGACTGCTGCAACGATAACTATTGCCAAAACGGCGACTGTGGTTGCTGTTTTTGTGGTTTTGTTTATTCTTTGTCCCTTCTACGATGGCTTTTGATAATTTTGACCGATATATTTTATTAGCAATAACGTTAACCAAAGTAATAAGTTTTCGTTACACCCTAAGAATATTAAACGTGTGGCCTGAGAAACGTTGAAAAAATCGTGGTTAACCTTTGGGCTTTTTGTTCTGTTGCTGGTCGCTACTTTGTCTTTGGCCCAACCTGCCTGCTTTGCTGAACAATCCGACCAAACGTTTTCGGTTTCACCCTCCCTGTATGCTATGCCTTCGGGTGCAAACTTTTCTGTAATCTGGATAACCGACACCCAGTACCTTTCGGAAAGCTACCCAACATACTACGACAGCCTCTGCCGCTGGATAGTAAACCATGCCGAACAATACAAACTCAAAATGGTAATCCACACAGGCGACATCATCGAGGATGAGGGCAACCGCACTCAATGGGAAAACGCAAACAGGTCCATGAGTATCCTGTTAGACGCTGATGTTCCGTACTGTTGGAACGCCGGAAACCATGACTATAACAGCACCTGCTGGATAGGAGACCAGTATCATGCTTTTAACCCCGAGGTCTTGGAGTATAAACCTTACTGGATTGGAGATGTCGTTGACGGGCAGAATACTGCTGTTCAGTTCAGTGTTGACAACTGGACGTTTTTGGTGTTAAACATCGAATACGAGGCAAGCAGTGAAGTCTTAGATTGGGCCAACAACTTGCTGGATTCTTACCCTGAATCACATGCTATTGTTGGGGCACATTCTTACTTGAATACAACCGCTGGTTACAGTGTCAGAGGTACCGCTGCTGCGAAATGGCCGCTTGACTTCAAAGCTAACGTGTTAGACACACACGGTAACGTCTTTTTGACTTTAAGTGCGCACCATCACCCCGCTTCTGGTAGCAGAACAAAAGTTGGTGACCGAGACGAGTTGATGTTTAACCGCCAAGACGATAACGAGCAACTGGGTGCTGCTAGCCTACGGATTTTGTCGTTTGATTTGGTCGCTGGCAAAATTTATGTCCAAACATATGTTTTGTATGCGAACTACTTCTTGGATGACCAAAATAACCAGTTCACGTTAACTACCCAGTTCTATAACTATGACCTGCCCGTGGAAGAACCTGATTTTACCGATTTTTGGGCTGTTGCTGTTTTGGGTGCAGTAGTGTTTATTGTTGTGGTTGTATTGATTTTGGTGTACCGCCGTTTTCGTCGCAGTTAATTTGTTGATGGAAAATGACTTGTTCTCCAAAATTTTGGCGTTTTTATTTATGTATGTTTATTTCTGATTTGTTTTGGCTCTTTTTTTCTTGAAAAGCCGAAATATTTTTATGCGCATATCGGCTCGGTGTGGACATAGCAAAAGGTGAATTTGTGTATGAACAAAAAAATTCTAGCTCTTGCAGCCATAATTATTGTCATTGTAGCATCTGTTGCTGCATGGCAACTTTTAATTCCAAATAATGAATCAAATCCAAACGACTCAACTGTTGTTCTTTCACCCTTCACATTAACGGTGATAGGTGCCAATGGCGAGCAACAAGTTTTTGATGAAAACACGTTGCTTGAACTTGACCCCGTTACTTTATCTGGTGGCATCAAAACCAGCGGCGGAATAATTTCAGTTGTTGGAGACTTTACTGGTGTACCCGTTACAACACTTTTGGACTTGGTTGGAGGTATTCCAAGCGACGCAACATTAACAATTACCGCATCCGATGGATATTCAGCAGTTTACACATATGACCAAGTGAACGGCATTGGTTACAACACATACGACCCCGACACCGCAGTAGAAAAAGCGTCAACTAAAGACCTAACCCTGATTGTCAGCTACCTCTGTGACGGCGAAACATTGTCTTCAAATGACGGACCTCTAAGAATTGCTATTGTAGGTCCTGAAGGTTTAGTTACTAACGGAAACCTGTGGATAAAATATGTATCCAGCATAGAAGTCACTTCAGATGTCAACGAATGGGCTGTTCTTGTTAATGCAACCTCATCCTTAATCATGGACCAAGAAACCTTAACCGCAGACCTTGGCCAATTTGAACTGAACTGGACCGATAACGACGGCGACGTTTGGACTGGTACCACCTTGTGGCAGTGGATTTCGTGGTGCGTTGATAACGGTGGTGTAACTCAGCAATCTATTGATGCTGGTTACTCTGTTACTGTAACTGCGGGTGACGATTACTCTGTTACAATAGACGGCAGCCGCGTGGAACAAAACGATAACATCATTGTTGCTTCAAAACTGAATGGTGAAACACTTGCTGGAACCTCTTGGCCTTTGTCTCTTGTTGGTGCAGACCTTGCTTCCAATGAACGCATAAAGAACATCGTTCAAATTGACATTGTATTAGGTTCACAGCCGGTCGTTCCTGACAACGGAGATGACGAACCAACACCAGTTGAAGATTGGGGATTTGTTATCAATGGCACAACCTCACTAACGATGTCTCGGACACAGTTTGAGCTAATAGCCAGTCAATCTGGTGCATCTTGGACTGATTCAGACAACGCCGTATGGGCTGGTACTACTTTAAGCCGTATCGTGGACTGGGCTGAAAGCACTGGAGTTCTTAACAGTACTTATTTGGCGGCGGGTTATGTTGTTAAAGTAATTGCTGCAGACGGCTACACCACTATACTTGATGGCACACGCGTTGACGATAACTCAAACATTATTCTGGCAAACACTGTTGACGGGGAAGTATTAACTGAATCCAGTTGGCCTCTAAAACTCACTGGGTCTGAGCTTACCAAAAAGGAATCAGTCAAAACTGTTGCACAGATTCAGATATTGCCTCTTTCTTCAGAGCTGAGCTTAACAATTGTATCTGCCAATGGAACTGAATTAGTATTGCATGCAACTGATATTGCTGGTCTTGAATCTTACACTGCCGACGGTGGAACCCGTTCCAGTAGTGGTTCAATCAAAAACATTGGTACCTATACGGGTGTTCCCCTATTGACTTTGTTAGATTTAGTTGGCGGCGTATCAAGCGGTGACATACTCACAGTTACCGCCTCAGACGGTTATACCTCAATTATCAGTTACGAACAACTATACGGAAACGACATCGCCACATACGACGCAAGCGGAAACCCAGTTCAGGCTAATGAAACATTAACTGTTATTGTTGCTTACTACATGGATGGAGCACCACTGCATGCTGACGACGTTGGGCTACTAAGAATTACAGTTGTTGGACCTGAAGGCTTAATCACATCAGGCAACGTTTGGGCAAAGTTTGTGGTTCAAATACAGGTCAATCCTCCCATGTAAACAGTAAACACGTAGAACTTGGACCGAAATGAACCTGCACCGCCTTTTGGGTGTTTGTTCTTTTCTTGTCCACCATTTTTTGTTGGTTCATAACAATTTTTTTTGTTTCTAACTAAAACAGTTACCGAAACTATTTTTCTTTCACACTAATGGCGTTGACTGGACAGATTGATTTGCAATCTAAACAACCCGAACAGTTACCTGCGTTTATAATGATTGGCTGGTCTTCAAGCCACTCCAGAACACCAAAACTGCATGCCTTAATACATTTCTTGCATGCTGTGCACTTGTCGTAGTCGATTTTTATTTCTGTAACCATTCTTCGTCGCCGTCATTCACATGTTTAACATGTGTGTACTTCGGCTAAAATAAACTCTATTTTTTGCTGAAAAATTCTATGAAAAAAAAACAAAAATTGGGGAAGCTTAGGAAAGTTGGATTTCCGTAAGCGGAGCCAAGCTTTCTAAGCTGTTCAGTTTCACCATTTGGTCTGAGACTGTGTAAAGAACGTCTTCGATGTAGAGTA